>PEAR01000180.1 GCA_002753745.1 Candidatus Omnitrophota bacterium | reverse complement strand
TCGGAAATCTGTTCGCCGATATCTTGTTAGCCAAAGCCGATCCGCGGATACGCCAGGAGAAGCCAGCGTAATGAAAAATGCTTTCTTAAAAAACAAATGGGCGTTGATGGCGTTGTGGGCGTTGGGGCTGCTTTATGCCGGCGCGCTTTTTGCGGATTTTCTGGCGCCGTATTCGTTTAAGGCTGAATCGCGGGATCTCTCGTATTGTCCGCCAACAGCGATTCACGTGATGCATGACGGCAAATGGCGCGGGCCTTTTGTTTACGGGATGATCTTGACATTAAGTGAGTACCGCCAGCGGATTTATGTGACGGATACGTCAAGAATATATCCAGTGAAGTTTTTTACGCCCAGGCTTTTTTCTGTGGATGCGCCTGGCCGGATTTATCTGCTGGGCGCTGATAGCCGCGGGCGTGATGTGTTCTCCCGGATCATTTACGGCGCACGCGTATCGCTGACCATCGGCTTGATCGGGGTATTGATCTCTTTTGCTTTGGGTTTGCTGGTGGGCGGCATTGCCGGGTATTACGGCGGGCGGATCGATAATGTGTTGATGCGTTTGTGCGAGGTGTTGATGATGGCACCCGGATTTTATTTGTTGCTTGCGTTGCGTGCGGCTGTGCCGGACAACTTTAATTCGGTGCAGGTTTACTTTGCCATTGTTATTATTTTGTCGGTTATCGGTTGGGCGGGATTGGCGCGGGTGGTGCGGGGGATGTGTCTGTCGTTGCGTGAGCGCGATTATGTGCTGGCGGCAAAGACCTTTGGTCTGAGTGATTTGCAGATTATTGTGCGTCACATTCTTCCGCATACGGTTTCGTATTCGATTGCCGCTGTGATGCTTTCGATTCCCGGCTATATTCTGGGCGAATCAGCGTTGAGTTTGATCGGTTTGGGGATTCAGGATCCGTATGCCAGTTGGGGAAATATGCTGACCGATGCCATGAGTATTGTGCGGATCAAATTCGCACCATGGATTTTGTGGCCAGCGTTTTTTATTTTTGTAAGTGTTGTGTGTTTTAATGTGATCGGCGACGCCCTGCGCGACGTTCTTGATCCGATGGTAAAGAAGGATGCTAATGGGTAGATGATTTTAAGATCGTGGATCAATTTTATAAAAAGGAGGCATTATGAATAAATGGATTGTTTTGTTGTTGTGCGCGAATGTTTTTTTGTTGGGTGTTTGTTTGGCGCCGAGGCTGTCGAAAGCGGCAGGTCCTGATTTTCATACGGTGATCCCATTTTATTCGACGGGTTCGTTTGGTTTCTTTGACCAGAAAGACGGCGGCGTATATTTTTATAACAGGGATCTGAAGAAACCGGTCAGGTATCAGGTTGTGTCTCTGGATCAGGACCTGGTTCTTACACAGAAATAGGAGCAGTGCCGGCCTTGTTACCGCCAAAACGTGATGAATAAAACTATTGTTTCCATTAACGACGTGTCCGTTAACCTCCTCCCTCCCCGGGAGGGAGGAGGTTATATTCTTCGCGCTGTTTCATTTGATGTTTCGCAAGGGGGGATCGTTGGTGTTGTCGGCGGATCGGGCAGCGGGAAGACGACGCTTGGCCTGGCTATGCTCGGCCTTTTGCCGGAGGTGATGACGATGTCATCCGGCCGGATCATATTTGAGGGTAAGGATATTACAAGGTTTTCTGATGCTGACTTGCGTGCTTTTCGCGGCTTTGGAGTGAGCATGGCCTTTCAGGAACCGGTCAGCGCTTTTGATCCGGTAATGACGATTGGCGCGCAGATCCGTGAGACGGTATTGGCTCATGAACGTATTTCTCCGGCGGCTGCCCGTGAGCGCGTGTTGCAGGCTTTGCGACACGCCGGTATTGGGGACCCTGTGCGCGTTGCATCCGCTTATGCTTTCGAACTTAGCGGCGGGCTGCGTCAGCGGGCTATGATCGCCCAGGCTATTGTCTGTCGTCCGAAATTATTGATCGCCGATGAGCCGACCAGCAACCTGGATGTGAATACACAGGACAAGATCCTGGAACTTTTTAAGGAATTGCGCTCTTCTTTGGGATTATCGATCATGCTGATCACCCACGACCTTGGCGTTGTGCGCCGGGTGGCGGATGAGGTTGTTGTTTTGTGCAGGGGGTCGGTGGTTGAGCAGGGAAAGGCAGCGCAGGTGATGACCTCGCCTCGTGCGGAATATACAAAATTGCTTCTCGCGGCTGAAGGTTGATTTTTTTGTCATCCTGACGGCCGATGGCCGGATGGATCTCAACATATTTCGGATTGTCTTTATGTTGCTGGAATTAATAAACATCAAGAAAATATTCGCTGATCGCACGGGCGGCCAGGTTAAGGCCGTTGATGGCGTAACGTTGTCCATCCAGGCTGGCGAGAGCTGTGCCATCGTCGGCGAATCGGGCTGCGGTAAGACCACTCTGGCGCGGATAGCCATGGGGCTGGTGCGCGCGGATGCCGGCGAGATCCTTTTTGAAGATCGTCCTGTTTGGGGCGACAGGGAGCGTGAGCGTTATTTTCGTCTCAACGTGCGCATGGTTTTCCAGGACCCCTTCGCCAGCCTTGATCCTCGGTACTCAGTCCGTAAGATCTTAGATGAGGCTCTGCATTTGGAAGGAAAACTATCGCCCGGCGACCGCCATGAAAAAATGATGTCCGTCTTAAAGGCTGTCAGCCTGCCGGCAAACATTTTATCCCGTTATCCTCATGAGTTCAGCGGCGGCGAGCGCCAGCGCATCGCGATTGCCCGTTCCCTGATGACCGATCCCCGATTGTTGATCCTGGATGAGGCCGTTTCTTCGCTGGATGTCCTGGTTCAGAAAGAAGTCCTCGATTGCCTGGCCGCCTTACAGCAATCTAAAAGCCTGACTTATCTGTTCATCACCCACAACCTCAAAGCCGCGCGGCGCATTACTCATAAAATCGCTGTCATGCAATCCGGAAAAATCATAGAAATTACCGGAATTTAGGGGGTATTGACAAACTACCGGGATTCCCGGCATAATTAAGTTCAATAATCTCATCATTGTGATCGGGAGCCGGGGCGGGTCATGCCAATATGCCCGAACTTCTGTCCGGGCCGACACAAGGTCGGCTCCTGCGAATTCTCAGCTTGCTAAATATTTACCTTCAGTTTGACAAATGTATATAACCATGATATACATATTGCACATGGATATTGAACGTATTCTAAACAGTTGTGAAGGTTTTCAGTGGGACAAGGGCAACAGTCTTAAGAGCTGGTTGAAACATCATGTTTCGGAAGGTGAGGCTGAACAGGTCTTTTTTAACCAGCCGCTTTTGTTAGTTATGGATGTTGGGCATTCGCATGAAGAGACAAGATGCCGGGCTTTGGGTTGTACGGATGCAGGAAGATTGTTGTTTGTTGTTTTCACACCGCGAAGAAATTTGGTTCGGATTATTTCGGCCAGAGATATGAATAGGAAGGAGAGAGTTGATTATGAAGACTTTAAAAACAATTCCTAAGTTTAGAAACGAGCAGGAAGAGCGTAAGTTTTGGATAACTCATGATTCAACAGAGTATGTTGATTGGTCTAAGGCTAAAAGGGTCATATTTCCAAATTTAAAGCCAACGTGCAAGAGTATTTCTTTGCGGCTTCCTGTATCTATGGTGGATCAGATGCGGGTATTGGCTAATAAGCGGGATGTGCCGTATCAGTCTTTGCTCAAAACTTTTCTGGCAGATCGTTTAAAGCAGGAATTAACTGTTCATTAAATTGGGAGAGACGCTTTAAGCTAATAGCATAAAATTATTTAGCGGTAAGCCAGTTACAAAACGCGTTCCAGCGTTGACCCTTGATGAGATTGTCGCCGGGAAGTTTTTGGGGATTGAAAAGAACCATTCAAGGGACAATCAATGGCTGATGCTTTTTGAAGACAGCGTTCCCAAGCCGGAAACACACGAAGGTATATCTGAAAGGAATCTGATATGCGCAAAATTTAACTGGATGCCGAAGAACAAGAGATTATGGACGCGATTGAGCGAGATGAATATGTTCCTGTTGGCTGTAAGGAATTGCGTGCCGTGGCGGATGCTATTGCCGCCCGCAGGAAGGATATGACCTTGACCATCAGGGTCAACCGT
Organism: Candidatus Omnitrophota bacterium; assembly: GCA_002753745.1. GTDB lineage: Bacteria > Omnitrophota > Gorgyraeia > Zapsychrales > Fredricksoniimonadaceae. Next base: position 316 of record PEAR01000180.1, on the reverse strand, counting down.
CAGGATATTAACCGCATCAAGAAGTTTTCTGTCACCAAGGGCATTCCGTACCAGACGTATTTATCCGAGGTCATTCACCGGGTCGCCGCTACGGTTTAAGGCTGAAGACCGCTTGATTTTCGAAGGGGCAGGCACTATCGCCTGCTCTTCCATTTGGCGTCATTATTTGTGATTAAACAAGCCGAATCTCAACGACAATTACCCGAATCCCTCACTATTTTTGAACTATTCTTTTATCCTTTCGACGAGCGAGAAACCGTTTTCCTGTTTTTGGCCGGCCCCTCTTGAATCTCCCCCCCCCCCCCCCCCCCCCCCT
>PEAR01000179.1 GCA_002753745.1 Candidatus Omnitrophota bacterium | reverse complement strand
TTCACTATCACATACCATTCCTTAGGAGTATACGGCGATTTAACTGTCACCTCACACGGCATCAGCACCACGCCCTCTTTGGTAACACCAAAAGCAATTGAAGAGCCTTCTTCCAGATGCAAAAGCTTGCGAATCCGATTAGGAATGGTCACCTGACCCTTTGTTGTGACTTTAGCCGTTTCAATGATATTCATACCATAAACTCCATTTAATATTTATCCTTACTTCCTTACAATAAGGATACCCTAACCGGACGATAATGTCAACTTATCATAACAACCATTATTAAACGATTCGATACCTCGCCGAACGAGTATGCCCTTCCTTGGCTACAACACCCGCTTCAATCAAAGGTGTGATTAATTGATTGACGCGAGCACGATTGATACTCATTGCACGACAAATATCACCTGAGCCAAGAACCCCTCGGCTAGTCAATAAAGCAAGTAGTTCGCGTTGTTTCGGCGTCCACTCTCTACCGTCCGTTTTTATTGAACGTAAGCGTTCCGCCAGCTTTTCCATAGACGTTTGAAGGCCCATAGCAAAATATTCAATCCAGTAAGTATAATCATGATCCATTTCATGTGTTTCATTGATCATCTGGTAATATTTGGCCCTATCACTCGCAAAATATTCATCTAAGCCTAAAGAATGGGCTGGATCATACCCTCCCTGCAATAAAATCCATTGTGATAAAGCCCGCGCCATCCGGCCATTCCCGTCAACGAACGGATGGATCGCGACAAATTCATGATGGAATATAGCGCTTCGAATGATCGGGTGTTCTTGTTTTGACTTCAAAAGCCAGTCCTGAAGCTCACCCATCCGTCTTAAAACGTCTTTGGGTAAAGGCGGTGTGAAGATAACTTGATTTTTTGCGTTAACCACATAATTTTGTACCATGCGCCAGCGACCTGAACGCCCATCTGGTAAAAGACCTTTTGTCATTAGTGAATGAAGAGAAAGGATCCGGGCAGGCGAACATGAAGTATCCTTGTGTGCCATGATCCAGCGGAGAACGGCAATACAATTCTTTACCTCAGTCTTTTGCTTGATCTCCGCGGTTACGTCTTTCCCATCAACAAGCGCAGATACTTGCGCTAATGATAATGTGTTTCCTTCTATCCATGTTGAAGAATGGGCATCGCGACCGAGTGCATCACGAGTGATCTTGATCCTGACGGGAGATTGAGAAGAAAGCCTTTTTAACGCGGACGATAAAGACAGTGTCCGCTCCAGGCAATCCGAAAGGTAGTTCGTTAAACGATATGTTGGGCTAAACATGAACAAATCCTAACACATTGTATAGGTTTTGTATAGAGCATTGTATAGGGATACTCGCAAATCCAACTTACCGCAACAGAAGAAGATTTATTTCTTACGGCCAGCCTCATGATGTAATTGTTTATTCTCAATATCCAGCCACTGCTTCATTTGTTCTGGGCTAAAGATTTTACTAAAGTGTTCATTTTTCGATTCCCGCAAAGACTGTTGTGCCGGAAAGCTGGCTTTAATGGACTGATCGTCGTGCCGACCCGCCATAAGGGCTATGAAAGACAAAGCCCTCAGAGAACCTCCTGCCTAAAGTTTGCCCAACTTGTTTTAATTCTCGAATTATAATGATTTTTACACAATTGTTTCGCCGTTGAAATTAAAGCATCCTTTCTATCGAAGCCCTTTTAGCGGCATACGCTTTACCCAAGCCATTTTTAATGGCCAGATCACAAAAAGAAAGGGCTGATTCATATTCACCTGCTTCGACCGTGATCGATATCCCCCGTTCGACAAAACGCAGCGATGGCAGGTATTCTGTTAATTGACGTGAATGCTTTTCCCGCGCTTCCTCCAAGTATTCGCCGGCGCGTTCTACCGCTTGCCGGCATAAGACAAGATCGTTAACCTGATAGGCATCTTCGGTCAAAAGATCATAAATGAAAAATTTCACTGCGTTGGGGATCGAGTTGAACTTTTCAAGAAAATTCACCAGGTACCGTTTTCCGCTCTCACTACCGTCAATCAGCGCTTCGCGATGACCCGCAAAAACATCTTCTAATATTTCGTCCGATTTTTTAACTGGTGGCCTGCGTCGATCAGACATTTGTGTTCTCCGGTCAATTTATTTTAAAAATGCCAAAGGTATAATCGCTATTCCCAAGTTTGTTTCATTCGCTTTTTAATGGCGACTAGCACAAGTTTTTCCTGCGCTAGTTGTCAATGGCTACCCCGATCACGAAAAGCACTGAATACTCTTGTTTGGCACATCCCTTGATCGAAGGCATTTGAACGCCAGGTGCCACCGGAAATGCTGTATTTGGGGCCAAGGCCGGCGAACATTCATGATCATTATCGGCCGGTGTGTATCGGGCCGCATGGCACGGCAAATGCGTTACATCATAAAGTTTTGTATTATTGCCCAGGCTCCAGCGCGCGGCACCATCCTTATCTAGTACATCTATTGTAAGAACGGACATTTTATCCCGACCGCCGGTAACCACGTATTTTCCCGGCGGAAGTGGGAAGACCGGCTTTTCCATGATCGATCCATGCTCCTCCAGCCACCAATCTTTGTCATCAAATTTCCACTGTGACTGGGAGACTCCGCCTGAAGTTTCTAATTTGTCAAAATCTTTCAGCATACAACCTCGCGGGCCGGGGTCCTGGTGCCACAGGCCCCACCGTTGTGCATTGTTACCTTGGTTTGCCAGCGGATCTCCCAGCGCTACGATATACTCTAGCGGGATATGTTTAAATCGAGTTTTAGGTTCACTTTCCGCATGGGCAGAATGGGCGAGGAAAGTAATTGATAAAATACAAATCGTCAGGAATAGAAAACGCAGATGAATGAATATTCTCATAAATTTACTCTAACTAATCAAAATCCCTGTGAATACTTAACATTTTTATGATAATGTAACCCTACGATGCAACAACGACTAACTGAACTTGAACGCAAGATATCCTACCAGGACAAACTTCTTTCGGAATTGAACGAGGTCATTTTTTCCTTGAGCAAGCGCCTTGACCAGCTTGAAACTCGTCAGAAAGCCATGAAAGATCAGCTTGCCAATGGGAACCTGGTCAAACGGCAGGAAGACGAGACTCCCCCGCCGCATTATTGAGCCTGAATTTCTTTTTTAACCACTACACCAAGTCAACAGAGAACAATGTTCATTCTGTATGTTGACGGTTATTACACATTTTTCTCTAATTTAAACCCTTCAATAGCCTTTTTAAGCCGCTGGGCCAAATCATTTAAGCTGGCCGCAGAACTCGATGCCTGTTTTGTTGTCGCTGCGAATTCCCTGGTTACATCGTTAATGCCCTGCATGGCAAGAACAGTTTGTTCAGACGCTACCTTTTGTTGTTGGGTCGCAACCGATATTTCCTTGGCGGACAGCACCGTCTCGCGGATCATATCGACCCCCTTGGAAACCCATTTTGCCGAATCTTCTATTCCCAAGATCGTGGCATTGGTTTCTGACTTGATCTCAATAATGAGCTGCCGGATTTCTTCGGTTGATTTCGCCGAACGTTCCGCCAGCTTTCTCACTTCCTCAGCAACAACCGCAAAGCCTCGCCCCGCTTCGCCCGCTCTTGCAGCTTCAATGGCGGCATTAAGGGCCAGCAAATTAGTCTGTTCAGCTATATCATCGATCAACGTTGCGACATCTCCGATGGCCTGTGATTTTTCGCCTAAACTTAATATTCTCTTGGCGGTATTCTCAACCTTGAGGTTAATTTCTCTCATGCCTTCGAGTGTTTTTTCTGCTGTTCTGGAAACATTATCGGCATTCTGGGCAATCTGAGAGGCTGTCGCTGATAATTCTTTTACCGTAATTGAAGCCTCATTGACTGAAGCTGCCTGCTGTGTGGCTCCGGCCGCCTGTTCATAGGCTGATGATTGTACCTGGGAAGTAGCAGAAGTGATTTCAATGCCGGCGGTACTGATTTTGCTGATCATGGTCGTCAGATTGTCCGATAATGTATTAACAGATCTGGACATGTTCCCGATATCATCTTTCGTGTCTATTCCCACGCGGTGGGTAATATCTCCACTAGCCATACTCTTTAACACATTCACGGTTTTGGAGATCGCGCTAGCCATGCTTGTCCCAAGGAATAGACTGGTCAGGAGAGCGACACCGAATATTCCCCAACAATAGGCAGCGAATAATCCGATCACCATTTCATGGATCACGGGATTCTTGTGATCAAGGCTTAAGATCGTCCCGGCATAAAAATCACCAGTGGACCGGAAAGAAATTACCACACCGCTATGTTGATCATAAAAATCATCACCAGATGGATTCTTTAAAATTTTATCTATTGTTTTGGGATTCAAAGGAGTGCTTAATACCGGAGAAACAATGATATTACCTGTTTTATCTATTAAGAAACCAAC
>PEAR01000178.1 GCA_002753745.1 Candidatus Omnitrophota bacterium | reverse complement strand
CAGCTTTCATTCCTGTTCGCTCCTTTGGCCGGACTGCTGTTGATCTATATCCAGCTGCTGGCCTTTGCTGTTTTTGCCCATGAAATGGCCCGCCCCGTCTCGAGACCAAAAAACAAAAGATTGATCCTGATCAATCTTGCCGGAGGCGGAACGCTGGTGGAAACAACATCTTCCCTGCTGCGTCAGTATCCGCCGTTCTTCAGTGTCCTCAAGGCGCTCACGCCCGACGGATACCTGTTCGTTGAATATAACCGGGTGCCTTTCTGGGAAGATCGCTTCTACCAGGGCGATGCCCTGGTCGCGATCAGCTGCTTTACCTCAAACTGCGCGGACGCTTACAAGATCGCCAAAGAATTCCGGCGCTGCGGCGCCACCGTCATCATGGGCGGCCCGCATGTAACATTCTTTCCTGAAGAAGCCCTGGAGTTTTGCGACACCGTTGTTGCCGGCGCCGCCGAAAGTGTCTGGGAAGAGGTCATCCGCGATTATGAGAACAAAAGCCTCAAACGTGTTTATCAGGGGGTTTGCTCTACCGAGGGGATGTCCCGGGTCCATCGTCATTTAATGAACGGGCCAATGGACGCCGCGGCCGATTTCATCCAGGCCAGCCGCGGCTGTAAATTCAACTGCTATTTCTGTGCGACCCGAGCGCTGCTTGACGGGGTTCAGGTTGAGAATCCCGTCGAAGACACGATCGCCCTGATCAACAGGATCAGTGTCTCAAAAAAGAATATCCTTTTTCTCGACAATAACATCTATGCCGACCCGGCTTACGCCAAAAAACTTTTTACCGCCCTGATACCCCTCAAACTCAACTGGGGCGCCAGCACCAGCATTGATATCGCCCAGGATGACGAAGCTTTAGCACTGCTGAAAAAATCAGGCTGCAAAATGCTCCTGATCGGCTATGAGATCGACGCAGCATCGGCTGAAAAGGAAAAAGGCGGCAAACTTGTACTGGCGGCAAAATACGCCGTCCTTAGCCGCAAGATCCAAAAAGCCGGCATCCTCATCAAGGCTCATTTTATTTTTGGATTTTCACGTGACGCGTGGGGATCCCTGCTGCGTTTATGGTGGGCGTGTTTTAAGATATCCCCGTTCATTGCCGGATTGTCTTTCCTGACACCTGTACCTGGCTCTGCTTTCTTTAATGACAGCTTCAGGGAACAAAAGGTCATTAACCTCAACTGGCGAAACTACGACCTGTGCGCCCAGGTCTTCGCTCACCCCCGGCTGGGAACGCCCTGGGTGTTACGCTGCGCTTTTTTGCCCGTTGCGCTCATCTTCTTTTTAACTGCCTCAACCCTCGGCCGGCTTATCGTGCTGTTCGTGCTGGTGAGGGCGGTGTTTTTTCATTAACCCGGCCTTGAGGATGAACAGGACGAGAAAACAGGCCGCAGAGGTCCAGAAGATCATCAGAGGAAACGAGAGAAAATAGACACCGAAAGCGGCAAAATAAACCAGAACCACGGTCGTCCTCATCCAGACATTCCATTGCCAGATTACATCTACCAGCGACGGGATGCCGTAGCGGCGGGAATAAATCTCGCCTAGTTGATAAAGTGTAACACCGGCGGGAAATTCAGACAGGTCCATGTCAACCAGCCGGCTGGCAAGTGTCGCAAGAGAACGGCGGCCAAACCCCAGCCATGATAACCAGCGATATCGCCGGTACAACGCCGCAGAATCTTCCCCGTGAGCGCAAATGCGCTCTTTAACATCCGGATGAGAACACAGCTTCTGGAACCACAAATACGTCTGGGCATCGTAAATAACAGTATCGTGGATTGATTGGGCTGTCACAAACCGAAGTTGAAGGTGCAAACTTAAAGACATAAATTTTGTATTTTCATCAAAAACAATTTGAACCTACCCCCTCCCGGGGAGGGAGGAGGGTCTTATCATCGAAAGCTGTGTTCTTGACCGGGGAATTCACCGGTTTTAACTTCCTGAGTGTACTGCCGGGCGGCGGTCTCGATCACCGCGCCTAGATCAGCATATTTTTTTGCAAATTTGGGGACTTTGCGATTATTGAAGCCGAGAAGGTCGTGCACCACCAGGACCTGGCCGTCACAGTGTTTGCCGGCACCGATGCCGATCGTCGGAATCTTCAATCCCCGGGTAATCGCCTGCGCAAGCGTTTCCGGCACGCATTCCAGCACCAGCGCCAGACAACCTGCCCGTTCAAGACTCATCGCCTGCTCTTTGATCGCCTCAGCCGAAGCGGCATCCCGGCCCTGGACCTTGAACCCGCCCAGCTGTTCGGCGGTCTGCGGGGTCAACCCGATATGACCGACCACCGGCACCCCTGCCTTCACCAAAAGCTCAACCACGTCAAGACAACGCCCAAACCATTCAACTTTAACGGCGGCACAACCGATATCCATAAAACGCCGGGCATGAAAGAGTGCATCCGCTCCTTCTGGCTGATACGCCTCAAAAGGCATGTCGGCCACCACCGGCGTCTGTATCGCCCCGCGCAGGACGGCCCTGGTGTGATGCAGCATCACTTCCATCCCGACCTGCACCGTCGAATCCAGCCCAAGAACAACATTGGCCAGCGAATCGCCGACAAGAATAATATCCACGCCAGATTTTTCCAGCAAGACAGCCATGGAATAATCATAGGCCGTCAGCATAGCAATCTTTTCGCCGCGAGACTTCTTGGCCAAGACAAAATTTAAACCATTCATTCATTTCACCTATTTGGGCCGGCTCCTACACGCATGTACGGGCGGCCCCCCGTGGCCGCCCTAGATATCATCCATTCAAATACGCGGTGATCTCGGAAGCAGCCCGGCGGGCGTCGATCAAAACCTCCAGGAGAGACGCGCCTGGACGCGTAACGTGGCCCGCGGCAAAGATCTTGCGGACGCTTGTATAAGATGAATCCGGCTTAAGCCATACTGATCCGTCCAGATTAAGGTCAAGACCCGGGATCTCTGACAAAAACTTGGTATTGGCGCGCGTCCCGTGTGAAACAATGATGGTATCTGCGGCCAGCTCAAACTCGGCGTCTGAGTGCTCAACAACCGTCAAACGGCCCGCGTCGTCTACCCGGTAATCCAGATGACGACAAACCAGCGCTTTGGCACAACCCGCCTCCGACTTGACACTGACCGGCGCGGAAAATGTTTTAAATTTAACGCCTTCTTCCGCAGCCTCGCGGACGAGATCCCCGGAGACGCGAATATCGGTCTCCGCCCCGTTAATGACCATGGTCACCGCTGCCCCCATCCGCAACGCCGTCCGCGCGGCATCAAAAGCCATTTCATCATGTCCGGCCACAACCACTTTACCGCCGATAAATACCGGTGTCGTATACGGCTCACGGCCGGCACGCATCGCGCGCGCCAGAAAAAGCATTTTTGACGCCGAGATAACCCCCGCGGCATCTTCCCCCGCGATTCCCAGCCGTTCCGGCACACTGGCTCCGGCAGCTAAAAGGACAGCCGAAAAGCCGCCCTCATCAAAAAGCTCATCGGCAGATATCGTCCTCGGAAACAAAACATTAAGTTTAAACTCGACCCCTTCTGCAGCACACCGGGTTAACACCGCATTGACCACCGCTGCCGGCAAACGGAATTCCGGATAAAACGCGGCCAATGAACCGCCGGGAAAAGAAGACGATTCAAAAACAGTTACCGCGTATCCCTCCCGACCGAGAAATAAAGCCGTCATCAACCCGACGGGGCCGGAACCGATGACCGCAACCTTTGCTTTTCGGGAGATCCCGGCAGCATCGATGGGCCGCGTCCCGGAAAAACGGTCAGCCAGAAAACGCTGGATCGCGCGCAAACTGATGCGCGCCGCTTTACGATTATAAACCTGGGTCTCATTAAAGAACTCCGGTGCCAGACGGGACGTAACGGCCGCCAGCGGATCGGCTTCAAAAAGTTTGAGCGCCGCCCCCCGGACGTCTTTCTGGGCCAGAAGCTTCAGGATCGGAAAAATATCCGCAGTCAACGGGCAGCCCTGCCCCTTAACGGCACGCTCGCGCTCCAGAAAAATTCTGGCATTCTCGATCGCCTCTGCCTGGCTTAGCCCCAGACGAACTTCTTCAAACGTGCCCACACGTTTTTTGAAGCTGATAAGGCGGCTTCGTTCTTGCGGCATTGATAATACTCCTTTAAAGCATCTGTTGTCTTAACGAACATATCTATATCGGCACAGGAAGCATCAATCCAGACACCGTCGCGCGCAGGAAAATACGGTTCACCCTTGAATAAAAGAGTATCAGTATCAGAAAACGACGGCTGAGGATCCAGCAGGCCCATCACATTGATCCATAAAGAGACCTTTGCGTCGATGGCAATACGGCTGATATTGCTCATCATGGAAAAGGACGCGTGCGCATAAATGCGTACCGGCTGCTCCTGCGCCATGGCTTTACGCAACGGGATAAGGATATCGCCC
>PEAR01000177.1 GCA_002753745.1 Candidatus Omnitrophota bacterium | reverse complement strand
GGCGGCTTTGACCGTATGATACTGCTTAAGATCGTTTTGCTTCAAATTATTCTTGCGGCAGGTGTTTTATTCGTGCTTTGGGAAATTTTAAAACGCGAGCTTGTTCAGGAAGGGCTGCGGGCAATAGAACAGTCAGAGGTCCGTTTCGATATTGCCGATGTGTCTGTGATCACAGCGTGGCAGCTCTCTTCTGTTGAAGAGAATCGAATGAGAGCGGCGGTGCAGCGCCAGTTCCCATCCGCAGAAGTGGTTTTTGTTGTGAACGTGGATATTATGGGAGGATTGGTCGTCAAGGCTGGCGACCTGATCTTGGACCACAGTCTTTTGACAAGAATGAAACATCTTTTTGGGCAACACGTAACGTAATATGAAAATATTAGTTATCATCCCGGCTTATAATGAAGCAGGGAACATTGAGAGGGTGGTCCGCGAGGTACTGGCCTTGCCTTATCAGGTCGTTGTACTCGTTGTTAATGACGGGTCATCAGATAACACGGCGGAACGGGCATTGGGCGCCGGAGCCAGAGTGGTAACCTTGCCGTTCAATCTCGGGATCGGAGGGGCGGTACAGACCGGTTATCGGTATGCCTTAGACCATGATTTCGACGTGGCTGTTCAGGTCGACGGTGACGGGCAGCATGATGTATCATTCTTGTCGGCGTTGATTGAGCCTTTTAAGGCGCGGGAGGCGGATATGGTGATCGGTTCCCGTTTTCTTATGCCTGAAGGGGGGTTCCGCTCGTCATTTACCCGTCGGATCGGGATATCTTTTCTGCGGGTGTTGATACGGGCGCTTACAAATTTTCCGACGAGTGATCCGACGGCTGGATTTCGTGCCTGCGGACGCCGTCTTATTAATGTTTATGCCGGTTATTATCCGGTAGATTTTCCTGAGCCGGAGGCAATTGTTGTCGCTTGCCGTCTAGGAGCCAGGGTAAAGGAAGTGCCGGTGACCATGCGCGCCCGATTGTCAGGTAAAAGCTCGATTGGGAAGTTAAAGTCGCCGTATTATATGATCAAGGTGACAGCGGCGATTCTTTTGCACATGATTAAAGACAGAAAGGTATATGGACTATGGAAATAAGGGCGGTCTCTTTTCTGCTTTCATTTTGTTTGTTCTTGTTTGTGGTTGAACTGGTGCGCCGAGAAAAGTTGACATTTAAGTATGCTTTTGCCTGGCTGTTTTTCTCTTCCGTCGGAGTTGCCGCAGCTATCGAGCCGGTATGGGTTTTTCGGATCGCGCAGTGCCTTGGTTTTGAGCTGCCTAGTAATTTTATTTTCTTTGGCCTGATGGGGATGTTTATTTTCTTAAGTCTTCTCCTGACAGTTTTTTTGTGCCAGCAAAATAAACGTAATGATCGGATGGCGCAGAAGATCGGCCTGCTGGAGAGGGAGATTTTGGAAGTCAAAGAAGTTTTGCGAGCCCGTTTGCCATGAGCGAATGCAGCGTAAGTGTGATCGTTCCTGCTTATAACGCCGCGGCTACAGCAGGTAAAGTTATCGAGGCCGTCCTTGCACAAGACTATGCCGGTCGGATTGAGTTGATTGTCGTTGATGATGGATCAACAGATGCGACGTTGGTCATTGTTCGATCATACTCAAATGTAAAATATCTTTTTCAGGAAAATCAGGGGCCGGCCAGCGCTCGTAATTATGGGGCTCGTGAGGCTTGCGGTGATATTCTGTTATTCACGGATGCCGATTGTTGCCCTGATCCGGGGTGGATCACAGGAATGACAGGCGGATTTAACGACGCTCAGGTAAGCGTTGTCGCGGGCAGCTACGGGATCGCTAATCCCGGATCAGCCTTGGCTCGGATTATTCACGGCGAGATCAGATTTCGCCATGAGCATTTAATGCCTGAATATCCCAGGGCTTTTGGCAGTTACAATGTGGCAATCCGTTCGGCGTTATTTCGCAGGCTGGGTGGATTTGATGCTGGTTTCCGTCGGGCGAGTGGGGAGGACAATGATTTGAGTTATCGTGTCCTTAGAGCAGGATCGTCGATCCGATTTTTGAAGAATGTCTGTGTCGCGCATTATCATCAGGAATATCTGGAAAGGTATTTGCGGGAGCAGTTCCGTCATGGGTTTTGGCGGGCCAGGCTGCTTTTGGATCATTCGATGGTTGCGGCAGCAGATGATTATACATTCTGGAAGGATGTCGTTGAGGTTCCTTTAGTTATGGCACATCTGCTATTAATATTTTGGCCGACAGTCCTTTTTGTTATGGTTGCCGGGTTTTTTTTGTTTGAGATTGCTGCGGCGGTTTGTATTTTTGGGCCGGTCGTTGATGGACTGTTCGGCGGGATCGTGATGTGGCTGCGTGCTTTCGCCCGAACTGCAGGTCTTTTCTTCGGCACTATCTATTTTTTAAAGATTAAATTAATGACGGGCAAAAAAAGCTAAAAAAAACTTGCGGGGCACTTCCACTATGTTAATATGAAACTGGTTCTGAAGATCTTTAGGGAAGATTCTCCGGCCATTCAACCAGCATAATTACGACGATAAATGGCTCAAAAAGAAACCGCTGAACAAAAGCTGCTTAAGATCATTGAGGCCTCAAAGAAGGCTCAGTCTGTGACCAAAGCGGAAGGTCTTTCGGGTTCTGTTCCCCGAAAAAAAGGCCGTGCTTTCTCGTTCAATGTTCAGCAGGCCAATGTTTTTCTTGTTGTTTGCATGGTGGCAAGCGTTCTTTTTTTCGGGTATGAAGTCAGGAACGGGATGACTTTATTGCAGCAGCCGGTTGATTTCAATGTCGATATCAATGCTCCCAAAGATTCGGCAAATCTTTTTGTTCCACAAATGAAGAACATTGCTTTTTACCTGGACAAGGTGGGGTCCAGGAATATTTTCCAGCCCTATGAGAAAAAAGTTGCGACGGTCAACGCTGTCCCTTCCGGTCAGGAAGAGCTGGCAAAGAAAATGTCCAAGTTCAAGGTCGTTGGTATCGCCTGGTTGGATGTGCCCGAGTCAGCGACGGTCATGCTTGAAGATACGACGAATCGCATGACGCATTTTCTCAAAGAGGGCGACAAAGTTGAAGATGTGATCGTTAAGACCATCTACACGGATCGCGTGGTCTTCGGACGCGCTAACGAGGAGATAACAATCAAGCTATGACAACACACAAGCCATTCTTTCTGAAATGTTTATCGTTGGTAGTTTGTGCTGCCGCGTTTGTCGGAGCGGGCAGTTCTTTCTCGTTGGCTCAGGAAGCGAAATTGCCCAAGACGATTTTGTTGACCGAGCCTAAAGAGCCTGTTGATGTGCGTATGATGCGCAAGATCGCGCTCGATGTGCGAGACATGAACATTGTCGATGTTATTAAATTCCTGGCCATGAAGGGTGATTTTAACGTCGTCATCAGTCCGGCAGTCGACGGTAGAACGACGGTTCTGCTTGATAATGTGGCGATCAAAGATGCATTGGATATCGTGGTGATTTCTAATCGCCTGGCGTATTCGATCCAGAACGATATTATTCAAGTCATGACGTCGGTTGAGTATGAGGCGATGTTCGGCAAGCAGTTCGGCGACAAGACTGTTGTTGAAACCCTTCACCTTCAGTATGCCAAGCCGAGTTATGTCCTGGCAGCTCTTGATAACATCAAAAGCAATGTCGGCAAGATCGTTATTGACGAGGATACCGGGTCACTGGTGTTGATTGATACGCCTGAAACGATTGCCAAAATGAAGAAGGTTGTTCAGGATATCGAGCTTCCGCTTGAAACGGTCATTTACAATCTTCAGTACGCGAAAGCAGATGTTGTCGCGGATAAGCTTCGGATGAGGATTGATGCCAAGTCCGTTGGGTCGATCACGGCGGATGAGCGTTCAAATCAGCTGGTTGTCCGTGTTTTTCCTGGACGCAAAGACGAGATTGAGAAAACAATCCGTCATCTTGATGAGCCGACTAAAGAGGTCTTGATTGAAGCGCGTATTTTACAGGTCACGCTTAAGCCTCAATATGATACCGGTATTGATTGGTCGTTCTTACTTAGGAACAACAAGATTGGTAACGTCAAGCTCGGAGATCTTAGCGTTGGGGTAAATAATCCGAATTCAGTAGCTTCGGGGAATTTAGCGACTAATTTTGGCAAGCTCGCTGTCGGAACCGTTGATGTTAATAAGTTTGTTTCGCAGATCCGTGCCATGAACCAGGTGAGTGAGACCAAGATCCTTTCCAACCCGAAGATTCTTGCCATCAATAATGAGGAATCCCGGATTCATATTGGAGACACTGTTCCCTATATTATATCAACAACAGTCGGCACGGCAAATCCTGTCATCAGCGAAGATGTCAGGTTTATTGATGTAGGCCTGAAATTGGATGTCATGCCGACGATCAATGATGACGGCATGGTCACATTACGGTTGAAACCAGAGATATCATCGGTTGTCCCTGGTGTTGCGTCTAGCAAAGGGACAATTCCTCAAGTAAATAAAACTGAGATAGAAACAACGGTTTTGGTTGAAGATGGAACAACCATAGTTCTGGCGGGTCTACGTAAGGATGAGAAGACTCA
>PEAR01000176.1 GCA_002753745.1 Candidatus Omnitrophota bacterium | reverse complement strand
GGATATCTCTTGCATGAGTTTTTATCACCTGTATCAAACAGGCGTACGGACTTATACGGTGGCTCGTTTGAGAATCGTACAAGAATAGTTCTTGAAGTCGTCCGTGGTATTCGTAAGGCAATACCCGATCTGGTCTTTTTTGTACGGATTTCGGCAACTGATTGGCTGGAACCAGAGGGATGGACGCTGGATAATTCAGTTGCCTTATCCCGCATCCTTAAAGATGAGGGCGTTGATCTTGTTGATTGTTCTTCTGGTGCTGTCGTTCCGTACGCCAAAATACCAGCGACTCCAGGTTTCCAGGTCCCGTTTGCCGAAATGATCCGTAAGGAAACAGGAATTCTAACTGGAGCGGTAGGACTTATCACATCCAGCGTTCAGGCGGAAGCCATCCTGCAGGCCGGCCAGGCAGATTTTATATTGGTTGGTCGACAATTTTTGCGTGATCCCTACTGGCCGCTTCGTGCCGCGCAAGAACTTAACCTAAAAGGACTGTGGCCTTTTCAGTATGGACGGGCGCATTGATCACTAAATGATGGTAAAGGATCTTCCAATTAAATATTTTATAATTTTTGGAATCATTGTCTTGATGACCTCTTTAACAATGAGCGTACTCGCCGATACATTATTCCTTAAGAATGGACGCAATATCGAAGGTGTTATTGTTAACAAGGATAGCGATAATATCTCTATTGATGTCGGTGGAGGAGTAGTGGACTTTTCACAGGAAGAGGTCCGCACGATAACTTACGCGTCTTCTGACGAGAATGAAGGCCTGTACGTGCGTTTTGAAAAACGCAAGAAAAAGCTCGAGAAAGAGGAGGCAGCTGCTCAGGCAGCCCGCGAAAAATCCCTGGAAGCCTGGCGCCAGAATTCCGCGCATCAGGATGCTCTTAAAAAAGAATGGCAGAATGAACAGCATCGTATTGATGCGGCTACCAAGGTTGTTCCGGTTACAGGATATGATGGCCATCTTTTAATTGACGCTTCGATCAATGCTAAGGCCTCAGCCGTTCTAGTCGTTGATACTGGATCACCAATGGTACTGCTGACCTCCAATTTTATTGAGAAACTCAACTTTACATTGGCAGATTTAAGTAATGTTCACAAAATCACCGTTTTAAACGGCGAGCATCTTGCGGCCTATGTTATTCTCAGGTCTGTTAAGGTTGGTGACGTTGAAGAGGCCAATGTCCCCGCAATGATCCTTCTGGAAAAAGATGAAGCTGCGGAAAAAGGTTTTAAAGATGGCCTTCTGGGACTCTCTTATTTAAGCCGGTTTCACGTAACATTTGATCAAACCAATACCAGGCTGTTATTACGTAGCGAGACTGTTCAATAAAATCAGAATCAAGGAGTTTTTATGCCGCAGGGATTAAAACAAGTAATAGATTTTCTTGATCGTGATATATGGCGTATTCATACCAGAAAACTTCCTCGTCAGAAATCATTTTTTATTAAACAGCTGCGCGTGATCGTGCTTGCGGTCAGGGAATTTCGCGGAAATAAATGCCAGCTTAATGCCTCAGCCTTGACGTTCTATACACTGCTGTCGATCGTGCCTATTGCGGCCATGGCTTTTGGTATTGCCAAGGGGTTTGGATTTGATCAACTTCTTGAAAAGCAGCTTTTGGAAAAATTCCCCGGCCAGGAACAAAGTATTTCACAGATCATTAATTTTGCCAATAATCTCCTTAAGGACACTCAGGGGGGATTGGTGGCAGGCGTCGGCGTCATAGTACTTTTTTGGACCGTCATTAAGGTACTAAACAGTATTGAAGCATCATTTAATGATATTTGGGGCGTTAAACAAGGCCGCGCCTTCGGACGCAAGGTTAGCGATTATCTATCCATGATGTTGATCTGTCCTTTTTTCTTGATCGCATCGAGCGGCATTACCGTTTTTTTAAGCACTCAAGTCGAATTGATCGCGGCAAAGCTCTCCTTTCTAGGGCCCCTGTCTGCCCTCATTTTGTTAAGTCTCCATTTTCTGCCATATATGATGATTTGGATTTTGTTTACTTTTATTTATATTTTCATGCCTAATACCAAGGTAAATTTCTCTTCCGGCATTATCGCCGGTGTTGTGGCAGGAACCATATATCAGATAGTGCAAATTATTTACATCAAATTTCAGGTTGGTGTAGGAAGTGCCAATGTCATTTATGGAAGTTTTGCGGCCCTTCCACTGTTCCTCATTTGGCTTCAGGTAAGCTGGCGAATCGTACTCTTTGGGACAGAAGTCGCTTTTGCCCATCAAAACGTAGATACCTACGAATTCGAACACGATTGCCTGAATGCCAGTCCTGCCATAAAGCGTTTATTGTTCCTTCAAATATCAACTGTTCTTGTGAAAAGATTTGCCGCGGCTCTTTCGCCATTGACAGCCAGAGAGATTTCCGACCAGCTGGATATCCCCATACGCCTTGTTCAAGACATTCTCTTTGAGCTGACCGAGATAGGAATTGTTTCCGAGATCAAAGATGCGACGTACAAGCAGTCATCCTATCAACCAGCGCGTGATATCCGCAATATTTCGATCCATTTTGTGATCGACGCTATTGATAAAAAGGGGGCTGGAGATATTCCTGTGGCACAAACAGAAGAACTGACTGCCCTCAAGGAGTCTTTACAAGTTTTTAATAATGAGATCCTTCGTTCACCACATAACAAGTTGTTGAAAGATATTTAAATGCTGTTTAACGATCAGCCGGATAATGTCATCAGGAGACAATAGATGATCACAATTGATGTAAACCACAAGTCATGCAAGCACGATGGTAAATGTGTTGAGGTTTGCCCGATGCAAATCCTAACGATGAATGAAAAGGAACGAGTGCCCGAGTTTATCCCCGGCGGCGGAGATATATGCATTAATTGCGGGCATTGTTTTGCTGTTTGTCCTCCTGGCTGTATTTCGTTATCAACAATGAATGCTGCCGACGCCATGGTCCTTGACCGTTCTCATTTACCGAACAGCGACCAAGTTGAATTTTTCCTGAAAGGTCGTCGTTCAATACGTAAATATACAGATGAACCGGTTACAAAAGAATCGATCGAGAAGCTACTGGATATCTCCCGATATGCCCCCTCGGGAATCAACCGTCAGCCGGTTAACTGGTCAGTCATTTTGGGTCAAGCCAATGTACATGCACTCGGTGAGCAGGTTACATCCTGGATGGAAAGTCTGCTTAACGTTAATGCTCCTATGGCTGCATCATTTCGTTTTGAGCGTATTGTTGAGTCTTGGAAAAAGGGTGAAGACCGGATTTGCCGCGGGGCGACTGCATTAGTCATCGCATATGGCCTTAAAGACGATCCTATGGTTCCGCAGTCTTGCACGATCGCGGCAACATATCTTGAGCTGGCCGCCTTCGGGTTGGGGCTTGGCGCCTGCTGGGCAGGCTATGTAGGTATGGCGATTAACATGTCTGACGATGTCAGAAAAGCTACAGGTATTTCATCTCGTGCCACTGCTGGAGCCGTGATGATGTTGGGACACTCAAAATATAAATACTCACGAATACCCTTACGCAATTCTTCCAGGATTATTTGGAAGTGACTAGTTTAAACTTAACTGTATTACTTGAAGATGCTATATGAAAAAAGCCCTTTTAGTAATTGATGTGCAGAATGTATATTTTACCGGGCCCATGACCGTGACTTATCCTCAAGGAAGTCTTAACAATATCCTTGAGGCTATGGATCAGGCACAAGCCAGTGGCATTGCTGTTGTGATCATCCAGCATGAATCCTCAACTATGGCGGCATTCCGCAAGGGAAGCACGGAATGGGAGCTTCATCCTGATATTGCCAGCCGCAAACGCGATATTCTTATCGAAAAGACTTATCCAGGCAGCTTTACCGGGACAAAACTGGAATCATGGTTAAAAGAAAGCGGGATATCATCTCTAATTATTTGCGGCTATATGACCCAGATGTGCTGTGATACAACGGCCCGTCAGGCGATGCACCTGGGTTTTTCGGTAGATTTCCTGTCGGATGCGACCGGGACGCTGCCCATCACTAACAAAGCTGGTTCGATCTCGGCTGAAGAATTACATCGTGCTATTCTTATTACTCAGGCCATGCGGTTCAGTAATGTCATAAAGACCCGTGAATGGATTGAATCGATCAATTTGCGGTAACTATGTGGGATTGTCGATATCGGCGTTCAATTGATGATTTCTGCTTCCGGCGAAAAACAGTATGTTTTCCAGGGGGTATTAAATGTATCCTTAAAGGTAAAATTGAGTTTCCTTTACGTGATAAGATTGATCCATTAATTAAAATGAAATACAAACTAAATAAAGGAGAATTTTATGAAATGTGACTGTGGAAAAAAACTACTAGCTTCAGTTGCGGTGTTTGTATTCAAGATGTTTGCCGGTATTACGCTATGCGGCGGCCTCTTTAGCTGGGTTTATACGCTTGCCCCGACGAATGTGTGGCGCCCGATGGGTCCAGGCAAAAGACTTTTTATCGGTCTGTTTTTAGGCTCACTTCTATTTAGTTTGTATTTCATTTTAATTAATGGATC
>PEAR01000175.1 GCA_002753745.1 Candidatus Omnitrophota bacterium | reverse complement strand
TGCCGAGACCCAGAATTGAACTGGGGACGCAAGGATTTTCAGTCCTTCGCTCTACCAACTGAGCTATCTCGGCGAAAATTGCTGTCCTGTGATCCCTCCGCCCGCGGCTTTGGGATAACCATAATTTACGAGAACGCTATTTTATATAATAACCCCAGAAAGTCAAATCCAAATTACAAGGACATGCTACAATTGAAAATCATGACCCGACCAAGAATTCCTGCAGAGATCGTCATTGAGATCACCGGGCAGTGTCACCTAGCCTGCCGCTACTGCACCAAACCCGGCGCCCGCGCCGGACACGTACCTCTCTCGGCTATCACAAAGACCCTGGATGACGCCGCGGCAATGAAGGCGGGAACCATCCGCTTTACCGGCGGCGAGCCGCTCCTCCATCCGGACCTGCGGGCCATGCTGGCCCATGCCCGCCGGCTGAAATTCTATATCATCGTCAATACCAGTGCTGAAGAAATAACACCCGCTCAATTACGGACCCTCAAAGGCTCCATTGATTGCGCGCTTATCTCACTGCAAGGCTTTGACCAGCGTTCAAATAAAGCCTACACCGGATCAGGCACGCCATTCGCCCAGAAACTCAAAAATATCTTCGCTCTTAAAGCCCTCTTGCCCGCCCTGCGGTTGGGCACGGTGATCACACCAACGATGAGCTCGACGTTTCCACGTTTTGCGGCGCTGGTTACCAGGATCGCACCGGTATCCTGGGGACTGTTCCGCCCCATCAGCACTGATCCAGATATCGCCATGATGGGACAAAGTTTTTACAACACCATGATCCTTGACATCATCCGTTTCCGGCAAAAAACCGGCCTTAACACCCATATTTCAAATGCCATCCCGCTGTGCGTTTCGGGGAACATCAAGGCGGGAAAAGAATGCCTGCCGGGCGCCGCATCCGATGACGGGCATCTGCGCATCGTCCGGGACGTCCGGGGATTCTTCAAGCCCAGTTATTTTATCGACACGCCGCTTGGAGAGGACCTGCGCAAAGCCTGGAAGCACCCCCTGCTAAGAAAACTCGACGCCACCGACCATTTACCGGCTATCTGCCGGCAATGCCCCTGCCTGAGCCCCTGCTTCGGCGGCAGCCGCGCCATGGCGATGATCCACGGCGGATCCTATCGCGCTGCCGATCCACTGTTCAACAAGATTACCGCCGCGCAGGCTTTGTCTTGTCTTTAGGCTCAACTAAGAACACCGCCGGTTTCCGGTACACCTGGAGCCAATCCAATAATCTCAACAACTGTATCCGGTCGAGAGCCACACATCCGCTCGTAGGCTTCGTGCCGCCCTCAAGCCAGATGTGCATAAAAATAGCACTGCCATTCCCCGGTACCACCGGATCCGTATTATATTCGATCACCGCGCCGACATCATACAACCCGTCGCTGCGCAGCATTTTTTCATAAGACGCGGCCTTTGGCACCCCCTGCACCCAGCGGTTATAATCAGCGGATGCCGGATCATCAACCCAGAAATCATCACTGTTGACCCGGCGATAATGCAGGCCGGTCTTGATCACCTCCGCCTTGCCGAACGCCGTACGCAAAGGAAACATCCCCGACGGAGAACGACCATCGCCCTCCCGTTTCTCGCCGGCCGGCGCCAACCCTTTCGCCCCGATCACCGCGGGCCACGGCCCCAGCGTCCGGCGCCAGGTCCCGTCATCGTTTAAATCCCAGGCGGTTAACACGGCATGAAATGACCCCTTCTCAACCGGCACGACCTCCACCATTTGCTGAACCGATCCCGGTTTGATAAACTGAACCTGCGTGAACCGCGGCGTCGCGCACGACGAAAATAACATCACCAGGCACAACATCCCCCAACAACGCACAATCGTTTTGTTAATCATTTAGATTCTCCCTCTCTCATCCACCCCAACCCGTTCATTCGCCGGGAGACCATCATACAGGTCACATTATCCCCGACCGAGTTCAACATCGTCGCCGGCGGATCGACAATGGTCCCGACCATGGTGATCAAGGGCAACGCCTCCACCGGAAATCCGTATAAAGTAATGATCAGCAGTTCCCCCAACATCCCGCCGGCCGGGATTCCGCTGATGACCGTCCCGCACAAGACCGCGATCACCGCCGCCGTCAGCCACACCTGCACCCCAACGAACGGCATATGGAATACACCAAAAAGAAACGCGATCTTCACGATCGCCGCCAGGCAGGAACCCTCCATGTGGATCGTGGCCCCAACGGGAATAACCACTTCACGAATATCCTGCGGCACCCCAACCCGCTGCGCCGCCTGCAGGTTGACCGGGATCGTGGCCACACTGCTGCCCGTCGCAAAAGCTGTGAGGGCCGTCTGCGGGATATTCACCCAAAACGTTTTCAGGCCGTTAATGCCGCCGGCCCAGAAAACATACAAGGAAAACGCCGCGCCGAAATAAAACAATGCAACAGGATAATACAACTGAACAACCCGGCCGTAAGACCCCAGCAACTGCGGCCCGAACATCCCGACCAGATACGCGATATACGCGCCCAATCCGATGGGAGCATACAGCATGATCATGCCAATCACCCCGCGCATCACCTCATCACCCGCTGCCAGGAAGCTCACAAACGGTTTGGCCTTCTCGCCCGCGCGGGCTGCCGCAATACCCACCAGCGCGGCCATGATGATCAGGGCCAGCATATTTTTCTTGGAAAGGATATCTGAAAAATCCGATGTCGTCAGCGCATGGACGATCGCGTCCCCCGCGCCCATCGCCGGCGCCGGCACACCCCCCGGCAACGGCCATGTCCCGCCGGCAAAAGGCGGGAACACCTGTACCGCGGCGATCATCAGTCCCGATGCCAGAAGACCGGTCAGGACAAAAAAGACCATCATCCAGCCCATGATCCGGGCCAAGCGTCGGGCATCATTCATCCCGGCAATGGCGGAAGCTATCGAAAAGAAAACGAGGGGAACAACGGCGGTAAAAAGAAGATTAAGGAAAATATCGCCGAACGGTTTGACCATGGCGGCCCGAGGGCCGAGAAGGATACCCAGCACCGCGCCAACAGCGATACCGGCAAGAAGGATCAGGACAGACGCGTAATTCTTCAATGCCTGGAGCATCGGGGGAACTCTTTCAGGCGAGCGGTTATTTTTCCATACTATTGATAATTTTGGTGTAAACATCCTGGGCGATATCGATCTTCGGCATAAAGACCTTGCGCGCTTTCACGCTGATCTTGGTCACCGAAACATTCACCGATGACAGGGTAACGGTCACATTCGCGCCGTTGATCATGGCGTCCAGTTGACTGCCATTGGGGCTTTCCTGGACAATCTTGCCCATAATGCCGACGATCTGTTTGGTCGAATCCCAACACTCTTCCAGTGAATGCGACGAAGTTCCCTCAACCGTGTCGGGACTAACCACATAACCGCCCACCACACCAACGGCGCCCACGGCCAGATAAATACACCCTGAAAAAGCGCTCACCAACAATAATGACATCACAACGGCCATCAAAGGCTGACGAAAAATATTCATATTCCCTCCATCACGTTAAGATAACGGGATTTTAACATAAGCCTGACGCCAAGTCGATGCGTTAAAGCAATTTTTTCACTCGGTGTGAACAGCCATGATATCGAGCTTGGAGATCCCCAGCTCCGTCAACAAGTCCAGGACTTCCACCACATCCTTAAACCGCGTCTGCTGGTCGGCCCGCAGATAAACGCTCAACCCGGGCTCATCTTCATGCATCTTGACGATCTTCGTCTTAAGCTCGGCCTGGGTCACCAGTTTCTCATTAAGATAAACCATGCCTTCGGTCGTGACGGTAATAACCGTCTGGAGCTGGCGCCCCACCTCCTGCGGCGCGGCGGCCCGGCTCTTGGGAAGCTTGATCTTAATGTTGGATTGATAAATGATCGGCGCTGCCACCATGAAAATGATCAACAGCACAAGGATAACGTCCGTAAAGGGCGTAATGTTGATCTCGGCGAAAAAGCGCTGTTTGCGGTGATGCCGGATCATGCCTTAACCCTTAAAAGATCCACAGTTTCAGAGGCGCATACTTCCATGTCCCGCTCGATATCTTCAATCTTCTTGATAAAATAGTTATACGCGATAACTGCCGGAACGGCAACACAGAGCCCCACCGCGGTGCAAATCAGCGCCTCGGCGATACCGTTAATGACAACACCCACCCCGCCATTACCTTTGTCCGCGATATCCTGGAACGCCTTGATGATCCCCAAAACGGTCCCGAAAAGGCCGATATACACAGCCGTGCTGCCGATAGTACCCACAATGCTGATCCGGCGCTCTAAACGGGAGATCTCGACCGTCATCTGGCGGTCCATGGTATTCTCCAACTCTGCCACGCACGCATCCTTGCGCTCCAGCGCCGTTGCCACCACCCTGCTGCTGGGCGTGTCGGCCTTTTTGCACAGATCCAGCGCCTTGACCGCAAAGCCCTTTTTCAGTTCAACCCTGACCACTTCCATCAATGTCTCGCGGCTCACCCGGGAACAATAAATGTAGAAAATGGTACGCTCCACGATGATCGCCAGCGA
>PEAR01000174.1 GCA_002753745.1 Candidatus Omnitrophota bacterium | reverse complement strand
GCACATTAACACAAGCCTGCAGCTGTTCAGGGGAATATTTAGCTTCTGAAATATTGTATAAACTGCTCATAATTTATTGTACTTCGTATGCCGGCCCTTGCATTTTTCGACCGGATATTTAGCGGCATTCTTTTTTGTTTTGCGTTCGATAGCCTGCGGCAGGTCGATCTCCAGATCATGCGCCAGCTCAAATAAATACCACGCCACATCAGCCAGCTCATCGGCCAGCTCTTCTTTGCATTCCTTACCGTGCCGGACCACTTCTTCCGGCGACTTCCACTGAAAATGCTCCAGCACCTCTGCCGCTTCCAACACCAAAGACAAAGCCACGTCCTTATGGTTATGAAACTGCTTCCAGTCCCGCTCCTCGCGGAAGGCCATCATTTTCTGAGTGATCTCGTGTATTTCGCTCATAAGAAAAGAGATTCTAACGACAAAACCCTTAAAAGGCAAGCATCATCAGCTCACTAGCTGCTGTTTTGTTTCCAGAGGGAGATAGACCTTGAGGCAGGCGCCTTCGTTTTCGCGGCCTTCGATGGTGATCGAGCCTTTGTGGCTTTCGATGATGCCATAGCTGATTGACAGGCCTAAGCCCGTGCCTTTACCGGCGGCTTTAGTGGTAAAGAAAGGATTGAAGGCTTTTTCTTTCGCCTCACCGCTGATCCCGACGCCGTTATCGGCAAACATCACCAGGACCCTGTTCGACGCCTTATCCATCGACACCGAAACGGTCAATTTCTTGCGGTACCCTTCAACAAGCAAATTTCCATCAACGATGCGTTTTTGTTTCTCGTCCATGGCGTCGCGGGCATTTGTGATAAAGTTGATCCAGACCTGCTCAAGCTGGTACGGCTCGCCGATGATCTGCGGGAGGCCCGGCTCGATAGCCCGCTCCACCTCGATCTCGCGCATATACAGCTGTTCTCCCAAAAGAGTCAGCGCCGATTCAATGGTCTCGGCCACATCCACATGAAGGAAAGCGGGCTTTTCCTGACGGGAAAAAATGCGAATATGATTCACGATCCTCGTCATTCGCAGAATGCAGCCCTCGATATCCTTCAGGCCCGACGCCAAACGGGCCTCGTCAAGCTTGCCTTTTTCCAGAAGCTTGCGAAAGGCCGTCGCTACCAGGGAAATGACGCCCAGCGGCTGATTTACCTCGTGCGCCAGGCCCGCGGCCATTTCGCCGAGCGTCGCCAGTTTTGAAGTCTGAACCAGCTCGTTCTTTTTCTGCTCCAGGTCGCGCTCGGCTTTCTTGCGGTCGGTAACATCGTGGACGATGACATGGATCGCCGGACGCCCCTTCCAGGTGATCAGGCTGGTAAAAACTTCTACATCCCGGACCGTGCCGTCGGCCATGGCATGCGAAAATTCGAACATTTCCCTGGGATGACCATCGCCCGGCTTGATCATACGCAGGGCCTGCGCCGGCGGGAGGATATTAATATCCATCATGCGCATGGTCAGCAGCTGCTCCCGGGAGTAGCCGTACATCTTCTGTGCAGCCGTATTCACGTCGATGATCCGGCCGATCCCCGCATCGATCAAAAACATGGGCGCACCGTTATCACTGAATTGCCGGCGATAGGCCTCTTCACTTTCCCGGATCTGGGCTGTCCGCGAAAGAACTTCCTGCTCAAGCAGAACCTGGCGGTTGACCATAAAACCGACCACCATGGCCGCCACTGCCGACAACCCCAGACCCATCAACAAAATCCCGAAGATCTGGAATTTTAGCTGACGGGCGAAATCAATATCATCTGAATGGATCAGCAAAAAATAGGTCTTACCGAAAAACATCAATGGATACACCTGAAAAAAACCGGGAACACCGCGCCGGATATTACAAAACGACCGTTCCCAGGCAATCTGCTTTCCGTCGAGTGATGCCAGCCAGAAAGGATCCCCGTCTTTTTGCGCCTGAAAAAGAGCCAATTCCATGCCGGGCGCCAAACCGGATTCCGCCGCCTGGTATCTTAACAAAGCGTCCGGCCTGACCATCAGATACACCACGCCCTTGTCCTGAACAGTCTGAAAAATAATGATCGCCTTCTCGTGCCTGACGACCGTAATGACGGGATCAGTCGCTGTGGGGAGTCCGGTTTCCTCCGCAATGCCCAGAGCTTCCCGACGCAGAGGCTCCGCCATCAGATCAAAACCGATCGCGGATTTTATTTCCTCATAAGGCTCAGGATACAATAATGGATAATGAACCGGCCTTTCCCGGGCAAGCGTCTTTTTGCCAGACGAATCAAGGTCATAAAGCGTAAAATCTTTGGAAACATCCTGACGAATACGCGCCTCAAACGCTTCCAGGTCTTCCTTCGGCACCCGCGGCGCCCAACCATAACCGGACAGCCAGAACGCATGCGTCAACGGCCGCGATTCTTCCTGAAATTCCTGACGGCTAAGATTCTCCCGGCGTTCAAACATCCTGACCAGACCTGCCAGATGATACGTCCGCATATCTTCAAGTTCATTGCGCAGGATCGCGCTCTGGCTGTTGCCCAGCCCCTGCAAGACAAGATGCCGGCGGTCCAGCTCTTTCTCATACACAAGAAACGCCGCAATCGCCGACACCGTACAGCCCGCCAGCAAAACCGCCGTAACGTCTTTATAGAGCCACCAGGCCCTTGCCTTTTTCGGCGCCGCACGCTGGGCCACAACCACCACCAGCAGCAAAAGAGCCCCCATGAACAGGATCACGACAATCAGAATCCCGGCGCGGCGCTCATGCTCGATCGCTTTGCTCCACTGTACAGCGTCAATATCGATCCCCACCAGCATCAGCACCTTGCCCGACCGCGGCTCAACCACCGGCGCCGCGGCAGAAACAAAAACGCCGTATTCATCCTTGGCGGGTCCGGAGGTATAAGGCAATGCCGTCTTAAACGCCTCCATGTCTTCCCGGCGAGGCTCCTGGTAGACTGTCCCTGGCGGAGACGCCAACGGGTCGCTTTCAGGAATATTCTCAGGCCCAAATACAATATGGCCGTCCCGAAAGGCCATGGTATAAACACTGCGCAGCCCCACTGCCCGGCCATAGTCAATGAACTGATTTCTCATCCGCTGAAATGCCGGATTGGTTTTATCCGCCGCAGTCCATGAGAGGGCTTTCACACGGTCGACATTGATAGTCCTGGCCAACTGGACAGCCTGATTGAGGATCTGCGCGCGTATCTGCCGGTCTGCCTGTTCCCCGCGAGCATTAACGAAAAACACCCCGAAAATAAAAATGCCGGCGATCATAACAATGCCGGCTAATAATGGAACTATTCGTTTCTGCTGATCAGCATCCCAAGGTAAAAAAGATTTTTTCATCCAATTTTCCCGCAACCTGATAGCTTAAGAAAAACGCTTGAATTTATTTTATCATAAATAGCGACGGCTCAATGGTTTATTTAGATTTATCTTCTTTACAGGAGGCCGCATCGCCCTCGCGATGCCCGAACATCAGGCTGGCCTGCTTATACTCGTCAACAAAGCCCCATTGTTTGACCAAGGCATTTGCCTGGCGCTCAAGGTCGCAGGTCTTATGAACAATACGCACATGCTCCAGGACACGATGCGCCAATTCATGAGCGATGACGCCTTCGATCGGCGCCGGTGTCGCGGCCTCATTGAACGCTGTGCTCAACTTGATGATGGCCATCCCGCCCTGGAAGGCCGGCGCATCATCCTCGCTCGAGATGATCTCCGCGGTATTTGCAAACCGGGCAGTGCCTGCGTCGTAAACTTCAGTAAAAAGCACCGGATGCCGGCGGTCGGTCACTTTCAGAAATGCTTCCAGGGGGATCCTTAAAAGAACATCGCTGATCGCGGCGTACATCCTGGGCATGCCGCCCTGCGATGAAAAACTCGGCGAGCAAAACTCACCCATGTATTCTTCGATCACTTCCGGACGGTCATTCACACGCCACGCTGTCACCTTACCCTGATGAAGATGAAACGTGACCATTCCCGCCGAAGCGCCCTTAAGCGGTTCATTGAACGTGATCCATTCGTCCGTGCCATCACCGCGATACGTCCGGGCCTGTTTTTTGGGATAAATTCGCTCGAACAAGCGCTGACTCATGCCGATGGATACACCATGAAACCGCTCCACCGCAGCAGCAAAACAAAAAGTCGGGGTAAGAATAATTAACAACAAATAACAAACGGCCGCAGCCCTCATATCACACCCTCACGCTAAACAGCTGCGTATACTCATACCTACAAGAAATATAATTAGAGAGATCCCTACGCCTCAAGCACAACCTTGAGCGAGCCCTTGGCCTCAACGACAGTGTTAAAAGCTTCCTGGATCTTGACCAGCGGGAACTTGTGGGTAATCGTACCCTGAACATTCAGTTTTTTCTGTGCGATCAGCGCCAACGATTCTTCCAGGTCTATCGGCGCGGCGCCGTAGGAAGACATGACGGTAAGCTCTTTTCTCCAGAAATCCGGGATCGGAAGAGGGATATCACGGTTGGGGATCGCGAATAACAGCATCACACCCTTTTTATCGATGCAGCGAAAACCCTGCTCCAGCGCGCTGAACGCACCCGTGCAGACGATCACTT
>PEAR01000016.1 GCA_002753745.1 Candidatus Omnitrophota bacterium | reverse complement strand
TATCAAGGGCATTTCGGCGTGGGCGTGGGGAACCTGATTCTTCTTGTTGATAGTTCATTTTTAACGATCTATGTTTTTTCTTGTCATGCGCTGCGTCATTTGATGGCGGGCAGATTAAAGCGGTTTGGCTGTTCCCAGTGCAGCCGTACCCAGTATCGGGTCTGGACGGTCATGAGCATGTTCAATGAGCATCATGGCGTGTGGGCCTGGATCAGTTTGTTCAGTATTATCGTTTCTGACATGTATGTGCGTTTATTGTCCTGGGGGATGATCAAGGATCTTAATACATGGAAAATATTCTGAGTGAGGGTTTGTGAATAAATTTGAAACCTATGCCTATGATGTGCTGGTGATCGGCTCCGGCGGGGCAGGACTGCGCGCTGCGGTCGCCAGTCAGGAGAGTGGCGCCAGGACCGCGGTGATCAGTAAATGTTTATTAGGCAAAGCTCATACAGTGATGGCTGAAGGGGGGATCGCTGCATCGCTGGGTCATGTCGATGAAAACGACGGCTGGCAGCCGCATTTTAAGGATACGATGTTCGGCGGTAAATATGTCAATGACTGGCGGATGGCGCTCATTCATGCCAAAGAATCCCCCGAGGCTGTTCGTGAGCTTGAGCGCTGGGGTGCTGTTTTTGATCGAACCCCGGATGGGAGGATCCTTCAACGGGCTTTTGGCGGCCATACGCATCCCCGGCTTTGCCATGTGGGTGATCGCACCGGACTTGAGATGATCAGGACGCTCCAGGATCGAGCCGTTGCTGTCGGGATTGACACATTCATGGAGTGTATTATTACGCGTTTGTTGACTGACCGTGAGGGTGCTGTCTGCGGTGCGTTCGGGTTTTTCAAGAATACCGGGAAGATCGTGGTTTTCAGATCCAAGGCGGTTATTATCGCGACCGGTGGTTTGGGGAAGATTTGGCGCATTACATCTAATTCCTGGGACTGTACAGCGGATGGTCAGGCCCTGGCGTACGAAGCTGGTGCGGAATTAAAAGATATGGAGTTTGTCCAGTTCCATCCGACCGGGATGGTCTGGCCGCCGGGCGTTAAGGGATTGCTGGTGACCGAGGCTGTGCGCGGCGAGGGCGGTTTGCTCAAAAATAAATTGGGCGAGCGGTTCATGAAAAAATATGATCCCAAGCGCATGGAGCTTTCCACGCGGGATGTTGTGGCGCGCGCGATCAATCAGGAAGTCAAGGAAGGCCGTGGCTCGGAACATGGCGGTGTTTATCTGGACATTTCCCACCGGTCAGCAGCGTATGTTAAGCGTAAGCTTCCCAGCATGTACCAGCAGTTCAAGGAGTTTGCTGACGTCGATATCACTAAGCAGCCGATGGAAGTTGGGCCAACCTGTCATTATACGATGGGGGGTGTGCGGGTTGATCATGAGTCCCAGCAAAGCTCAGTCAAGGGATTGTTCGCGGCCGGAGAAGCTGCGGCAGGGCTGCATGGGGGAAACCGTTTGGGAGGAAATTCCTTGTCGGACCTGATCGTTTTTGGAAAACGCGCCGGTATGGGCGCCGCTGAATATGCCAGGAAGGTCCAGTCTCCCGCGATCATTGAGGACACGACACTGGAACAGTATTCCAGAGAGCTTTTTCTTCCGTTTGAACGTCCAGGCGGTGAAACACCCGCCGGAGTTCATCATGATTTGCAGAATATCATGGAAGCTCATGCCGGGATCATTCGTCAGGGATCTGAACTGCAGGAGGGGCTGGAAAAATTAAAGATTCTTAAAACCCGTTATCCTTTGATCCATGTTGACGGCAACACGCGCTATAATTTTGGCTGGCATTTATATCTTTCCCTCGCGAACATGATCACCGTGGCCGAGATCATTGCCAAAGCAGCACTTGAACGGAAAGAAAGCCGCAGTGCCCAGGCGCGTGCGGATTTTCCGAACATGGATTCGGCATGGGGCAAGAAAAGTATTATTGTCACAAAAGTCAATGGCGCACCGGAAATACGCGCGGAACTTCTACCGGCGATGCCAGATGAAATAAGCAAGTTACTGGGAGATCATTAATATGGCAGAGAAAACACATGAAGCCGTTTTTTTGATCTTTCGGGGAACGCCGGAGAACGGTGAGTATAAAGAATATCGGATCCAGGTCGTTGACGGGATGGTCGTTCTTGATGCCATGATGGAGATCCAGGCCAAATTTGTGTCGGATCTGGGCATCCGCTGCAATTGCGGCGCCGGGAAGTGCGGGTCTTGCTCGGCGGAGATCAACGGGGTCCCCCGCCTGATGTGCAAAACTCGCCTGAGCGACTTGCCGGAAGGTCAGCCGGTCAAGGTGGGGCCGCTTAAGTCTTTTCCCGGGATTAAAGACCTGGTGACCGATGTTTCCTGGAATTATGAGGTCAATAAAACAATGACGCCATTTACGCCGCACCAAGATACGGAATGGCGGATGCAGCAGTTCGAAGTTGACCGTATCCAGGAACACCGCAAGTGTATTGAATGTTTTTTGTGTCAGGATACCTGCCACGTCATTCGAGAGCATGACAAAAAGAAAGAATACTGCGGACCGCGTTTTCTGGTGCGGCTGGCCAGCCTGGCCATGCACCCGTTGGATGCGGCAGACAGAATGGCATTTATCAAAGAAAAAGCCGGGATCGGGCTGTGCAATGTCACGCATTGCTGCAGCGATGTCTGTCCTGAGAAGATCAGGATCACGGATAATGCTATCATTCCCCTTAAGGAACGCATCGCGGATCGCTATTACGACCCGGTGTTGACCTTGATCCGCAGAATTTTTGGTAAGAGAAAATCTAATATTTAAGGCGAGGCGGTCATGAGCGATAAAGCGAAAAAAATATTTATTGCGGCAACACGTCAAAACGATGGCAAGACGATCGTTTCTCTTGGCCTGTTGCGGGCCTTGTGTAACCGGTTCGGGAAAGTGGGATACATCAAGCCAGTCGGGCAGCAGTTCCATATGATCGACGGGGAAGAGATCGACAAGGATGTGGTGCTGATGCGGGCGGTTTATAAACTTGAAGGAAATCTCAAGGATATGAGCCCCATTGCGGTACCTCGCGGATTTACCGAAGCCTACATCGTCAATCCCAATAAGGGCCAGCTGGAGCAAAAGGTTATCGATTCCTTCAATCGGATGTCCGAGGGCAAAGATATCGTGGTCATTGAAGGAACGGGCCATGCCGGGGTGGGATCTGTGTTTGAGATGTCCAATGCCGAGGTTGCCCGGGTCCTGGGGGCATCGGTTATTCTTGTTAGTTGCGGAGGCATCGGCAAACCAATCGACGAGATCATGTTGAACAAGGCAATGTTTGATGCCAAGGGGGTCAAGGTCCTGGGTGCGATCATCAATAAAGTTCAGTCGGACAAGTATGAAAAAGTGGCGCCTATTGTCCGTCAAGGGCTGGCTAACCAGGGGGTTGAAGTCCTGGGGGTTATTCCGCACAATGATGTTTTGTCTAATCCGACCATGCAGGAGCTGCTGGAAGATACCAAGGCAACATTATTGAGCGGTAAAGAGGATCTTGATAATACGGTCAACAGGATCGTAGTCGGGGCCATGCCGCCGCATGAGGTCCTTGATTATCTGGGGCCCGGCACTTTGTTGATCACCCCCGGGAATCGGGAAGATATTATTTTGGCTGCCATGAGCGGCTGCCTGCCGGGTGTTTCAAAGACATTTTGTATTTCCGGACTTATTCTGACCTGCGGGATAACGCCGCATAAGAATGTTATGCATCTGATCAAGGAACTTCCTATCCCTGTCCTGCTGTTAAAAGAGGACACCTTTGCCGTTGCTTCCATGGTTGATAACCTGATCGTCAAGATCCGTCCCAGTGCGGTAAAGAAGATCAAGGCCATTGAAAGTCTCGTGGAGAAGTATGTAGATATCGGAAAAATTTTGGACCTTCTCACCCAGGCGTGATAAACTTCGATATTTAATGGCTGAACCAGGAGAGTGCGTTGAGTTTAAAAAAGTTCCCTTTGATCGAGGTTCAGGAACCGAATCTCTTTCGGGATATTTTCCCCTATACCGAAGTTCCACGGATCACGTTCGATCATAAGGACGTGCCGATGGATCTCCCTGAGGATTTCTGGATCACCTGTACGACCTTCAGGGACGGCCAGCAGTCGCGTCCGCCGTACACGGTCAAGCAGATCGTGGATCTGTATACTTTTTTGCATCGTCTGGGTGGCCCCAAAGGGATCATCCGTCAATGCGAGTATTTCCTTTATAGCAAAAAAGACCGTGAGGCAGTCGAGAAATGCCTGGCCAGGGGCTATGAATTTCCGGAAGTGACCGGCTGGATCAGGGCGAACAAGAATGATTTTCAGCTGGTTAAAGCCATGGGATTGAAAGAGACCGGGATCCTCACATCCTGTTCTGATTACCATATTTTTCTAAAATTGAACAAGAACCGTAAAACCGCTATGGAAGGTTATCTTGATGTGGTGAGAGCGGCGCTGGAGAACGGGGTCAGGCTGCGCTGTCATCTTGAAGATGTGACGCGGGCTGATATTTACGGTTTTGTTCTGCCTTTTGTCCAGGAATTGATGGGTCTTTCGGCTGAAAGCGGTATCCCGATCAAGATCCGTCTTTGTGATACGATGGGGTACGGTGTTTCCTATCCGGGCGCAACTCTCCCCAGAAGTATCCCCAGGCTGGTTCACACATTGATCCATGAAGGCGGAGTTCCCAAAGATCTGCTGGAATGGCACGGACATAATGATTTTCATAAAGTTCATATCAATGCTGCAACCGCCTGGTTATACGGTTGTGCTGCCGCTAACGGGACTTTATTGGGTTTTGGTGAACGCACGGGGAATCCGCCGATCGAAGGGCTGGTGTTTGAGTATATGGCCCTGAAAGGTTCGACTGACGGGATGGATACCACGGTGATCACGGAGATCGCTGATTATTTTCATAAAGAGATGGGTATCGTTATCCCGCCGAATTATCCTTTTGTAGGCTCGGCTTTTAATACAACGCAGGCCGGTATCCATGCGGATGGTGTGTTCAAGAATGAAGAGATCTATAACATTTTCGATACGTCAACATTGCTAAACCGTCCGCTTCGGGTCACGGTAACCGATAAGTCGGGACTGGCCGGGGTCGCATTTTGGGTGGATACATTCCTGAACTTGCCCAGCGACCGTAAAGTCGACAAGCAGCATCCTGGTATTGTCGCGATCGCCAAATGGGTTGAGGAACAGTACCGTAATTTACGGACGACCGGCATTTCTGACGAAGAAATGCTGACCCTGGCGCGAAAATATCTTCCGCAGTATTTTGAGTCTGACCTGGACCGTATCAAAAAGAAGGCGGAAGAGCTCATGGTTGATCTGATCAAAGGCATCGTTAATGACGAGCGGGTTATTTCCATGGATCCGGTTGCGGTGGAGCCGTTCTTGATCGAGGTGGTCCAGGGCAATCCATATATTCAGTTCATTTATATCGTTGACACTAACGGTGCCAAGATCACCAAAAATATCACCCAGAAGGAAGATCTGGAGAAGTTTGTGACCAAAGGACTGGACAGTAATTTTTCAAAAAGGCCGTGGTTCATCGGGCCCTTGACCAGTGGCAATGTTTTTGTGACCAAGCTTTACACGTCGAAGATCACGGATAAACTATGTATTACTGTTTCGGCGCCGATCCGTGACAAAGAAAGTAAAATTGTGGGGATCCTGGGGATCGATCTTAAATTCGAAGAGTTGGTAAAAGTATAGGAGATGTATCTATGAGGACGCGCGTAACATTATTGCCCGGCGACGGGATAGGGCCGGAAGTGGCGTTGGCCATGAAGAAATGCATTGACGCCACGGGTGTCAAGATTGATTGGGAAGAGCAGTGCGTCGGCGCACCGGCGATCGAGAAGTACGGAACGCCGCTGCCGCCCGCGGCGATCGAGTCGATCAGAAGGAACAAGGTCGCTATTAAGGGTCCTATTGAAACACCCATCGGCAAGGGATTTCGTTCGGTGAATGTCCAGTTGCGGCAGGAGCTGGATCTGTACGCGTGTGTCCGCCCGTCCCGATATATTGAGGGTACCCGGGCGGTCAATTCCAAGGTTGATCTGATCATTTTTCGCGAGAATACGGAGGATTTGTACGCCGGTGTCGAATTTGACCTGTATTCTGATGAGGCCAGGCATTTGATCAAGGAGATCAATGCCCTGTCAAAAAAGAAAGTCCGGGAAGATTCGGCGATCTCAATTAAACCGATATCGGTTTTCGGGTCCGAGCGCATTATCCGTTATGCGTTTGAATATGCGGTCAAACACGGCCACAAGAAGGTCACGCTGGTGCATAAAGCCAATATCATGAAGTTTACGGACGGTCTTTTCCTTCATACCGGTCAGAAGATCGCGGAAGAGTACGCCGGCAAGGTTGCGTTTGAAGATGTGATCGTGGATAACATGTGCATGCAGCTGGTGCAGAAACCCGAACTTTATGATGTGCTGGTCTTGACAAATTTATACGGTGATATTGTTTCCGATCTTTGCGCCGGTCTCGTCGGGGGATTAGGAATTGCCCCGGGCGCCAATATCGGCAAAGACGCCGCTCTTTTTGAGCCGGTTCATGGTTCGGCGCCCAAGTATGCAGGACAGAATAAGGTTAACCCGACGGCTACTATTCTTTCGGGGATCATGATGCTGCGGCATATAGGTGAGGATGATGCGGCGAAACGCCTTGAAAAAGCTTTATTCGATGTCATTAAGGAAGGAAAAGATGTTACGTATGATTTGAAAGCTGATCGCAATGACCCTTCTGCTGTGGGTACTCAGGAGATGGCTGAGGCGATCTGTAAAAAGTTGAGAAACTGACGTTATGTCTTATTGCCCGTGAGGATCTAATCAAAAAGGATATAGACCAGATAGTCGATCAAGATTCGTTAATACTGATCGACAAAGAGGGAATTTTCCCTATGAGAATACTTGCCTTGGTATTTATGGTTAAGATGTTCATCCCAAAGATACTGCGCAGGCTGACGCAGAAGCTGCATTCTTTTACTATCCCTGCTTGACGGACTTAAGGCCTTGAGTTATATTCAAAAGTCTTTAACGCGAGGGTAGTTCAATGGTAGAACGCTAGCCTTCCAAGCTGGTCACGCGGGTTCGATTCCCGTCCCTCGCTCTCTTTCAACCCAGGGATACTAATGAAAATCACCTTATTGATCCCCACGCTCAATGAAGAGATCGGCATGAAGGCGATCATGCCTAAAGTCGACCGCAGGCTTTTTGAGCAGATCCTTATTGTCGACGGAAAATCAAAAGACAAGACTGTTGATGTGGCCCGCGAAATGGGATTTGATGTGGTGATCCAGCAGACGCCGGGGATCCGCGGTGCCTATATGGATGCGTTACCTCATATTAAGGGAGACGTTATTTTGACGTTTTCGCCTGATGGGAATTCGCTTCCCGAATTGCTGGGCCCATGCATTGAAAAGTATAAACAGGGGTATGACATGGTCATTGTGTCACGATATGCACCCGGCGCCAAGAGTGATGATGACGATGCAGTGACCGGGTTTGGCAACTGGCTTTTTACTAATTCCATTAATTTCTTTCATCATGCCCGTTATACGGATGCCATGGTGATCTACCGTATTTATCGTAAAGACCTTATTTCATTGCTGGACCTTGATAAAGATTCCAGTTATGAGTTTGAAGAGAAGCTTTTTCATACCAAGATCAGCTGGGAGCCATTGTTATCGATCCGCGCGGCCAAGCGCCGCTTGAAGCTCGGTGAGATTCCTGGTGATGAGCCTGCCCGCGAAGGCGGGGAAAGAAAATTACAGGTCCTCAAATGGGGCGCGGCCTACTATTTCGAGATCCTTCGGGAGATCTTTTGGTGGCGTTAAGGCGTTTTTTTAAGTCTGATTGGTTCGCGGCGGCTGTATTTCTGGCTACTTTTTTGTTAACGAACCGTTATATCTACGGCTGGGATGACCAGCATCTTGAGATCCCGCTTCTTAAACATCTTATTGATCCTCAGCTTTATTCGGGGGATTACTATGTTGAAAGCCTGAAAGCTAATTTTACATCATTTCTTTTTCCCATTCTTGCACGCATCATTAACGTTGACTGGGTGCAGGGGACCTATCTTGTTTTATATCTCTTTGCCCGTTACTTTCTTTTTTTCTTTCTGTTTCGTTTATGGCAGGCCATTGCCGGCAGCCGCTGGATCGCGGGTGTGTGTACTCTGAGTATTTTTCTTCTTGTTCGTCCGGAAGAATTTATTTACCGGACGTTTTCGCACCAGGAATTCTCGTATATTTTTGTATTTAGCGGGTTGCTTCTGTTTTATCGTTCCCGTTATTTATGGGCGGCCACCTTATTCGGACTTGGCGCTAACATCCATGCGCTTTATTGCCTTTTCCCCATGATGTATCTTGGCGCGTATTTGCTGTTTTTTCATCGCGACCGCAAATGGGAACTGCTTTTGAAAACGTCGGCAGCGTTCTTTTTAACCTGTTCGCCTTTTCTGGCCTG
Organism: Candidatus Omnitrophota bacterium; assembly: GCA_002753745.1. Lineage (GTDB taxonomy): Bacteria > Omnitrophota > Gorgyraeia > Zapsychrales > Fredricksoniimonadaceae. Next base: position 16,646 of record PEAR01000016.1, on the reverse strand, counting down.
GACGGTGATACGGGCGATGACGATCCGTACCGGGCACCCGCCGAATTATTACGACGGCTGGATCGAGATGTATCATTTGTCCTGCCCGCAGAACTTTATTTTTGGCGTTAAATCGCTGAGTGAAGCAACGGTTAGCCTTCAGCAATTCTTTATCGATACACGAGCGTACTTTTTCGTGATGGCCCTGTTTCTAGTTAATTGGCGTTTCAGTGATGTTTTTCGTAAAGATCATAAGGTACACGCGGTTGCGTTGACGACGTTTGTTCTGATCTTGATTAATTTTCTGTTCACCTATGTTTGGCCCAGTCATTTTGTTCTCGATCTGAATTTATTAAGAAACGAGCAATATCTTTTGCTTTTTCTGGGTGGTTATAGCCTTGTTCTTGTGTGCCAAGAGGGGGCCAGGTCGCTTCTTTATGCAATAGTTTTTGCTGCATTTGCTTTCTTTCTCAGCGGCAAAGAACTGCCGGATGTTGGTTATGTTTTCCTGTTTGCCTTTGTTCTTGAGTTTATCAAGGGGAAGACGGCTTCCCGGGGCTGGCTGATCGGGTTTTTATTGCTTGCCGGATTCTTCTTTTACGCTGGCGGAATCCTGGGATATCCCCATAACCGCTGGCCGCGTCTTGAAATGACCCTGGCGGTCATTTCAGTCGGTACCCTGGGATGGTTTCTGGCAAAAACGGATAATCTTAAAACGCTGGCGTTAAACACCATTGTCGCGGCGGCGCTTGTTTCTGGATTTATCAGTTTCTGTTATCTCCATTATAATTTTGTTCAGATCTCAACCAAAGGCGGCGGCTTTTGGCAATTGCAGCGTAATTGGGAAGAGATGCAGGTTTATGTCAGGGATCACACACCAAAGAATGCGGTTATTCTGGCGCCTAATGACATGGAAATGGGCGGATTTCGGATCCATTCTAATCGCAGTGTTGTGGTGTGCTATCGTGATTGCGGGATCATTGGCTTTGATTACGGCGCAACAAAAGAGTGGCAGCAGCGCTTGGCGGATATCGATGCGTTCAAGGTTTTTATTAAAGAACCGATCGCCAAAGCGTTGATGAACGGGATATTTAAATATGGCGCGGACTATGTGGTGTTCTTGAACTATGCAGCTCCACCTGATAATGGACTATTAACAAAGATTTATGGCAATGAAGTATTCAGCTTATATCAAGTGACAAGGAAATAATATGCCTGTAAAACCTTATTCTATTGGAGTGATCGGTGACGGGGCCTGGGGGACGACGCTGGCGGTTCTTCTTGCGGAGAAAGGATATTCGGTGACGCTTTGGGGAGCGTTCCCGGAGTATCTTAATGACGTTATTTTGCGACGTGAGAATTATAAATTTCTGCCTGGCATTAAGATTCCTCCAACTGTATCTTTTTCATCAGACATTAGTCATGTCCTGGCGGCAACCGATCTGGTTGTTTTGGCCGTGCCGTCCCAGTATTTGCCGGCGGTTCTTAAGAAGATTAAAGAATGTCAATATAAGGGCAAGCCTTTTGTAAGCGTGGTTAAAGGTATTGATCCCTTGACCCTGATGACCATGTCGCAGCTCATCGAAAGTGCCCTGGGGCGTATTCCTTTGGCCGTCCTTTCCGGGCCGACGATCGCAATTGAAGTGGCCAAAAAGATTCCGACGACAGCCGTCGTTGCTTCAAAAGATCCGGCGCTGGCAAAAGAATTGCAGGAGATCTTCAGTTGCGGTTATTTCAGGATTTATACGAATAGTGATGTCAGAGGTGTCGAGCTTTGCGGCAGTGTCAAGAATGTGATCGCGCTGGCCTGCGGCATTTGTGACGGCCTGGGTTTCGGAACAAATACCAAGGCGGCTTTACTAACACGGGGGCTGGTCGAAATGACACGTCTGGGGAGGAAATTACATGCCAAGTCCGAAACTTTTGTGGGGTTGACCGGTTTGGGCGATCTGGCGACAACCTGTTTCAGTCCGAACAGCCGTAACCGCTCGGTTGGTTATGAATTAGGCAAGGGACGTTCGATCAAGGATATTTTGTCGTCGATGGACTCGGTGGCTGAAGGCGTACATACGGCAAAGGCGGTTCACGGGTTGGCCAAAAAGCTCGGGATCGATATGCCGATCACCGAGGCGGTCTATAAAGTTGTCTACAAGGGGAAGTCAGCCAGCACAGCGGTCCGTGACCTGATGACCAGGACGCTGAAGAAGGAATTGTGACGCTCATTGTTTTTATATTTTCAAATCCCGAATGGCTGATTCTGGCGGCCGGGATCGGCCTTCGATTAAAACACCTGTTGGAGAACCGGCCACTTTGGCTTGATGAAGCTTATGTGGCTGTCGGTTTGATCAGTCGCAGTTATTCGGAGATCTTTGCCAATCACGAGATCTTCCCGGAATTTGCCCGTGCGCCGATGCTCTTCGAAATCATTGAGAAATTCATGGTTGATCTTCTGGGCAATCATGAGATCAGCTTAAGGTTATTTCCCTTTATATGTTCTATTGCTGCCTTGGCAGCCTTTGCCGCTGTTTCCCGTAAGATTTTAAGCCGACCGGCCTTTCTTCTGGCTTTATCATTTTTTGCTCTTGCTGAACCCCTGGTTTACTACGCTGCTGAGCTCAAACAATATTCGATCGATCTCTTGTGCGCGATCCTTTTAGTCGATCTTGCCCGTCTTGTCCTCAAGAATAATTTTCAAGGTAGAGATCTGCTGATCCTGACACTGTTCGGCGCTGCTGCTTTATGGCTGTCAAATGCCATGATCTTTATGCTGGCAGGGATCGGCGGTGTTTTCTTGATAAGCCGGCCTTGGACCTTGGGCCGTAAAACCCTGATTTTTCTATCAATAACCATGCTTGTCTGGCTGGTTAGCAGTGGCTTTTTATATTTTTATTCTTTACGGTTTATGATCGGCAATACGTCGATCACTCAGACCTGGAAAGAAGGACTGTGCGCTTCGCCCGTTTTTTCCTGGGCAACTCTCCGTTGGTTGGGGGAGGTTTGGGCGGCGAGTTTTCCGAAAGCTGCTGGATTGACATGGTGGTGGTTGATGCTGCCTCTTTTTGTAGTCGGTATTTTTTCTTCCTGGCGAAAAGACCGGGCATTGACCTTATTATGGTTTTTACCTGTCCTGTTTGTTCTTTTTGCGGCCTTAATGGGGAAGTATCCCTTTTATGGACGGGTCATTTTGTTCTTAATGCCAGGTTATTATATTTTTATTGCGTCCGGTATTGGCGAGTTATTATCGTTGCCGCGGGTTACCTCGACGCGATATTTGGCGCTTTTGCTGACGGCATTCTTTTTCTTTCAACCGGTGGCAGATGCCGGGTATCATTTTTTGCATTCCCGCTCAAAGACCGATAATCGCGGGGTCATGGATTTCGTTGCCCGAAATTACCGGCCGGGTGATTTTATTTATTTAAGCACTTCGGCTCAGCCGCCTTTTTGGTACTATGCACAACAGACAGGGTTATCACTGAGATTCCCTCAGCCTGTCGTTGGTGAATCTGACGGCAAGTTGATCCGGGCGTTTAAAGTCGCCAAATTTGCACTGGATGCGCAGGAGATCCAGGGGCATCAATGTATTTTCTTTATGTTCGAATATAATGTGTTTGATAAAGACGGGAATTTTCGGTCAAATATGGGAATGCAGCAGGAGAATGGAAAGATCGGGGTTGTCCCTGTCGGTTTTCCTTACCATTTTCCAGCGACAGGACGAACCTGGCTGATCCTTTCCAGTCCCGGGCCTGAAGAGTCCCTTTCTAATGATGTTATCCTTGCTTCTTTTGATCTCAGCGCTAAACGACTGAAAACTTTTGAAAGTCTGAACGCCGGTGCGTTTTTGTTTGACGTACATTAAAAGCAAACTTTTTTTTGTCGGTACATCTTTATTCCTGGTAAATACTCTCTCCTAAGTGTCTGAGTGTAAAAGTTTTATGGATCAACCACGCCCTTTTAATGTTGATCGGGAAAGCGTTTTCCCGTTTATCAGCATGCGGGACCTAAATCAAGTAATTTTAATGTATACTTTCCTATAGGGACGATTGACGCGCCGGTTTTTTATTGGCGGCTACTGAAAATTGTTTTGTGACGATCTCCGGGAGGCTGTCAATGAAACAGGAGAAAAGCATGAGACGAAAAATTCTGATGACCCTCCTGATTTTTGGTCTGAGTTTTTCTTTTGGCCACTGCGCATCATTGACACCGCCGGCTTTGCTGCCAGGCAGTAGCTGGAATATCACAGATGTTAATGGCGCCGCGGTTACCACATTGACGGATGGCGATACATTAACGTCTACGGTCCTAACGCGCAATGGGTCGACGCCGGCAGGACTTTTGATTGATCTTGGTCAAACGACGCTCCTGCATCGTGTTTATGTCACCGGACCGACCCACAAGCTTTGGGTGTGGCCTAATTCCTATGATAATCGTAACAAGCCGCCGCTGGGGATCATTAATGTTTATGTCGGGGATACCTTGTCGACGTTAAAATTGGTGACGTTCACTTTGGTCCCGTATGATGCCGGGGATCCGGTGGATATGGAGTTTGATTTGCGGTTTCATTTGACTAGCGGGAAGTATGTGAAGGTTGAGTTTCAGACGGTATTCGATCTTTCTGCGGCAACCTATGGGGCGTGGCCGAAGGCGACGACGCCTTCTGATGTCGGCTGGAAAGTCAGCGAGGTCGAGCTTTACGGGTTCACCGGAGCGGCGGCGTCAACAAAACAGGATGCTGTTGTGATGCCGGCGTCCAAAGCATCAGCGTTAACACTGGCGGGTGATGAGCTGAGTTACTATCTCAGCGAAATGACCGGAAAACCGGTGCCGATCATCACCGAGGCCGATGCAGCCTTGTATCCAGGAACTTTGTACAGGATTGTTGATCTTGGGTCATTGGCACCGAATTACGAAACCATGATGACCAATATCCAGAATGGCTCGCTGCCCGAGGGGATCAATGTGGCGCGTAATGGCCGGTATGTAGATTTTAAAGCCTGGCCGTATCGTAATGTCCTTCGCAGTGTATGGACTTTTCTTCGAAATGACGGTGTACACTGGCTTTATCCTGACGGGCATGGGGAAACAATCCCCTCGGTTGGTTCCGTGGATTTATCCAGTCTTCCGATGACAAAGGATGCTGCGAGCGATCGTATTTACGCGAATTTTGATGTTACCTATTTCCCTTGGCCGGTGTACTACTACGGATGGACGAAGCAATCATACTGGCAAAATTATCTGTACCCCTGGCGGAATGGTTTTACTACAGGCTGGAGCACTCCTGATTTTCTTGTTGCCAGCGAGGTGCCGCTGAAAAAGATCACGGCAACGACTATAGCGGATGAATATAAAGAAGGCTTTGCCGGGTATCCTCATAATTTTTCGAATGTTGTCCCGCAAAGGATTTTGCTTCTGAATCCCGACTGGTGGGGGTGGCTGGATTATAAAGCGCTGGATAAAACATTAATGACAAATGCCACTGCGAATGGGGCGGCGATCTTGACTGCGATGAAGAATGCCGGGATGTCTAATGATGTAACACCTGCGGGAGGGGCATCCTCAACACAATTTCGTTTGAGTTCGGATATATTGGCGGTTGAGGCTTGGGTAAATACTACCTATCCAGCCGATGCCTCAGTTGTAAATGCCGTCCTGGAGTTGTCGCGAGGGGGAGAGCGGGTGGATCCAAGGACCAGCGATGCGCCGGCGCTTTGTTTGAGTAATGACAGCATGATCGCCTGGGTTGCCAACAAGATGCTGGCCTGGGAGGCGTATGCTCCGATGGAAAGCACGACCAAACTGGCGACGGCGCCGCGCTTAAGTCAGCTTAACAAGTATTATAATTTGCTGCCGAATGATGCCTCACATTTCTGCCAATGCTCCTTATGTAAAATGCATTATTTGCCGATCGTGCCTGATCCTGTCCCCTGGGTCAGGATGTACAGTAACTCGATGTCCGGCCCGTACTATTATTTTGTTAATGAGATCGCTAAACAGGTTAAGGCGCAAAATCCGGTGATCAAGATCTGGTCGTTGGCGTATGCTGATGTTTTTCTGCCTTCACCGACGATCCCGGTGATGTCTGACAATATCATGACGGAAGTGTGCCTTTTCGGGGATCCGAATCTTCCGCCGGATTCGTCCCTGAATGTCAACGGGATGAAACAGGCTTATCTGGATTGGAAAGCCCGCGGGGTTAGTTTAGATACCTACGAATACACGCTGTTGCAGGAAAAGAATCCCATGGTGCCGGTAGCGGGAGTGACCGGGATGGCGGCCTGGGCCAAGTTCCAGAACGGGATCGGAGCTTTGAGCGGCGGAACCCAAGCGTCCGATTGGAACCATCCGTATACGCCGTGGAACTTCTATGCCTGGCCGCAATTACGGATAGATCCTGCCAAGCCGGCGGCTGTGATCCTGGATGAGTTCTTTAACGGATATTTTGGCGAAGCAGCGGCTCCTATGCTGGCGTATTATCAAACGCTGGAGAATTATCAGGTTACAAATGATGCGGGTATGCACGCCGGTGGATATGTTTATGGCATTACCCCGGGGTCTTTTCCGATCGGGATCCTGGCCAAAATGGAATCGTTCCTTGAGTCTGCCGAAAATTTAGCGCAAAGCTGGATGGTCAAAGAGCGGGTAGCCAGGATGCGTGAAAGTTTTAACTGGGTGCTGGCTCAAAAAGGATTGACCGTTTCTTCATTGTCGGATCTTTCGGGTTATCCGGTTGTTGGGCAGAATGATCAGGCGTTTCATCTGGATCTTAACAAAGGGTCTATTTATCTCGGCGGATATGGAGCTTTCGGCAGCTCATGGAATAATATCAAGCCTCTTTGGTGTTTCTTTGCCCAGGGCACGATCTATCAGCCTTTGAATTTTAACCGCGGCGGTGCTTACCGGATTGATCTTTCCGCTGCTGCAATGCCATCTGCGGGGATCAATCCTGTAATGAATGTGTACGTGGGCACCAAGCATCTAGGTTCCGTTGAAGTTGTCTCTGCCGTTCCAAATTCATACGGTAAGAACGGGACGTACAACACATATTCGTTTATGGTGAATATCCCGGATGGTTACGGTGTTCAGGATCTCCTGGTCTCATATGCGAATGCCGCGGTCGGCGGCGCCAGAGGTCTGTTTATCAAGGATATTGCCGTAACCAGGATCGGTGAACCATATATCCCGGGTGATGTTTCCGGGAACAACCAGGTAACCATGTACGATGCCGCGATGGCACTTAAGGGCAGTGTCATCAGCAATACACTGTCATCTGAACAGACACTGCGCGGAGAGATGGATCAGAATGGCAAGTTGACCGCGGATGATGCTGTGGCGATTGCTAAAAAGGCGCTGGGGATAAAGTGAGGCAGATACGAATGAAAGAACGGAATGCTAAGCTGGTCAGGCCATTGATTCAGGCAGTGCTCTTTTTGAGTGTCCTCGTTTTGTTTTCAGCAAAAGCCTGGGCCGGGTTGAATGATGGCCTTATTGCCTGGCTAAAGCTCGATGACGGGAGCGGGATCTCTGCCACGGACGCATCAGGAAACGCAAATGCCGGCGCGTTACAGGATTTTCCGGTTGATAATTCGGGATGGGTGAGCGGGCAGGTCAAGGGCGGGCTTAAGTTTGACGGAGCAACTGGCACGGTAATTCTGTCACCGGAACTTCTTAAGACAGTGACCCTTCACGGAAATTATTCGATATCTTTATGGTTTTTTGACATGAATCCTGGTGCGGGGGCCACATTGATTAATATTGGCAATTCAGCAACGGATATGAATGGTATTGGCATTCACTCTTCTGGAACTCTTCAGGGAGGCTCATTTGATGGTTCAGTCTGGAGTGGACGAACAAAATATCTGACAGTATCAGATTTTAATAAATGGAATCATGTTGTTCTTATAAATAATGCTGGTAATTTTTCGTTTTATTTTGACGGTATTGCGGTTACCGGCGCTGGAAATTATGGTTATTTTTTAGGCAGCACCAAGGCGGCGAGTTTAAGTTCACCGTTAAAATTTAAAGGAATCATGGATGATGTGCGGATATACAATCGGCCTCTTTCACCCTCAGAAGCCGTTGGACTTTATCAATACGGGTTGACAGGGTATAATCCTCCGGCAGTTGTGACGGGGATCGATCAGGCCATCTCCTTACCAGCATCGGCAACGTTAAGTGGTTCTGTGTCAGTGGATGCTGGTTTATCCGCCGTAACTCATTGGGTTATGCTGGCTGGTCCGGATGCCGGAAGTGTGATTTTTCAGAATGCTAATGCTATTGCAACAACAGCCTCGTTTTCAGTGGCAGGAACGTATACGTTGCAATTATCCGTGAACGACGGCAAATCCACGTCAACCGCGAATGTGACTATTAATGTATATCCACAAGGGGTCACGCCGCCTTCACCTGTTAATTTCTCCAATATATCGCCCCTGGGCGAACGTCCGGCCTGGGTGTATTACGACACCATAAGGTTTTCCACGGATGTTGACGCCCAGTGCAAGATCTCAAAGGATGAGCAGACATCCTTTGCAAATATCACAGATGTCGCCGCCTCTACTTTAGGGACCGAACATTCATTTCCGGTAACGGGTCTTGTTTCAGGACAATCGTATAAGTATTACGCCTATTGCAAAGATCTAACCGGTAAACAAAATCCCGCTTTCCCTATCACATTTATGATCGCCTCGGATACAACATTCCCTGAAGTGATGAATCTGGCTCCTACGTATGTCTATTTTGACACGGCGGTTATTCAATGGAACACGTCAAAGCCGACAGAAACGCTGGTTGAGTATGGATTAACCACTCAGTTGGGGCAGCAGACCTGGTCGGACAAGTCTTTGGCAATTCCTCATGGTGTAACATTAACGGGATTAAATCCTGGAACTGTTTACTATTACCGGGTGACGTGCAAGGATAAGAGCGGAAATAATGTCACATCTGCTATCCAGAAATTTTCTACTCTTTCCCGCAGTTATGCCAGGGAGTTTTTTGTATCCAGGAATGGCGATGCCGCGAATGCCGGGACTATTGACAGCCCGGTGGCGACATTGGAACAGGCGTTAAGATTAGTCAGGACCTGGAGAGCCGGAAATCCAGGTTGCAATGCGCCGGTGATGGTGTGGCTGCGCGGCGGAGAATATCTTCGCAATAATGTGTTTGCACTGGGGTCTGGCGATAGCGGCACAACAGGATGCCCCACGATTTTCAGTGGTTATCAGAATGAGAACGCCGTAATAACTGGAGGCCTGGATCTGGATTCTTCTAAATTTACCAAAATTGTTGATTCTTCGATTCTGGCAAGGCTTTCCGTGTCTGCCCGGGAAAATGTTTACCAGTTTAGTTTGAAAGATAACGGGATTGAGGATTACGGCGATCTGAAGGGTGTGGCGGCAGGAAATTTGTCGCCGATGGAACTGATCGTCAACGGCAAGCCGATGGCGCTGTCCAGATACCCGAACCGGGATAATCTTCATGTGACATCGGTCGCTTTTTCGGGTACCAATCCGGTCCTGGGATATACTCCTGATCCCAGGCCTTCAGCGTGGGCGGATACCAGCGATATTTGGGTTCACGGCCGGTTCAAATTTGACTGGCGGGATTATCATCAGCATGTTAGTTCTTTTGACCTGCCAAATTCCAGAATGACTCTGGACAGCAGTAACGGCAATGCCAATGAAGGTTATGCTGCTTATGACAAGAATATCGCAGGCTGGTTTTATTTTGAGAACATCCTTGAAGAGCTGGATGCGCCAGGTGAATACTACATTGACCGGGGCAAAGGTATACTGTATGTTTGGCCAGCGGCAGATCTTTCCCAGTCGAGAGTTCAGGTTACCATGGCGAAGGATAATTTTGTCAAAACATATTCTGTTTCAAATATTATTTTTCAGAATTTAACTTTCGAAAATAATCGCAATACAGCCTTTTATTTAACCAGGACCAGTGATTTTGCCCTGGTGAATGCCATTATTCGCAATATCGGTGCCTCAGCGTTTATTACCACAGGCGGAGATCCGAACAGCCGTGTCGGTGTTTATCATTCGCATATCTATGATATCGGATCGAGCGGGATTTCCCTTTATACGGTTACGCCCGACATATTGAGCAGTGGAAGGAATTTTGCTTTAAACAATAAAGTTCACCGCACTGGCCGGTGGGATGTCATTAATTATGGAGGCTTTCCTATCGCTGCTTTTGGGGCAAACCCGTATGTTTCCCATAATGACGTCCACGATCAGGAGAGCGCGGGGATATTGTTTTACAGCACTACCAACGGGATCATGGAATATAACGAGGTACACGATGTCATGCAGCTGGCCAATGATTACGGCGGCCTGTATATCGCGGGAAGCATGATGTCCCGCGGTAATATTGCTAAATTTAATTACCTCCATGATATTACAGGAGTTCCAGATAATCCTTCAGCTGAAGGGATATATTTTGATGAAGCTACTCCCGGATGTATTGCCTATGGCAATGTGATGAGTTCGATCGCGCCGGAACGCTTTACATCGGGCAGAGAGGGCGGCGCGTTTATGATTGGCGGGGGCCGGAATGTCATTCTGGACAATAATATTCTGGTGAATTCACAGGTGGGCATTCATTTGGGGATCTGGTCTGATCTCGCCAAGAAAAAAAGCGAGATTACTGCAGCAGGGTATTCTGCGCCAAACAGCACGTTCTTTCCGGAAGGCACCGAAATTCTTGCGGCAACCTTAACACTGGTTCCGGAGGGCACGGTAATCCGGCGGAATATTCTGTACGAGGCAGCTCCCTTGTATCAGAATGCCAATAATCAAAAATGGGAACCTTACCTGGATATGAGGGATAACATGGTTGGTATTGATCCGCATTTTGTGGATGTCTCCAAGAATAATTTCCAGCTTAAAGATGATTCCCCGGCTTATGTTATGGGCTTTCAGAAAATTCCGTTTGAGGATATCGGACTGATGGATAAAACCAGTCCGGTTTTCTATGAGGCCGCAGACTTGATAGGCGACGTATCCGGTAACTTGCAAGTCACTCTTTACGATGCGGCCATGACCCTTAAGGAGAGTTCCCTCCACGGATTAACTGATGCCCAGTTGATGCGCGCCGATATCGACCATGATGGTAAAGTTACCGCGCAGGATGCCCGCGCGATCGCGAACAAAGCGTTGGGGTTGAGAAAGTGAGGCATGAATGAGATCTTTGTTGGTTATTACTTGCCTGTTTGGGCTATTGGTTTGCCCCGTTGCTACAATGGCTGCAGGGGATGGTGTTTTTCATCCTGGCGCGGCGGGTTATGCGTATCGCTCCGCTGCTGATACAGTTGACCTTGATTATTCGAAAGATTTTTCGGCTGAAGGGGTGATCAATTTGGAACCGCACGCAACCGGCGGAACTTATGCCCCGATCGTGTCGAAAACGAATAATCTTTACGGGACTACTGCCGGGTTCGGGATGGGGACTACGCATATTTCTGTTAAGGATAATTATGGACAGTTTTTGACAGCCAAAGTTGGCGACGCTGCTCACTCGGCCGTTATCCTCAATGCTTCAAAGACATTTCAGGGCCCTACTTATGCCGTGATGGTCTGGGATTCACAAGCCAGGAATTTAAAGTTTTATGTGAATGGCTCTTTGAACGGGAGCGCCGCCAATGCCCTGATTGTGCCGGCAAATATCAAAAACAGTTATGATTTGCGTATTGGAAAACTGCCCGATGGTTATTTGCAAAGAGATGTGCTGATGGCGCGTGTGTGGAACCGTCAGCTGTCGGCGGCGGAAGTATCAGCCTTATGGCAATCTTTTTCCTCAACTGGCCGATATGTTCTGCCTGATGGCATAGCAAAGGCCGATCTTCTTTCCGAATGGCTGATGCAGGAAACCAGTGATAAGGATGGAAAGCCCGGCGCAACCTGTATCAGGGATTCAGCCGGCAGCAATCATCTTGTTTTGATGGGCGGTGGCGTGATATTTAATCCGGCCGGATCACTGGTTATGACTTCGCCGCTGAACGGCGCTGTTGACGTGCCAACAGCTGTTACGCTGGAGGCTGCGGGTGGAATTGGAAGTCTTGATGCTGCAAACGGGTTAAAACGTCCGTTGCGTTATGAATTTCAGATCGATGAGGCGGATACATTCCAAACCTCCGCGCTTAAAGATTCCGGTTTGATTTCCGGGTATTCGTCATGGAAGCCGGTTCTTAAACCGGCCACAAAATATTTCTGGAGGGTACGGGTTGCGGATTCATCGGATACGCCGGTTAGTTCTTCATATTCTGGAGCATTTTCTTTTACCACTCGTGATGCTGCGTCCTGGTATGTTCGGCCGGCAATGGTCAGTAATTATGGCGCTCAGGACGGCAAGTCTTATGCGAATGCCTGGAATGGTATCCGGAATATCAAGTTTGGTGTTGACGGTGTGGAGGCCGGGGATTCCTTATATGTATGCGGTTCCCATGTGTATCGAAATAATTTCTCTGGCGATGCAACGCAGAAAGTGATCCGTGAGTCAGGTTTTTCAGATGATTATCCCATTACGATCCGCATGGATTGTCCGGACGATGAAGGCGTTGTATGGGGTTACGCCGGCGATTTTACTACTACCAGCAGCGGCAGTGTCTGGAGCGGGCCGGACCTTAACGGGGTGTATTCTTCACCCGGCGATTCGACGCGTACTTTTCCGGTACAGGACATATCCGGTTTTAACGGAACGATTTTGGAAAAGGAAACAGCAATAACGTGGGCCGGGCATCCGGGCGCGTGGTTTAACGATGGGTCGCGTTTATATGTAAAATTGACGGACGGCGGCAATCCTGCCGGCAGGATTTATAATTACCCCACCAATAATCGCCCCGGGTATACGTTTAATCTGGGGCGGAGCAACTACATCAAATTTCTTAATTGCAATTTCTTTGGTTCAAATCAGGGAAAAGACCAGAAAACGAATTCTTTTTCCAATAATCCTCCGTCTTTACACATAACCTACGACCATTGCCGGATGAAGTTTTCGAATTATGTCATGGTTGATATTTATGATGGGAATGATAACTGGACCGTTCGTAACTCCGAGATCAGTGATGTGGCCAATGCGATCTACACCATTGTTTCCGGCAGCCAGACCGGCGCAAATGATATTCTGGTCGAGAATAATAATCTGCATGATGTGAATACGCTTCATTTCAAGGGGTATCCGGATGGACATTGTGTCGGGGTGCAAAGCGGCCACGGACATGTGGTGCAATATAACCGTTGCGTTAATTCAGGACCCGCGATCGTTTTTTGGACGTATACCGGCATTCCTATGTTTAATAACACGATCCGTTATAACTACATCAGCAATTCATTTTCAGATGGTATTTCCTATGGTGGCCCGCATCAGAAGTGGCCGTCTGAACAAGGGATGCGGAAGGGCGTGTGGATTTACGGAAATATAATCCAGAAAGTCGGCGATGGGATCAGCGTGAGCGCACGGGAAGATGTGAACGTCTATAACAATATAATTGATGATGCTGACACTGCTTTCAGATCCGAGGGGGCATACTACCCGCTTTACCTGAGATTTAAAAACAATATTATCATTAACCCGCGGACACAGTGTACGTATTTGGTTAGTGATCCAGTGGGCAGTGTGATTGATTGGGATTATAATCTATATTTCCCTGGTGCAAATGCGACGACGGGGTTTAGAGCGTTTTTGAATCAGCCATTTATTCATGATGCACATTCTGTTTTTGCAGAACCGGGGTTTGTTTCTGCTAACCGGACGAAAGCGGAAGATTATAAGCTTCAACCCGGCAGCCCGGCCATTGACAAAGGCGTAGCGGTGGCGGGTATTCCCGCTGTGGATGCGGCGGGGACTGTTATCCCTCAAGGGTTTGCTCCTGATATCGGGGTGTACGAATACACGACGAAGCCGCCGGCAGGAACCGGGGATGTCTCAGGCAATAATCGTGTCACCATGTATGATGCTGCGCTTACCTTGCGCGGGGGATTGACGCCGGCACAGCTTGTACAGGCGGATATTAATGGAGACAATACGGTTGATGCGTCAGACGCGCATGCGATCGCTAGGAAAGCGTTGGGACTGAATTGATGAGGTGAGTGATGCGTAAATTATGGTCTTTTGTTTTTACATTGACGCTGGCGGCCTCGACTGAGTCTGCTTTTGCTCTTGAGCTGTTTGTCGCTCCCAACGGCAGTGATGCCAATCCCGGTACGTTTGCACAGCCTTTCGCCACACCCGAAAAAGCACGGGATACAATAAGAACGTTAAACACGCCGCCGGCCTTGTTTGCGGGAAATCCCCAGTGGGTTGCCGGCAAGGACGGCTCGGCTCTTCGTTTTGACGGTGTTGCTGATTATATTGCTACTCGGGCGGTCCGTCTTTTCGGTCAGCCCAGCTTTTCGATGTGGGTTAATTTTACGGCCCAGAATCCCGGCGCTGCTGTTGTTAAAGATTACCCTCTTATATGCCAGGATAATGCGACGACAAAACCTGAAACGTATCTCGGGTTTCAGTGGAATAAAGGTGTTCTTTCGTTAAAAGCGGATTTCTTCTTTAACGGTATTAATGCCTCGGAAGCTGTTGCGGTTTTGGATCCTGTGTTCGTCCTGAATCAATGGATCCACGTTGTGGCGACCTATAACGGATATGTCAGCATTATTTATGTTAACGGGATCAAGATCGGGTCATCTTCCAGCGGCTCATATAATCCGATGAGTAATAATTCCTGGCTGCCCTGGATCATCGGGGCGAGGCCCATGGCGCAATGGACGTCGGCGTACTTTCAGGGCGCGATTGATGAAGTACGCATTTATAATCGAGCCCTGACCTCAGATGAAGCTGTCACGTTAGCCGGAACTGTCGGAGCCGGAACAACGTTGGGTTTGGTTCATTATTGGAAATTGAATGACAGCATTGGACGCGCCGCGCAAGATGAGATTAAACAGCCATTTAACGGGGCAACGGTTTACTTTCGCGGGGGCATGTATGATCGCTCCCAAAGTTTTGATCTGGGGACTGAGGATAGCGGCGTTGAAAGCGGAGACATTGTTTATCGTGCGTATGGCAATGAGAAAGTAATTTGGAGCGGGGCCAAGACGGTGTCCGGATTTCATGCGGTAACAGATAATACTGTTTTAAACCGTTTTGATGCCGCGGTGCGGGATCATGTACAACAGGCTGATCTGAAAACGTTGGGGATTACTGATTTTGGCATGCTTCATGGACGGACAATTTTTTATCCTGCGGATAATTCTAATGCGCTTGAATTATTTTATAAGGATCAGCCCACGACCCTGGCGCGCTGGCCGAACAAGGGTAATGGTTGGGAGAAGGTGGATCCCATGATCCCTGAATATACGTATGATGCGGGGGCCGTTATTCATCCGCTTGCTATTACATCGATCAGCAATACAACACCGGTAGTAGTGACAACGGCGGTAAATCATTTTCTGGCGGATAATGATCAGGTTTCTACTTCTGCGGTTGCTTGCTCCAAAAAAACATTCTCTGTTGCGCATAGTGCGGTAAAAGTTCTTGGTCCGAACAGTTTTACACTGACAGACGCGAATTCGATGACGTCAGGTGATTGTCCTGCAAATACGGGTACCCTGACTCCGCTGTGTAAATTCCGTTATCGTACCAATCGACCCGACCGCTGGATGCTTCCTCAGGATATCTGGATTCATGGTTATTTCTCCGTTGATTACAAAGATTATCGTGAAAAAGTGTCTTCAGTAGATAGAGCGACAAAGATTATGCGAACCGATCCGAGTGAGTCTTATGGCATTGAGAAGCCATGGAAGTATAAAGGTACCCAGGGCGGGCGGTATTTTTATGAGAATGTCCTTGAGGAACTCGACAGCCCCGGTGAGTGGTATCTGGATCGGACGTCAGGTATTTTGTATTTTTGGCCTCCTGCCGCGCTACAAACGGCAGATGCGTCTGTATCTGTATTAAAGACCCCGTTCGTGACGATGACGAATGTGGCGCATGTGATGTTTTCCGGGATTGAATTCACCAAAGGCCGGAGTGCCGGAATGCGCGTTTATGGCGGTGGTTACAATACGATTAAAGGGTGTCGTTTGCTCAATTTTAATGCCGATGGCATTACCATTGATCAGTCACTTAACAATACGATTCAGGATTCCGAGATCGGGTATACTGCGGCCGGAGGGGTTTTAATCAATGCAGGTGATCGAAAAACCCTGATGCCAGGGGATAATCTGGTCAGCAATAATGAAATCCATCATTTCGGACAGATTTCGGGGTTGACCTTTGTCGGGGTGTGTTTTACGGGGGTTGGTAATCGCGCTGAGCATAATCTGATCCATCACGGGCCGAATTCCGGAATTGATGTGACGGGAAATGATCATATCGTTGCCTATAATGACATTCATCATATTGCGCAGGAAGCGTCTGAAGTCGGGGGAATTTGTTCTCATGGCAATCTCTATACTTTGCGCGGGACAAAGATCATGTATAACTATATCCATGACAGTGTGATTGACAGCAACGCTGCGTTTCCTTTGGAACTATGGGGGATCGTGTTTGACGGTCTTCCGACGGAGCAAACGGTCTTTGGGAATATATTTGTTAACTTGCCGCGAAATCTCGGCGTTTCAGGCCGGAGCACCAGCGTTAGCAATAACATTGTTTTTAACGCTAATGGCAATCCA
>PEAR01000173.1 GCA_002753745.1 Candidatus Omnitrophota bacterium | reverse complement strand
ATAAGGCGCGCGCCGGGGGGCTGCGGCGGGGAAAGACGGTTGCGCCCAGCGGTGGCCATTGACCCAATTTTCGCGGCTTAAGGGTCGGAGATGATCAGGATGACGAATGCGGTCATTTTCATCTTGAATGATCTGCCGAATCGCTTCATGGTCGCCCCGTGCCCGCGCGGCAAAAAAATCGGCAAGGTTTTCCTCGAGAACAGCGAGAGCGGCCCGAGCCTGTGTTCGGCGGCGGAGCTCTTTATCAAGGATGGACAAAATACGCCGGCCGTGACGCCGGGTCCCGGGATAAGAATCATCGCGAACATTCGCACCCCATTCCGCAGCCAGCATACGGTCGGTAAAAACATGCCGGTAAAGCCGTAAAAGAACGCCCCACGCCCTGGCCGCCACCAGTTTCGTGAACAGGCGGTCCCGGCTGCCGCGAAAAGCAAAACGCCGGTCGGCCAGCAGCCCCAGGAACTGCGCGACCGCATGCAGTTCATCCTGTTTGGCCAGCGTATCTGTTCCCCGACGTGTAAGATAGCGGCCAAGATCCGCCAGCGCGCGGACATCGACCAGACGATACGGGAACGCCCCGCGGACCAGATCCTTAACCTGACGGGGAATATTGACTGGCCCTTCAAAATTGCGCGGCAGCCATCCATCAGCCGCGGTATCCGCAAACAGCAGGTTCGCCCGCAGACGCACATCCTGAAATGAACGGGCGGACGCCGGCATCCGGAACATGTCGAGGTCGCCCAGAAAACGGAATATGTCATTAATCCAATCAACCCTGACCGCAATCTTGTTTAAAGACTCCGGCAGGGCCTCTATTGGCGATGTTTTAAGGTTAAAAACATAGCCCATACCGGGAACCGGCGGATGATAGTGAACCGACAGCGCGATCAGCTGCCGGACCGCCGGAAGAAAATCACGGTAATAATGGTACCCGCGAAACATTTCAACAATTCTGTCGAGAAACTTCAGGTAAGAGGCCTGAACGGGCGTTATCTTCTGCCCGTCAGAAAGGAACCGTTCCTTGATCTTTATCCGCAACAGGGCAATGAATTCCGCGGACTTGTCGTAAAACAAATGTTCATTCAAACGACACAGCGTTGCAAAGATCAGCTTCTCATCCTCGTTATCCCCGGCCAGGAAGATGTCAATAAAACCCCCGACGTAAGCCATCGCTTCCACCACCTGCCGCGGCCGCTGCCAGGCGTCAACCCGGGGAAAACGCCAGACGACATCCCGCTCACAGATATCGAACTGCCGGGCATTCCACAGCCAGAGGATCTCCTCCCTGAGCTTCTCCAGCTCCCGGCGGGATTCATGCCCCCGCCGGATATTTTTGCGCTCAAAGGCGATCACTTTTCTCAGAATATCCGGCCGGTGCGCCGCTTTGGCCAGCGCTACCAGCCCGTAGGAAAGATACACCACGCCATGATACCCGCAGGCGATCAAGTACTGATTCGTCTGTGCCGACTCCCACAGGAAAAGGCTCCTGGCCTTCCCGGTAAACGTGGGTGGAACGACAACCCGAACATCCTTGGCTATCCGCTTAATCCGGCCGCTCGCGGCTGCCGAGGCAATCACCAGATCGACGGATGTACGCACGGTCAGGTCGATCGTCATGTCCTCGTTATAAATATTGCGCGAACCCAGAGCAAAGAACTCCTTACTGTTATTCACCGCATCAGAAGGGACGATCGTCGTCAGGCGCCGGGGACGCCAGCGGCGGGTATTGTATTCATTGTATAACTTCAAAAGGCTCGTCTGCATGGCGGAAGAAGCTCTGCCTCCAACCACTCCCGGAGTGAAGTTGACACTCCTGAAAACGAATGTTATAGTTTCACTAAAACAAAAATGGAGATACCCCATGACCATGAAAATTATTCTTGAAAAAGGCGACGACGGATACATTACTGTCAGCGCTCCGTCCCTGCCTGGCTGCCACAGCCAGGGAAAGACACAAAAAGAAGCCATCGCAAACATCAAGGAAGCCATTGAGCTATATCTGGAGCCAGATCCCAAATCTATTCGCCCAGGCCCCAACCATAAAATTCTAAACCTGGCATTATGAAGCCGCCCCTTCTTTCCGGGAATGAAGTTATTGTTATGCTCCGCCGCGCGGGATTTATTAAAACCGGCCAAAAAGGAAGCCATGTTAAATTGTTCAACGCAACGAGCGAAATAACCCTGATTATCCCCAACCACCGCGAAATCGACCGCTGGACCCTTAAAAGCATTCTTAAAGACGCCAATCTGTCGATTGAAGATTTTCTCAAATTGCGTTAATACTATTTTCCCGAAGCTTCTCACCTCATTTTTCAACCCGCCCATCCAGGCCGTAACCATCCGTCCAGAAAAATAACTGCTGATCAAACCGATAGCAATCAGGCAAACAAGCCAATGCCCGCCACCGAGCAAAAAAACAAGCAATCCGGTGGATGAATACCGCTGGCCGAAACGGCATTCGGCCTCCCGGTTGCCGCTGCCAATAATGTGCTGAGGAAAAATAAACTTAATGTCCCAAGCCTGAAACCCCTTATTCTGGAATCGGCATTTCATGCGCTCAAACACAAGCGCCTTCCTGTTTTCCAGGCTCCGAGACCTAACCATGGCCGGACGGACCGCCAGCGGCATAGCGCGAAGAATCAGGCGAACGGCTTTATTCAGTTCCCACAACACATCATTGGCATTATGAAAAACGGCGGCAAAGGGATAACCGAGCCAGCCGAGATAACGAAACACGTCGAGGACGCGGCGCAGGCGGCGAATATAGGGTCGATCGGCGAGCTGATGCCTAAGGATAAAATCTTCGGACGAAAGACTGTTGCCGAAAATCAATGCTTCCTCGTAAAACCCGGCCCAGAGCATAGAGAGGAACCGGGCGATCAGCCAGCCCTGGAGCTTCAAGATAACGCTGTCTCTCCAGCGGCGGGTATTGTAACGGTCATAGGTGGTTCCGAGATCCATCATCATTCCGGAAGCAATAGCGTCATCATCAGTCATGCTGTTACCGGGCTGATCAGGGAGCCGGGTGGAACAACATCCCCGGGATTGGGAAGGGCAGGCAGCGCACGTCTCGACCGCGACCAGCGAACCGATCACCCGGCTCAAAGGCACAGGATACGTTCGGCCACTGGCAATACTCAACGCCGCCAGATACGCACTCAGTAAGGCCATATCGCGCAAACCCCGGCAATCGATCTCTTCCTGATAAACCGATCCCAGCATATTCGCGCACGCCATCGAGGCTGCGGCGGTCAAGCGCCCGCGGTCGCGCACCCCCAGCCCGTACGCCATCAGATAAGCCCCCGCCGCGGAACATACCGCCATCTGCGCCCGTATGCCGAGGCGCGGATAAACCAGGGCATCAAAAAGATCTTCCTGAAAATCCGCAGGAGGCCCGGTTGCCGGCAATGACCGCGGAAAGGCTTCCGCCAGGCTCCGGCGAAAGCGCGACCACTGCGCCAGCATCAAGGGAACCTGCGGCTGGTCATATGCACGCGCCCGGGCCATCAACTCCGCCGGGACACCATCAAAACCCCGCAAACGGGCCTGGGGCTGAACACTCATGACGGGCGCGTATTTTTCGTCTGACTCCCTCTCCAAAGCCGCCGCACAAACGCGGGCCGTCGCGGCATGGTCAAAAATCCCCAGCCCGCCCCGGGAATCTTCCCTGAAACGAGCCGGCATCTGCCGGCCGAGCCGACCCATCAGCGCTACTGTCTGATCGAAATTTGCGGGCTGTGCATCCTGGCGCGCCCGATGAACAGCCAGCAGCGCGCTCGCCGCGGCCATGCCGTTACGATCAATGCATGGGTATTCCACATACCCGCCCATCGGCTCGCAGGTCGTCCCCAGCCAGGACTGCAACGCCAGAGCCGCTGTCCGAAAAATTTCCTCATCGCCCGCCCCCTCAAGAAACATCACAGCCCCGGCCGCCATGGCCGCGGCACTGCCGATCTCCGCCTGGCAGCCGGCGACAGCGCCGGATAACGAAGCATTACGCTGAATGATCCGGCCGATAATCTGGGCGACAATCAACGCTTTTACCATCGCCGCCGCCATCACCCGGCGCCCTTCCCGTTCACGCATCACCGCATACCCGTAAAGGGCTCCCGGCACCACGCCACAGGAACCGCCAGTCGGAGCGCCGACAATCAAGCGCCCCCGGGCATTCTCACCGGACACCGCGATCGCGGCGTTAGCAGCCCTTACATACACATCGTCAAACGGCGCACTTTCAGGGAGGTCAAGAAACTTCCGAAGCCCGCGGGCTCCGCCGCCTTCCTGACCGGCCAGAGTGGTTGACGACGAATACATTCCGCCTTCAATGCTCTCACGCATCACCCGCCATTTACAGGCCTCACGGCTGAACATTTCCTCAGGTGATATCCCAAGGATCCTGCATTCCTGATGGATGACCAGCTCCACCATCGGACAACCGCCGGCACGGGCCTGTTCCAGCATTTCCCGGGCACTGGCGAAAGCATGGCTGCCCTGCCCCGGCACATCCACCGCCTGCGGGACAGCCCCCGTATCAAGCGAGACGCTCCGGCCAAAAGCATCTATAATCTCCGCCGATAACCGGACCTCGCCGGCACCGAGCGACTCCCCCGTGATCCTGATCCGGCTGCCCCCGATGCCGTTAACAATGACGACCGCCGGATTCCCAAACAC
>PEAR01000172.1 GCA_002753745.1 Candidatus Omnitrophota bacterium | reverse complement strand
GCCCGCCTTACGGCTCATCAAGAATGATACAAAGAACATCACGATGAAATACACCAGTAAAGGGATCGCGATCCGCACCACATCCAGCGGGATCTTCATGATATATTCACCCTTAAGCGAAAACATAACAAAAATTGTGAGCAGCAGCGCGACCAGCGTGATCGGGCTGATGCGGGGAATAAAGATCGTCTCGTACCACTCCCGCCCTTTCAGCCGAAGAAGAACAAAGCGCGAGATCATGCCCGCCAGAAACGGGATGCCAAGATAAATGAATACACTTCTGGCGATCTGCAGGATCGTAACATTAACGACGACGCCTTTAAGCCCAAACCATCCGGGCAAAATCGTGATGAACACCCAGGCATACACCGAAAAGAACAGCACCTGAAAGACAGCATTAAACGCCACCAAGCCCGCGCAGTATTCCGTATCGCCGTCGGCCAGGTCGTTCCAGACGATCACCATCGCGATGCACCGGGCCAGCCCGATCATGATCAGCCCAACCATATACTCCGGATACCCGCGCAAAAAGATGATCGCCAAAGCAAACATCAGGATCGGCCCGATGATCCAGTTCTGAACCAGCGACAGCGCCAGGATCTTATAATCCTTGAACACGTCGTGCAGTTCTTCATATTTAACTTTCGCCAGCGGCGGATACATCATCAGGATCAGTCCCGCCGCGATCGGGATATTCGTTGTGCCTGAATTAAACTGATTCCAAAACCCGACCGTCCCCGGCACCAGGAACCCGACTCCAACGCCGGCCGCCATCGCGCAAAATATCCACAACGTCAAATACTGATCCAAAAACGACAATTTTTTCATTTCTTCGGTCCTGTCTTGATACTGCAGCATCCGCCTTCGATCTTTATCTCCCTGATATTAACCAGCCCGTCGGCAATTTTCTTCCGCGCCGCTGCCGCAATCCTGGAAAACGTCGGCCGGGACACGCCCATCAACCGGGCCGCAGCCTCCTGCTTCATCTCTTCAAGATCCGCCAGACGGACCGCCTCAAACTCATCGAGCGTAATGCAAACCCCCTCCGCTGCTTTTTTTCCGTCCTCACGTAATGGACGAAAACAGCGCTCCCCCGGATGACACTTAACCCATCGCGTTTTCTTTGGTCTCATCGCCACTCCTGGTTATAATGAACATATGTTCATAACTATACCACAAAGAAAGCGCCTGTCAACCAAGGCGCTTCTAAGCAAGACATGAACATTTTTGATCAGCAGCGATTACAGCTGCTTCTGATAATTCGGCGCTTCGCGCGTGATAATGATATCGTGCGGGTGAGACTCGGCTTTGCCCGCTTCCGTGATCCTCACAAATTGTGCGATCGTGCGCAGCTCCTCGATATTCCCGGCGCCAACATAACCCATGCCGCGCCTTAAACCGCCGATATACTGATGAATAACTTCCCTGAGCGGCCCCTTGTACGGCACCATGCCTTCCATACCTTCGGGGACCAGGTCGTTCTTGCCCTGGTTATAACGCTCGCGGGAACCTTTATTGCTTTCCATCGCCCCCAAAGATCCCATGCCGCGGTACACCTTGTACTGAACCCCCTGATGAAAACGGAACTCTCCCGGACTTTCTTTCGTCCCCGCCAGCATATTGCCCATCATGACCGAGTGCGCCCCGGCGCCGATGGCAATCGGGATATCCCCTGAATATTTCAAACCGCCGTCCGCACAGACCGGAACCCCGAATTTCGCCGCCACTTTGGCACATTCGTAAATAGCGCTGACCTGCGGCTTGCCGATCCCGGCGATGATCCGGGTGGTGCAAATCGATCCCGGACCCTGGCCGATCTTAAGGCCGTCCGCGCCCGCCCGACACAACCTCTCTGCAGATTCCGGCTCGGAAATATTGCCGACCAGGACATCAATATCATATTTTTTCTTTAGCGCCTTAAGCGTTTCCAGAACACCCTTGGAATCACCGTGCGCCGTATCAATGATCACCAGATCGATCTTCTCGCTGATCAACTGCTCAACGCGCTCAAAAGCGTCATCATACACGCCAACCGCCGCCGCTACTCTCAAATGGCCGTTCTTGTCCAGATTAAATGTTTTGGAATCACCGGAGAGGATGCGTTTTACATCACTAAAGGTATACAAGCCCGCAACTTTGCCGTCCTTATCGATCAGCGGCAACGCTTTCTTTTTACTCTCCTGCATGATCCGGTGGGCTTCACGCAACCCGACGCCCGAGTTTCCGGTAATGACATTGCGGCTCATGACCTGGCTGGCTTTCAGGGAAAGGTCTTCACAGAAATCAAAATCATTTTTGGTCATGATCCCGACCAGGCGCTGCTGACTGTCGGTGATCAAAAACGAGTGAAAACGGAACCCGCGCTCTTTCCTGTTTTCAAGAATATCTTTGATGGTATCGTTCTCATTAAAACAGATCGGCTTTTCAATAAGGCCATTCAAATGATATTTCACCTTGG
The DNA here is from genome assembly GCA_002753745.1 of Candidatus Omnitrophota bacterium. Lineage (GTDB taxonomy): Bacteria > Omnitrophota > Gorgyraeia > Zapsychrales > Fredricksoniimonadaceae. The sequence goes on along the minus strand of PEAR01000172.1, from coordinate 2,290 downwards.
CAACCTGGGCCACCTGCTCCTCGGCGGTGAAATTTTTGTGGATAACACCGATCCCGCCGATCTTGGCGATCTCGATCGCCATCTCTGCCTCGGTGACCGTATCCATGGCCGCGCTGACAATGGGCATCTTCAACCCAACATTCTTCGAGAACTTTGATTCAATATTAATATTGTCCGGCATGATGGCGGAGTAGCCGGTCGTCAACCGCACATCGTCGTAAGTAAGCGCAATGCCCTGATCGCTGACTTTCCTGAAAAAAGCATCACGTTTGGCAATAAGCTTGCGTTTACTTTCTTGCGTCAGGACACTCTTTGATTGTTTCATGAAGCCCTCCGAGTTTAAAGATACAAAATCACAATACCCCATTCATCATTAATGATGAATGAAGATAAGTATATGTTCAATAGGGTCATTATGCAAGTTTATCGCTGTCGACCCGCCCGCCCCACAGGCTGTCGAGACTCAACGGTCCCGCGCCATAATAAAGAACCTCGAGGGCGCCGCCCAGCATGGAGAGGTTTTTTAAAAACATGGTTATTTCGATCTCGTGACCAAAAGGATCCGATACTGTCCAGAAATTGTGCATCACGATCGTAACCGGAATGAGAAAAACAATCAGCATGCCCGCGCCCCAACGCGCTTTATACCCTAACAGGATGCTGATGCCCCCCAGAAGCGCCAGGACCCCGGATAAAGGCACCAGCAAGGACGCCATCGGCACCCCATGAGACGCGGCATACGCGACCGTCTTTGTCGAGAAGTGATTAAACGACGCCACAATGAAAATTAACGAATAAAATATCCTGCCCGGCAAAATGACCCAATGCTTCATAAACGCTCCTTTTGTTGATCCAGCACCACTGGCTCTTCCGCCAGGACTGTCGCTGTGCAATTGCCGAACGTGCTCACCAGGGCACCGGATCCTTTTTGATCCAGTAGTTTAGCGATCAAAAATACGACCACCGGTTCACTCGGCAAACCTAATGCTTTTAACACCAGTGACAGGCTAACCAGAGCGCCGAGCCCGGGCCCCATCGCCGCAAAAATGGAACCGATCAGCGTGATCAGGATCCCCTGAAAACCGAGGGAAATACCGTATATTTGCGCAAAGAATATAACTGAAAGAACATAATACATAACCTTGCCCTGGGGATGCAAGCTAACGCCTAAGGGGATAACAAGGTTGGCCGTCCCTTTATCAACTTTTAAATTTTCCTGCAAACAACGCATGGCGGAAGGCAGCGCCGCGTGACTGCTCGACGTCCCTATTGCCACCACCAAAGCCTCTCTCAACGCGATCATGGGGCTGAAGAACGACCCTCTCCGACGAAACCAGATCAACGTATTATAAAAAATAAACAGCATCAGCGCGGTCACATAAAATACAGCCATGAACTTGATCGACATGTTAATGATCCCAAAGCCGGCATGAGAGAGCTGTGAGGCGAAAAGAAAGCACAAACCGAAAGGGAATAAATGCAGAATCCAGCTGAAGAGTGTCTGAAAAGCATCATAAAGCCCTTCCATAAACGACAATGTCGCCCTGCCGGCGGGCGTACGGACATGTCCGAGGGCAATACCGAAAAGAATGCAGAAAAACAAAATGGACAAGTTCTGCCCATTACTTAAGGCCCTGAAAACATTGGAAGGAACAATAGCGCTAAAAAAGCCGGAAAAACCTTCCGCCCCGACTTCCTTTTTATCAACCGCCCCCACCTGATATTGCGCGATCATCTGGCCAATGCTGTTGCGTGTGTTTGTATCCAGATCCACGCCGGGCTTACCCAAGATCCCCGCTACCAGCCCGACCAGGCTCGCAAATACGACACCAAGAACAAAGATCATCAACAGCCGACGCAAGAAATGCCCCGAAAGCCGCCGGGCCACCAGCCGGGCTAAACCGGCAATAACCGATGTCACGATGACCGGGGTAACACACATTTGTAACAGCGACAAAAAGATATCGGCGAGGATAGTTAAATGATCCGCCAATTCTTTAAACCTCAGTCCGATCACACACCCTAACATGATCCCGGTAAAGATTGTCCATGGGTTTAAGAGCCAATGAAGCGGCTTCCCGGTTTTTTCTTCACCTGATCTCATCGGACACGCTCCTCAGCCAGGACCGTGGCCATGCAATTACCAAAAATGCTGACAACGGCCAGGATTGGCGAAACGATCGGATCCACAGCCATCAAAAGGATAATGGCCGGTGCGCTGGGTAAGCCCAGCGGCACTAACACGATCGACAGCATCACCAGCGCCCCCGGTCCGGGAACACCGGTCCCT
>PEAR01000171.1 GCA_002753745.1 Candidatus Omnitrophota bacterium | reverse complement strand
TTCGTGCGCACCCGGCAATCGCCGCGCTGGCCCTGGGCCAGTTTGCAGTGCCGGGGACATAGGGTGCATTCGACGTTGATCATAAGGCCTTCCAGTATTTCGCCGGGTGCAGTGCAAGCCCGGCGGCCGCGAATGTCGCTTTTAATTCATTGGTTGAGATGAAGGTTGATTCATCGCTGTCCCGGCTAGATGGAATTCTTGTTGTGACGATGATATTGCTGACCGTAACGGCGCTTATCGTCAGGATGGTCAGACATAAGACAGCGAGAAATCTTTTATCTTTGTTTTCCATAAGAGTATTCTATACCGAAGCCGGCTTTTTCACAGTCTTTCATGCACTTGCCGCAGAGAATGCCTTTGGCCATGTCTACGGACATCTGTTGCTGAGCGTCCAGGCCGATGGCGTTTGTCGGGCATTTGTTCAGGCATGCACGGCAGGCGGCACAGTGGTTCGACGGCGTTACTTTAAAAACGCTGGCGCGTGCCAGCAGACCGGTAATGGCACCGACGGGGCAGCGATCGATGTCCGTCGTGATGTTGAAGGCAGGGTGGCGAAAAGGATTTCCTGGATGAGGGCGAACGGGCATAAGAACCCACAATAGAGCCGTCCGATCAGCAACGACGGTATTAGTCCGGCAGCTAAACTGACCACCCAGAGGAATACAGCCTCCGCTCATCGCTGCCAAGCGCAGGAAGGTGTTTCATTATTCGTCAGGGCTTTAATGGCCGCGTGCCGCAGGAGAGATGACCCTGTTCCGATGACGGCCAGGATCAGAAAGGCAAGTGTTAGAAATTTATAGCGCATCATGTTCATTTTACCATATCGAGAAACTTTCTCGATTCCTCGACGGCAAAAATTTATCCGGATAATTGTCTTGCTTAATGCTCCAGGCCTTTTTATAATCGGAACATTAATCGAGATAACTTTCACTATTTCATTGAGGTAACTCCCCTTCGCCGTTCGGCCTCAAAGCTGTTGCGGCGTTCGGGAGTTAAAAATTTTCGGTGAAAAATTTTTAAGGAGTTCTTATGGTTGCCGAAACACTGGTTGAGGATGTCAAAAAGGTTGTTGAGCGTTGGAAAGACAAGGAAGGCAACCTGATCATGGTTTTGCATGATGTTCAGGATCGCTACGGGTATGTTCCCCGCGAAGCCGCGCTGGAGGTTTCCCGCCAGCTGGACGCGCCGTTGGCCCGTATTTACGAAGTACTAACATTTTATAATTACTTTAAAGTTCAGGCGCCGGGCAAGTTCAATATTTCGGTTTGCCTGGGCACGGCCTGTTATTTGAAAGGGGCGACGACCCTTATAGAGGAAATCCGCGAGATCCTGCATGTTGAGGAAGGCCATTCTACCAAGGATGGTCTTTTCCATTTGCAGATTGTCCGGTGTTTGGGCTGCTGCGGGTTGGCGCCGGTCATTACCGTCGATGGTAAGGTGTACAGCGCGGTTAAACGCAGCGATGTGGTTAATATTATTGCCGAATATTCCAACAAGTAAAGGGAGCTCATATGGGGATCACCAGGCAGGATTTGGATAAATTAAAGGAAGCGGCGGGCAAGAGAGTTCCCAAGGACTGGATCCGGGTCGGCTATAGCACGTGCGGTGTCGCGGCGGGCGCCGATGTGGTTTACAGCGTCCTGGTTGAGGAAGTCAAAGCCCGGGGGCTGAACCTGGATGTGAAGAAATGCGGGTGTGTCGGTCTTTGCTCGGCAGAACCGTTGGTCGAGGTGAACGTGGAGGGCGTGCCGCATGTCTTTTACGGCAAGGTCACCAAGGACGTGGCTCACAAGATCATGGACGAGCATGTCAGCCAGAAGAAACTCGTTGAAAATCACATTTACGAGCTATAAAAGGAATAATCCATATGAAACGAATACTGATCCAGGATACGAACGGGAATCTGCGTAAGGAATTAAGGGATTTCCATGTTTCGTTGACCAGCCAGCTGCGCGATCGCAATCTGGCAGAGGCCGCCCAGGTAGTGATCGTGGCGGATATCGGCGTGTATCAAAAAGGTCTGGTTGCCAAGATCCTGCCTGAAGGTTTTGTTTACGGGAATCTGGAGGCCAAACATATCCCGGCAATCATTGAGCAGACGATCCAGAAGGGTGAAAAGATCGCTGGGCTGGCGCTTGAGAAAAAGAACAAGCAGATGCGCCTGGTATTGCGTAACTGCGGAGTCATTGATCCTGAAAGTTTTGAGGATTATCTTCGCTGTGATGGTTACCAGGGGCTGGCCAGGGCGCTTGAGATGGGGCCGGAGAAGGTTATTGAGGAAATGAAAAAAGCCGGCCTCCGCGGCCGCGGCGGTGCCGGTTTCCCGACCTGGCTTAAATGGAATCTAACCCGCGCTGTTCCCGGGGCGGTTAAATTTATTATTTGTAATGGAGATGAAGGCGATCCCGGTGCGTATATGGACCGTTCGGTCCTGGAGGGTGATCCCCATGCGGTGATCGAGGGGATGATGATCGGCGGATTGGCTGTCGGGGCGACCCAGGGAATCTTTTATATCCGGGCGGAATATCCGCTGGCCGTTCAGCGCATCCAGAAGGCGATCGATACGTGTTATGCCAAGGGGCTTCTGGGCAAGAATATTTTAGGCAGCAGTTTTAATTTTGAAATTGAGATCCGTCTGGGCGCCGGCGCTTTCGTGTGCGGTGAAGAAACCGCGCTGATCGCGTCCGTTGAGGGCTTGCGCGGGTATCCGCGTCCGCGTCCGCCGTTTCCGTCTGTTAAAGGGCTGTGGGGACATCCGACGGTCATTAATAATGTGGAAACACTGGCGAATATCTCCTATATTTTTCTCCACGGCGGTGAGGCGTTCGGCAAGATTGGCATGGAAGGATCCACGGGGACCAAAGTGTTCGCCCTGACCGGCAAGGTGCGTAATTCCGGCCTGGTTGAAGTTCCGATGGGTATCAGTTTGCGCGAGATCGTTTTCGATATCGGCGGCGGTGTCTTGAACAATAAGAAGATCCGGGCGATTCAGACCGGCGGTCCATCCGGCGGTGTAATTCCCGAGCAATTCTTTGACACTCCGGTTGGTTACGAGAGTTTGCAGAAGCTGGGCTCGATCATGGGTTCCGGCGGGATGATCGTGCTCGATGAAAATGACTGCATGGTCGATATTTCCAAGTTTTATCTCGGATTCTGCGTGGATGAGTCCTGCGGTAAATGTGCGCCCTGCCGGATCGGCGGCACCCAGATGCTGGCGATCCTGACCCGGATTGCGGCGGGCAAGGGTGAAGAGGATGACCTCAAGAAACTTGATGAGATTGCCTCCGCGATGCAGAAGGCTTCCTTGTGCGGGCTGGGCCAGACAGCGCCTAATCCGGTCGTATCAACATTGAAATATTTCGCGGAAGAATATCGCGCGCATGTTATTGACAAGAAATGCCCGTCTGGAAAATGCTCCAGCCTGGTCGCGTATTCGATCAATAAAGAGAAGTGTACGGCTTGCGGGATGTGTGCCCGGGCGTGTCCGGCCACGGCGATCACTGGCAGCCGTACCGATAAGTATACGATCGACAAAGCAAAATGTATCAGCTGCGGGCAGTGTTTTGAGGTATGTAAATTCGGCGCGGTTGTTCGTCAATGATGTGTTTTTGATAATTTAAAGAGAGGTCATACAATGGCTACGGCAACAATGATAAAAGCGATCATCAATGGTAACCCGGTCGAAGTAACGCCGGGCACCAGTATCCTGGATGCGGCCAGGAAAGTCCAGGTCAATATTCCGACACTCTGCAAGCATCAGGACCTGGTCGCGAGCGCGGGGTGCGGGATGTGTATCGTCAAGGTGAAGAACAATCGCAAGATGTTGCGCGCCTGTTGTACACCACTGGAAAATAACATGGAGATCACCACCAATGACGCCGAGATCGTGCAGACGCGCCGGACGGTGCTGGAACTGATCCTGTCGAATCACCCCAAAGATTGTCTTATCTGCGGTCGGAATAATGACTGTGAGCTGCAGAAACTGGCGGCTGAATTCGGGATCCGGGAAGATCGTTTTGAACAGATCCTGCCCGAGATACCAGTCGACAAGTCCACCGGGACTGTCATCCTGGAACCGAAGAAATGCATCAAGTGCGGCCGTTGCGTGGATGTTTGCCAGAATACGCAGAATGTCTGGGCGTTGTCATTTGTTAACCGCGGGTTCAAGACGCGCATCGCGCCGGCCGGCGACATCAAGCTCGGGGACTCTCCGTGCGTGCGCTGCGGCCAGTGTTCGACACATTGCCCGACGGGAGCTATCCTGGAGAATGATGAGACGGCCAAAGTCTGGGATGTTCTTCATGATGCGGATAAATATTGTGTGGTCCAGATCGCCCCGGCCGTGCGCGTGGCGGTGGGTGAAGGGTTCGGATATCCGATCGGCACAAATTTGACCAAGAAACTTTATGCGGTCTTGCGCCGTTTTGGATTTAAGGCGGTATTTGATACCAACTTCGGGGCTGACCTGACCATTCTTGAGGAGGCCGGCGAATTTGTTGAGCGCTTTGCCCATAAAAAAGGGCCGTTGCCGCTGATCACCAGCTGTTGTCCGGCGTGGGTGGATTACCTGGAGAAATACTACGGGGATATGATTGATTTGTTCTCATCAGCCAAAAGTCCCCATGAGATGGTGGGCGCATTAACAAAAACCTATTACGCCCAGAAAAAGAATATTGACCCCTCCAAGATCAAGGTCATCTCGGTCATGCCCTGCACGGCCAAGAAATATGAGATTTCGCGCAGTGAAGAAATGTCGGCGTCAGGT
>PEAR01000170.1 GCA_002753745.1 Candidatus Omnitrophota bacterium | reverse complement strand
CCGCCGACAAGGAACTGCCTTCCTGGATAGCCCGGCGCATCCTGACCAACGCCGGCGCGATCACCGGATGCTGTTTCTGGCGCGACAACAGATCAAGCGCCTTTAGGATCGGCAATCCTGCATCCAGCAGATCGCTCATCTGGCGCGTCATCACCGCCACGTCCGCCAGCGGCGCGCGGGCATGGACCACTTTCCAGTCCGACGCCAGGGTGGCCGCTGATGCGGCCGGCGAATCGATCAACGGCTTAACCAGCACCGGAACACGCCCGCTGGCCAAAATCCTGGCTACCGCATCCCGTTCATCATTGGCCTCGATCGTGCCATTAACAATATCTTTGGGGCCCGTCTTGGCCGTGTACGTGAACTTACGCATCTGTCGATCCCCGACGCCTATTCATTCCCCGTAACCCGAAGCACTTCACTCGGACTGCTGAGCCCGGCCGCAACTTTCTCCCAGCCGTGCTGACGCAGGGTCTTCATGCCGTGACGCACCGCGACTGACTTCATTTCCGCAGCCGTGGAACGCTTAAGGATCAACTCACGCATCACATCCGTAATATGACAAAATTCGCAGATCGCCACCCGCCCCAGATACCCGGTGTCATGACATAATTTGCACGCGCCGGCCTCATAGATCTGCGCCGTTACCGCCTGGGAGTCCAGGTTAAAAGAACGCACGATCTCCGGCGTAATCCTGATCGGCCGTTTGCAATGCGGGCACAACAGGCGCACAAGACGCTGGGCGATAAAACACTCCACTGCGCTGGCGATCAGGTACGGCTCGATCCCCATATCCAGCAGGCGCGTTACCCCGCTGACGGCGTCGTTGGCGTGCAGTGTTGAAAAGACCAGATGTCCCGTCAAGGCCGACTGGATCGTGATGCGCGCCGTTTCCACATCGCGCACCTCGCCAACCATGATGATATCCGGATCATTACGCAACAGCGAACGCAGCGCCGAGGCGAACGTAAAGCCCAGCTCCGGATTGACCGGCACCTGGATGATCCCTTTAAGCTGGTACTCCACCGGATCTTCGACGGTAATGATCTTGTAATCGATAATATTCAGACTCGCCAGGCAGGTATACAACGTGGTCGTTTTGCCGCTGCCGGTCGGCCCGGTCATGAAGACGATCCCATGCGGCTTATCGAGCAGAACCTGCAGATGCTTGCGTTCCTCGCCCGCGATCCCCAGGTCCTCAAACGTACACAACCGGCCGGTGCTCAAAATACGGATGACCACGCTCTCGCCCTGGGTGGTCGGCAAAAAGGTCACGCGCAAATCGAGGTCTTTGTCGTTAACACGCACGCTGAAGCGCCCGTCCTGCGGCACGCGCTTCTCGGCGATATTCAGGCTCGCCAGGATCTTGATACGCGACACCAGCGCGTCCTTAAAAAAATAAATGTTGCGCGGGATCTTAACGTCGTACAGCACCCCGTCCACCCGGCTGCGCACCCGCAGCTCCCCGGCGAACGGCTCGATATGAATATCGGTCGCGCCTTCTTTATGCGCCGCGTACAAAATCTGGTTCAAAAATTTACCAATCGACGCTTCGGCCTCGTTCTCGTCGATCTCCTCAATATCCTCGGCTTCCACCGTCACGGGCTTCTCGCCCACCATCAGGGTCTCGACAGTCTCCGCACCAACGCCGTAGTATTCCTGGATCGCCTCCTGGATGTCCTTGTTGGTCGCCAGCACCGGAATGATCCGCGCGTGCGCCATCATGGCCAGGTCATCAAGCGCCTGCACATCGAGCGGATTATTCATCGCCACCGACAACTGGCCCTGCTCGAACTTGAAAGGAAAAACTTTGTAATAATTGACGGCCTTGGCCGGCAGGTGATTTAAAACCTCAAGGTCAACCTTGACCGTACGCAGCGACACAAATTCAACACCGATCTGCTCGGAAATAACGCTCAGCATCATCTGCTCATCGGTAATGAAACCCAGACGCACCAGGGTCTCGCCCAGCAGGGCACCCGACTTCTTCTGCTCGATAAGCGCCGTCACCAGCTGCGCCTCGGTGACCAGCTTCTTGTCGATCAGGATCTCGCCTAAAGGTTGCTGCTTATATGCCATAGACTAAAACTTTCGCACCACATTACCCGTCCGCGTATCCGCATCCGGGATATACGCGTCCATTTCCTGCTGGATATCGCCGCTCATAATATGCGGCGTCAGGAAAATAATGATCTCACTCTTATCTGTGCCCCGTCCCTCGCTACGAAACAAATGCCCCAGAACAGGAATACTGCCCAGAATAGGAACCCTGTTCTGATCATTCTTGTTAATATCCTGAATCATCCCGCCGATCGCAATGGTGACCCCATCCTTGACCCTCACCGTTGTATCCACGGAAGATTTATCAACAACAGGAATCGAGTTCTTATTTCCCTGACCGTCAGTAACCGTAATCGGCGTCTTCGTTGAACCCGACACTTCCGGTTTAAGCTTCATCGTCACATAACCATCATCATGAATAATGGGAGTGACAATCAACTTCACACCTGTATCAATAAAATTGACCGTATTGGCAACCGTGTTGATGCCCGAAGCCGCTGTTGTCGTTGAGGTCACATAGGGCGTTGTAGTCCCAACCAGGATCTGGGCTTCCTGGTTATTGACTGCCGCGATCCGCGGACTGGAGAGAATCCGGCTTTTGCCCATTTGAGCAATGGCCTCAAGGACCAACGCAAAATCGCCGGACCCCATGGTCCCGACATTGATCGCCACCTTGCCCGAATCACCGGTTGTCAATGCATCCGGAAGGGCATATTGTGAATGATTATCAATCGTTAAATTATGCTGCTTGTTGAGGATCGACTGCCAGTTGAAGCCCATCCGGTTGCTATTGCTCAAATCGACCTGGATAATCTTCGCCTCGATCAGCACTTCTTTCTCCTGCCGGTCCAGCGACGCAATCACCGCCGCCACCTGCTTGATCTTGGGAGACGTATCCGTCACAACCAGTGAATTGGACCGTTTGTCCAATTCCATATGGCCGCTATCTTTCGAAAGCAATGCCGTAATGGAAGCAGTCATTTCCTCGGCTTTGGCGTAACTGAGCTTGAACACCTTCGTCTCGCGAGACATATCCACCTGTTTGACATACAGGTCGATCTCTTTAAGTTTTTCAGCCGTGTCGGTCACAAAAAGTTTATTGGTCAAGGCGTCAAAACGAACCGACCCGATCTTGGGGGTCACAACATCTTTCAATTTTTCCGTCAAAGCCTCAGCCGAACCATATTCCAGTTTGTAAACCTGCGTCGCTGTAGGCACATCCGCCTGGTCGAGCAACCGAGCCATCGCCACCAGCTTCTCCGGTACATCCTCAATCATCAGTGCATTTGATTGCCCGTCGGGGATGATCTTGCCGCCCGCGCTTTTCATCTGTTCCAGCAGCTCCGCCGCGTCTTTAGCTTTCAAGCCTTTCAAATTAAATATCCGCGTTTCCGTTTTTACCCCGAACTTGCGGCCGAACATCTGTTCGTATTCGGCGGAGGTGATCACCTGCACCAGGCCGCCCGTCTGGATATACGCCAGGTCATTGGCTTTCAGGATCACGGTCAAAGCATCCCGTACATCCACGTTCTTCAAATAGATCGTCACCCGCCCCTGCACTGTCTTGCCGGAAATGATATTTAGCCCGCTCTTGTCGGCCAGAAGCTTCAGGACATCATTGATGTCCATGTCGCGAATCTCGAGCGCATCCAGCGCCATGGACGTCCCGGGCGCCGCCCCCGCCGGGTCCTGGGCCGCCGCGATGAGCGGCAAAAAAGATACGCCGGCCGCCATGAGCGCACACCCCAACAGCCTGACCATCCATGCTTTAACCATAATCATCTCCCCGGATTTTTTAACGCCACGGGCACATTCTGCCCGTGATAATTTACCACCACGGTGTTTTTATCGAGCCGCGACAAACCGATGCCGTCATTATCTTTACCTTCGGTCACAAAATAAGTCTTGTTGATGCTGGTATCTTCCAATACTACCTGGGCAGGTTTCCCCAGCAGGATCGCCACCACCCGGATATTAGCCGGGAACCCATCCAGGGATAATGCCGGCTGCCCATTATTCGCTGCCGGCTCCGGAGGCGTTTCGCTGAAAAAAAGATCCCGCGACTTGAATTTGACCTCATAGGCGCTGTAATCATCAGGGAACTTGATATCGACCTTGGGGATACTCTCCGTCGACGAAGTCGAGACAGACTCCGGCGTCAGCTCGACCGCCAGCGGCCGCGTCCATATATAGATCCCGCCGACACAAGCCCCAACAACCGTCGTATAGCATATCCACTCAAAGATATGAAGAAGGCGTTTAGTTTTTATCATAGATATATATAAATTATAAGTTATCCATGGAACACTACAATAATTTTATTAAATAATTATCAGGGAAGGCCGTAAGGGAAGGATCTATCTGCGAGCCAGAGAAAAAAGCTATGTGGTGATAATTTTTACCGTGACCGACAGCCCATCACTCCAGGGCCACAGGAAAGCAAATTCACCCAGCAAGTCGGCCTGGCGAAAGTACATGGTCTGATTAGGCTGGATCCCGCCGAAAGGTTTTGTACGGGCCGCCAGTTCCGCCGGAACCGGATGCCCCTTGGGCTTGACCGGATCGCCAAAATGCGAACGCAGGAGAACCTCAACGGCTTCGAGCCCGGGCTTGGCCACCACGATCTCGAAATAATGCGCCAGGTCGGCGCGCGCCTCCACACAATCGATCTTCTTGGCTTCAGCCAGCAGTTCCTGAAATGTCATGGGTTCACATCT
>PEAR01000169.1 GCA_002753745.1 Candidatus Omnitrophota bacterium | reverse complement strand
GGCGAAACAATCCTGGCCCAAATTACGCAAACAGACCCTATTTATGTATATTTTAGCGTAAGCGATTATGACCTTATTCGTTTACTGGACAGCATGCATGAGAATACCGGGGAACCCTCTAACGAGAAATGGCCTGTTTCGATGGGACTGGTCAATGAAGAAGGCTATCCTCATGTGGGCTCAATCGATTTTAAAGCCAGCAGCCTTACCGCAACGACAGGCACACTTCTGATGCGTGGTGTATTCCCAAATCCCGAGGGAAAAATCCTTCCTGGATCTTTCGCCAGGATTGAAATTCCTCTGAAAAAGAATCAGGCCTGGCTGATCCCGGATTCAGCCATCAGCAATGACCAACAGGGCGCCTATGTCCTGAAAGTTAACGAGAAGAATATCGTTGAACGGCAGAATATAAAAGCAGAATTTTTGGTCGATGATCTTCGCGTTATCATTAACGGGTTGAACGGTACTGAGCAAGTCATCATCAAAGGTTTGCAGCGAGCCATTCCCGGAAAATCAGTTTCGCCGAATAAAGAAAGCCCGGAGGCCCCGTGATCTCAGCATTCTTTATCGAACGACCGATCCTTGCCAATGTCATCGCCCTGGTGACCATCATCATCGGACTGGTCTTTTATTCCCGTTTGCCTGTTGCTCAATATCCACAAATTACACCCCCCACCATTCAAATCTCTGCACGATATCCAGGAGGGAACGCAGAAGTGGTAGCGGCAACCATTGGCATTCCGATCGAACAAGCAGTTAATGGTGTTGAAGGTGCGATGTATATGTCATCAACAAGTGGCAGCGATGGCTCTTACACGCTAACCATTACATTCAATGTCGGCACTGACCTTAATGCTGCACTTACGCAGGTTCAAAACCTGGTGAATACCTCCCTGGCGCAATTGCCTGCCGGGGTACAACAGCAGGGTCTTACTGTAAAGAAAGTTTCACCCAATATTCTCCTTGTGATAAGTCTTTATGCGGATGATGACCGTTTTGATGATATTTATCTTTCCAATTATGCTCTTATCCACCTGCAAAATCCGTTAGCCAGATTGCCCGGCGTCGGGCAGGTAGCAATAAGGGGTGCTGGATCTTACAGTATGCGGATTTGGCTTGATCCTCAGCGGATGCAGATGTACAGCCTTACTCCCACAGATGTCATAACGGCAATTCAGCAACAAAACATTCAGGTTCTAACCGGTCAATTGGGGGCACCGCCAGCCCCAAGGAACCAGACGTACCAGTTGACCATCACAACTCTTGGCCGATTGACTGAGGGAAAGCAATTTGAAAATATAATAATTAAAACCGTTCCTGGACCCGGCACTCAGGTCGTCCGACTGCGTGACATAGCCCGGGTTGAGCTCAGCCAACAGAGTTACAGTAATTTTGCCCGCTTTACCGGGCACAAAGCAGCCCTTATCCCCGTGTTCGCATTACCCGACGCTAATGCCCTATCTGTTGCTGATCACGTCTATAAAGCAATGCAGGATATAAGCCTGGAATTCCCCGAGGGACTTAAGTACGGAATACGTTACGACACCACAAAATTCGTCCGCCAAGCCATCAGCAGTGTCTATCAGACCCTGTTTATTGCCGGTCTTCTTGTTTTGATCGTGATCTTTCTTTTTCTTCAAAGCTTTCGAGCCATGCTGGTCCCGGCAACAACGGTACCTGTCACGATCATTGGCACATTTATCGCCATGGCGGCCATGGGCTTCACCATTAATTTAATGACCTTGTTTGCATTAATCCTTGCCATCGGCATTGTAGTGGACGACGCAATCATTATTGTAGAAAGCAGTTCATACTATATTGAGAAAGGTTTGAAGCCAAAAGACGCTACAATCAAAGCGATGGATGAATTGGTCGGCCCCATCATGGGGATCACCTTGGCCCTTGTAGCCGTTTTTCTGCCCGCGGCATTCTTTCCCGGGATCACTGGTCAAATCTTCCGTCAATTTTCACTCGTTATTACATCAACAGCAGTGATCAGCGCTCTTAATGCCGTCACATTGAAACCTGTCCAATGTTCCCTGTGGCTGCGACCGCGCCAGGAAAAGAGTACAAATCATTTTTATCGATGGTTCAATCTGAGATTTCAGCAAATAACCGATAAGTACATCATGATTGTCTCCAGCATGATCCGTCGACCGACCGTTTACTTTGGTATTTTTATCGTTATTATCGTCATTGCCTTCAGTGGCTTTATTCATCGTCCGACTGGATTTCTTCCAACAGAAGACCAGGGATATGGCATTCTTGTGACCAGACTGCCGGAAGGCGCTTCACAACCCAGGACCGAAGCGGTAGCCAATAAGATAAATGCAATCCTTAAAACAACGCCTGGTGTTGAGTTCTGGGTTGTTATCGGAGGTCTTTCTATTCTGGATAATGCCAATGTCTCCAATGCGTCGACAACGTTTGTGGTCTACAAAGACTGGAAAGAACGCGGCCAGGCATTAGGGCAAGACAAGATCATCGCTCATATTAACCGTGAACTGGCGAGCTTTCAGGAAGCTCAATCATTTATGGTTATTCCCCCGCCAATAAGAGGCCTCGGACAAACAGGTGGCTTTCAATTGATGGCGGAAGATCAGAACAGTCTGGGTTTAAGCGAACTAAAACATGCGACGGACGCGCTGGTCCAGGCTGCCAACTCTTCACCCGTAATGAAAGGAGTCACCTCGACTTTTAACATTAATAGCCCCCAAATCTTTCTTGACATCGACCGGACCAAGGCTGAAGCGCTTCAGGTGCCTCTTTCCAATGTTTTCGACACCTTACAAGGCTACCTGGGGTCAGCCTTCGTTAACTTATTCAACAAATATAATCAGGTATTCCAGGTCTATGTACAAGCCGATAACAAATACCGTTTGCAAACCAAAGACATTACAAATCTTCACGTACGCAATCTGCAAGGAGAAATGGTGCCGCTGGGAGCTATCCTTAATGTTAAATCAGTTCAGGGACCTGAATTGATCTCCCGATACAATTTATATCCTTCCGCCGCCATCTTCGGCACAGCCGCACCCGGATACAGCTCTGGCCAGGCCCTGCAAACAATCGAAACACTGGCAAACACGACATTACCGAGAGGAATTGGCTACGAATGGACTTCAACCAGTTTTCAAGAAAAACAGGTAGGCAACCAGGCATATTTGATCTACCTTCTTTCGATCATTCTGGTATATCTGGTTCTTGCGGCTCTTTACGAAAGCTGGACCGCGCCGGCAGCCGTGATCCTGGTAGTGCCTGTCTCCATCGTGGGAGTACTGATCGCCCTTTGGATCCGCGGTTATGATAATAATCTCTATACTCAGGTTGGGCTAGTTCTTATGATCGCTTTAGCGAGCAAGAATGCCATCCTGATCGTTGAATTCGCGAGAGAGCTTCATCATTCCGGTATGACAGCGGCAGAAGCGGCGATTGAAGCGACTCGCCGCCGCTTTCGACCGATCGTCATGACATCATTTGCGTTCATCCTGGGGGTGGCGCCACTGGTATTCGCCTTTGGCGCAGGCTCAGCCAGTCAACGCGCGATTGGCACAGTCGTTTTCGGAGGGATGATCTCATCCACCCTGCTCGCGATCCCCTTTGTGCCGGTTTTTTATGTGCTCATGCAGCGTTTCAGCAAGCCATCGTTCGCTCATCGAGGTATCCAAACCCGACCAGCCGACAATGTTCCTCGTCCCAAAGCCTGAACGACAAGGAACGAAAACTGGCCCAGAATGTGATCGGCTTAATTTCCCTGAAAACTGCATTCTCTAAATAACATTTTTCCAATAAGTAATTCGGTATCCGGGGACTAAGATGATGAATATGATGAAATCCGATATTGCCGGAAAACCATTGCAGAATTTTGGGAAGTTTATAAAAGGAACTCCCCTTTAAAGCCGCTGTAACATAGCCCCATTTATCCTGCCGTTGCCAATAAACCCCTTCAAACTGATGTTGAACATAAAAGATCCATACCCCAATGGTCGCAGCGACGTAAATGACGGGTATTTGAACCAGAAGATACGCCTTCCATCCAATAATCAACATAAGGACAAGAGCCATCAAGGCAATACCTGTATTAGTTAGATGTATTTCCCGACGAACCTCCCTGGTTGTTGTATTAGAGGGGAAACGATGCAGGATCATAAAGAGGAAAGGAGGAATAATCGTAAACAAAAACAAAGGATTACGAATAAAGCGGTACGCCAGCTTTTTTAAAGGCGATGCCTGCAAGTATTCCTTTACTGTCAACGTCCAAACACACCCAAAACCACGATCATCAAGGTTCCCGGAAGACATATGATGCCGATTATGTTCTTCACGCCAGGGTGCATAAGCGGTAAAAATCAGGATCCCGGTTAAGAATCCCCAAAAACGGTTTGCCTTGAGAGATCTAAAGAATGAGCCATGGACACAATCATGGAAAATAATAAATGTGCGGACCAGAAATCCTCCGGCAATAACTGAAAGAAGCAGCGTTATCCAATAAGAATATCGAAGACTGTAATACATCAGGATCCATAAGCATGCATAAGGTACCAGCGTATTAATTATTTGCCATACACTACTCGCCAACCGGGGCTTTTCGTACGGTGAAACCAGTTTCATTAATGAACGCTCAGATTCTTGTTGAGAAAATGGGATTTGGATAGTGGCAGAAATTTTCATAATTTATCCTGTGCTAGAAAATGTGAATGAAATATTTAAAACGAGGGGATTCTACAGGATTAACATATCCGGAGAGAAGGGAGAAAATCAGCCTGTAAACGCCAGAAAGTCTTGCCAAACTTCATCAGCATGTGTTGCGGGGTCAACTTTGGTA
>PEAR01000168.1 GCA_002753745.1 Candidatus Omnitrophota bacterium | reverse complement strand
GGTTTTGGAGATCGCGCTCGCCATGCTTGTCCCAAGGAATAGACTGGTCAGGAGAGCGACACCGAATATTCCCCAACAATAGGCAGCGAATAATCCGATCACCATTTCATGGATCACGGGATTCTTGTGATCAAGACTTAAGATCGTCCCGGCATAAAAATCGCCAGTGGACCGGAAAGAAATTACCACACCGCTATGTTGATCATAAAAATCATCACCAGATGGATTCTTTAAAATTTTATCTATTGTTTTGGGATTCAAAGGAGTGCTTAATACCGGGGAAACAATGATATTACCTGTTTTATCTATTAAGAAACCAACATCCTGATTATTAAATTTCACTTCCTTCACAATGGAGACTAAATCTTTTCGACTTGGATTGTCTTTAAATTTACCAAATAAATTATCCTTTAACAAGGAGGCTTCGATTTTTAGGTCACCAAGGGCCAGCCTGATGCTGCCGGAAAAGGCGATATCAATTAAGAATAAACCCACAAAGAAACAAACCAGGAATGTAACGAGAGCAATCTTGGCCCGAAACGATACTTTAATCCCTTGAATCTCAATCTTCCGTTTAACGGCTTCTGCCGTTATCCTTTCCAGAACACCTTCCATTAATAATTTGCAAGCACCGAAATATATTAGCCCTATGGACATGGGATATAAAGCGGTCCACAGATACGTATATTTAAGCGGGCCAATAAGCGGCAGGATAAAAATGTTAGCACCTATTCCCATTCCCCATGTTCTTAATAGATGTATCGTCCACTGTAAAATTAAGATTTTATATGGAAGATCGTGGGCAGACTGGCCGGCTTGTTTAATCAAATCCTCTGATACGCTCTCATGCCGATTAACGGCAGAGCAGAAATCAATAATCGGCCTGAACCAGACAAGGATTAATATTATAAAAGGGATTAATGAAAGAACCGATACGATAGTATTTAATAAAACAAAATATTGCCAGAAATCGGGAGCAAGCACACTGGTTTCCCACCATTTGATTAATCCCAGGACGACGGGACCGTAAGCCATTTCAAGCGAGATGATTAGCAATAAAATCTTCGAGAGTGGCGAAGCAGCGGTAGTTTGTTTTATCATAATCCTCCGAATGATTGCATGTAATGCGCCACTTTATTGGAATAGTATATATTCTCGATTAGAGTACAGCAGTGGAAATCTTTAAAAACGAGTCTTCGGCACCCTGTAGACGGCACAATTTGAAACGTAAGTTCATCTTATCAATGCGAACCTCAGGAAATGGCTCAGACACAATGTTTGGCGGCATCAGGTATGCTTATCATTATTAAGAAAGACCAATAAGCCAGTTAAACTGAACAATCCAAAAGTGAAAACCCCAAGTTTGTTATAAAGAGCTCTTCTTTCCTGGATAATATTTACACGCTGGATCAAGGTTTCCTCAGTAGGCTTAGCCGTTAACAAAAAAGACTCTTTTTGCTGCAATGTTGAGACCGCCATTACAGCGAAGAAAAGTACCGGGATGAGCACCGTTAAAGCGATCCAGATTATTGACACTTGTTTTTTATTTAGCTTCATCTCAATGGCCCTGCCTCTCAATTCGATATAAATAAACTTATGCTAAACGATTATTACAATTAGAACCTGTTCTAGGCAGCTAATTTGACATCAATAGGTGAACGTTCAAAGGATTCTGCAGACATCAATGGCTGTGCCTCCATTCCGCCTAAAACCGCGATATAGACATCAGGATAGCATTCGATCCGTGCATTGTAGAATGACGCTACATCATTAAAATACGATCGTGCTAACGCAATTCGGTCTTCGGTATCCGATAACTGTTTTTGCAAGTTTAAAAAACTGTCATTTGTTCTTAATTCAGGATAGGCCTCTACAACAGCATGGATTTTTGGCAGACATCCTGCGAAATCAAGTCCTGGCTGCCCAGGTGGTGTGGCAATTAATTGAGCTCGCAATGTGGCCAACTCGGTTTGTACGTTTTGCTCATAGCCTTTAAGCCCAACGACCGCATTAACCAGGTTTGGGATCAATTCGTGACGGCGTTTAAGCTGAACGTCTACATTGGCCCAGGCCTGACTTACACGTGTACGGACTTCGACAAGGTTATTGTAAAGGATCCAGCCACACCCCATAAACCATATAAAAACATACGATAATCCCGATATAACTAAAAAGATCAGGTCGGTTGAGAATTCAATCCCCAGATATTTGTCACGAATCAGGATGCTGGCAATGATACAGATGAGTCCAGTAAGGCTTAGCCACCAGAACGTTTGCTTAAATCCACCGACGATCTGACTCTCGGAACGGGTTGAAATCAAAAAAATCGGGGCGCGTGTGTCTTTGGCGATCTCGGCGGCAACAATATCGTCACGTTCGCGCGATTGTCCCATAACATAGATCGGTTCGTGAAGTGGGATAGCATATTCAGTAAATGTGCGTAAATGATCTGAATTGGGGATCGCGCCTTGTGGACCATGACTGTAATACAATGAGTCCCCCGGGCCGCAGGTCTGATTAAAGACCATTTTAGACTCGATCGTCGCGCCGGAAGGTTGAATGCGGATAACGCCACGATCATCCTTTAAGTAAAATGAAGGCTCCTCACCGCCTTCAGCGACAGTAGTTTGACCGCTTTCTCTTCTTGTTCTGGTTTGGGTCTGCCCTTTGCTATCGGTGTACGTTTCAGTAACCATCTTTGACCAATGTTCCCTGACAGTCCAATGGTAATACACACAAGGGGTACTAGACAGATAGCTGATTAATGATTTTTCAATTTCAGCAGTGCCTTTTAGTTCGGTCATACCAATAAAGACGCCGGTAGTTTTGCTTGTCGGCAGACTATTAAGCAACCATTGGCGTTTGCCGGCCCGCCATCCGAAGAAAAGAGAAAACGCCGCCAGAAGTGCGCCCAGGACCGGAATCCACCAACTATTCATAAGAATAAATCTCCAAAGATAAAAACAATCTCAAAAAGTTTTTCGAATAGGCGCAAGCAGTTCTTCTAGACCATTAAGCTTAATCTCGTAGACACTTTTAAGCATCGAGCCTAAAGATCCGTCGGGGAATCCTTTCCGGCTAAACCAGCAAAGATAGGTTTCAGGAAGGTCAATAAGAAGCCACCCCTTATACTTACCAAAAGGCATTCTTACCTCTAGCATTTTAAGAAGGTATCCAGGATCGGGAAGTTGAACTTCGTCTGACATTAGTGCTTTTATTCTCCGAATTTATAGTGTTTACGCACCGGCTTTTTAACCTGCCAGGTACAGCTTAGTCCCTGGGGAAATGTCACCAGGTCGCCTTTACCAAATGTAACTGTTTCAAAAGGTGTTTTGACCGTAACGTCACCATCAAGGAATAAACAGACTTCTTTTTCATCATATTGCCAGTCGAACGTTGAGATTTCCTTGGTCCAGATTGGCCAGGACTTGATTCCTAATTCTTTGATTTTCTGTTCGGGAAGCTTTTCTACCAGGACCTTGAGCTCATGCGGCATCGATCGTCCTCCTTCTAGCTTATGAACGTTAAACAACTTCTTTTCCCAATTCTATGGCTTTCAGACGAACATCAGGTAATTTAATGATATCACCGGATATTCCAGCATTTTTGATAACTAGCGACTTATAAAACATACCTGAATATTCTGCTGTTAACCGAAAGGGGCTTTCGAACGCCTCAAACCCGGCATCTTCAAATCCGCTTCCCAAGAAAACAAAAGTTTTACCTTTCAAAGGTGTTTCCATGGTGTTCGCGGCATTGTCCCATTTGTAGAGAGAGAACATCCTGTCAATAATACATTTTAACTGGCTGCTGGCACCGAAGAAATAAAGAGGTGTGGCCATGACGATCACATCCGCCGACGAAAAACGGGCGACACAATCACTGACAGCGTCGTTTATAACACAACGATAAGACGAGCTCTTCTGGCAAGCGCGGCAGGATGTGCACCCCATCACTTTATGCTCAAGGTCTGCGGCTCGAATGATTTCTACATTAGCTCCAGCAGATTTGGCGCCTTCAGCAAACCATCCGACCAGTAAGGAAGTGTTCCCTTCTTTCTTGGGGCTGCCGGATATAATAAGAACATCTTTCAACATTAAGCGGCCTTCTTAATGCAACAGCAGCTTTCATTGGCATCACGCAATATCAAGGCAACGATAACCCCCTGGACCGGCACCAGCACCAGCATGGACAATGTCCAGTAAACGATCACCGTTGTATTGACAGTCATAAAGGTATAAGTCGCCAACATGCCTGGAACGATCCCGGCGGCCCAGATACAAAGACCGTAGGACAAGCCCTTTAGAACAACACTCATTCCTTCAAAGGCCTTGCTAACAATTTTATAGACAGCAACAAATAGAAGTGAGCCTAAAAACAGACCGATAAAAAGTCTTTTGCTTGGACCCATCGGGCGCCACACATTCGTCGGGGCAAGCGTATAAACCCAGCTAAAGAGGCCGCCGCATAGCGTAATACCGGCAAACATCTTGAATACAAACACCGCAACTGAAGCTACTAGTTTTTTTCCACAGTCACATTTCATAAAATTCTCCTTTATTTAGTTTTAATTTCATTTTAATTAATGGATCAATCTTATCACGTAAAGGAACTTCAATCTTTCCTTTAAGGATACATTTAATACCACCTGGAAAACATATTGCTTTTCGCCGGAGGCAGAAATCATCAACTGAACGCCGATATCGACAATCCCACATAGTTATCGCAAATTGATCGATTCAACCCATTCACGGGTCTTTATGACATTACTGAACCGCATGGCCTGGGTAATAAGAATAGCACGATGTAATTCTTCAGCCGAGATCGAACCAGCCTTGTTAGTGATGGGCAGCGTCCCGGTCGCATCAGACAGG
>PEAR01000167.1 GCA_002753745.1 Candidatus Omnitrophota bacterium | reverse complement strand
CAGGTCTTTAAAAATCGCCGCTGCGTTGATGGCGGAAAAGATCTTCAGGGCGGATCTTTGTTGGGGCCGGGTTATTCCGATGAAGAAGTTGAGGCGTTCTTGAACGCCAAACAGCTGCCGTTTCACAAGTGCGAGGGCGACTCGATTTTTGAACGCGTGGCTGAGTTGATTGATGATGAGAAGGTCATCGGCCTTGTTCAGGGTCGTATGGAGTTTGGGCCTCGTGCCCTGGGAGCAAGAAGTATTGTTGGGGATGCTCGCTCTCCAAGAATGCAGGAAGAAATGAATCTTCGCATCAAGTTTCGCGAGTCGTTTCGTCCGTTTGCGCCAAGCGTCCTGGCGGAGAAAGCGTGGGAATATTTTGATATAACCGGTGAGAGTCCGTATATGCTCTTAGTTGCTCCTGTGACAGGATCACAGATTGATCCTGCCTCGCGCCAGACGGTATTAGCCGGCATTGACAGATTGAAGATAAAGCGCTCGACAGTCCCTGCGATCACGCACGTGGATTATTCAGCCCGGGTTCAGACTGTCGACAAAGAGCGTAGTCCTTTTTATTACAAGATCATTGAGGCTTTTTACCGTAAGACGGGCTGTCCCGTCATTATTAACACGTCTTTTAATATTCGGGGAGAGCCGATCGTCTGTTCGCTGGAGGATGCGTATCGTTGTTTTATGTGCACAAATATGACCCATCTGGTGTTAAATCGATTTGTGCTGGAAAAGGACAGACAGCCGAACAGAGATCGATATAAAAGGGAAACGATTTCGCAGGTTTTAGACTGATATGAATAAAGAAAAAAAAGAACTCTTGGTTTTTGGTTATGGCCTGGGAGTCGTCGCTTTTCTGTTTGGCGGCATCGGTATTGTGAAGCATGGTTTACATTCTCCTCAAATGGTCTTTTTGATTTGCGGTGCCATCTTCGCCGGAGTCTCAACGTTGGATTGGACGGCCTTGAGGCCGGGATATCGCGGCTGGATGAAGGGGACAGCCATCATCGGCGGGATAGTGACGTGTTGCGTTCTGGGGGCTGTTTTTATGCTGGTTTTTGCTCCAGTTGGGATAATTTTACGCGTGATCGGAAAGGATTTTCTTCAAAGAAAGTTCAACCGGTCGCAAAAAACATATTGGCAGCCGAGGTTGACGCCGGCAGAAAGCGCGGAGCGTTACTATCAACAGTTTTAATCAGGAGGGCAGGATGGGGAAGATTGCGATTATTAAAGAATTATGGATTTTTTTGCGTACGCGCAAACGCTTTTGGTTGGCGCCTATAATTATCGTGCTGGTATTGTTGAGTATTGTTATCGTTTTTGCGCAAAGCTCTGTGGTGGCTCCTTTTATTTACACAATTTTTTGATGTAATAACGCCCGGGTATCTTTGCTAATCTTGACGCAGGAAAGAGTATGTTCATGAGTATAAAGGGCATGGTTTTTAAGATCGCCGCTACTCTGGCAATATGCGCAGCCTCGTTGGGGTACTTTTCGGTATTTGTTCCTATTAATATGGATGAGTTTAATCAGTATCATGGGATTATTTGCCATGAGTATCAGGGCAATATGTTTAATTCTTTCCGGGAATCGTGTTCCGACTATGATCTGGCGATAATCCCTGGATATTTCCTGCCTTTGAGGACGTTTGCTTACGTCGGCAATGTCCACAGTCTGCTTTATTATCCATTGTTCAAGCTGTGGCCAGCCCCCTCTTCAGCCCGCCTTTTAGGCATCATCATGTTATTCATTCAAGCTATTTTGATCTGGAAGATCTTCCGGATTGATGTATTGATCGTTTTCTTTTTATTGATGAGTTTCATGCCTTATGCTTTCCAGCATTTGGTTGATACCGGTCCGGTATCTTTTCAGACGACGTCAATCTTTCTTATATGCTATCTCTCCCGGAAATGGGCGGCTTCGCTGGCGTTCGTAAAGGGCTGGAGTTGGCGATATGCCTGTGCGCTTGGTGTTGTTTTGTTTGTGGGGGTATGGGTTAAGTTAGTCTATATTATTCTTTTTCCTGCCATTTTTATTTTAATCGGATATTTTTTGGCTGTAAATCAGGGCGTGTGGCGGGATCCCAAGCGTCTTAGGATGATGCTTAGAGATATCGGGATCTTACTGATAATATCGGGAGTATTAATTTTTCTGTTGCTTAATGCGCATGAACGGTCTGGCGATAGATATTATCATGAGTTTTTAGCGGCCCATTCAATACCGTTTTCGGATCATGCTGTTATGGGGCGGCATTTATGCACCTTAATTAAATACTTCACTAATCCTCTATGGAGTGCGCACCGTATCTTTATTATTGATAAAGAAGTCACCATGACTGGGCTGGGGCTCATTGCGCTCGTAGTTTCTTTCTTGATTTTCAGTGTTTGGCAGTTACGCGCGCAGCGGATAAAGATCGGATTTGTTGTTCTTAATCTAGCTTTGTTTACAATGACTTTTCTTCTGATGGTCAAGAATCAGCGAGTCGAGTCAATGCATCATGTTGTTTTAATGTATCCTTTTCTTCTTTTGGCTCTTTTTTATGTGATGGCTAGGGTGTCGGCAGGGAAATTCATGTATTTTGCTGCTGCTGTATTTATTTGCATCAACTCCTTTTTATATTTTTCTTTAACCAGGATGGCAGTTTCTGAGATCACTCATCCGTCTCTTGTTCGGCTTAATGATTATTTGAACAAGAATTATTCTCATGATTCTATTTTTGTTAACGTGAGCTGGGGGATGTATTATTTAAAGGCTTTGTATGGTGAAAAAGATCAGTGTGTTCTTTATATGGAGCCGTTTGATCGGCGGTATATGCTGGCTCTTGACCCGATTTTAGGCAGGACTCATCGCCGGGCTCTCTTCATAGGGCGGGTTAATGCGCTATCAGAAAGTTTTTTCGAACAACACTACAAGGAATTAAAGCTGGATTTTGATACGGGAACGTGGCGGGTGTGGTATTGAATTCATGGTTTGAATAAAATAGATGCAGGAGATTCAGTGCATAAGCTGTCTTTTCAATATTTATGGAATAACAGGATCGCATGGTCTTTGTTTATCGTCGTTATTATGGGTGCTGGTCTACGGCTCTGGGGACTCGATGTGCAGTCCTTTTGGAACGATGAACTCGGCAGCTGGGGATATGGTCATCAATCCTCGTTAAGTAAGGTCATTGAGCGTGTCGTTAGCAGTGATGTTAATCCTCCCGGGTACTATGTGCTGCTTTACTATATTGAAAAGTTTGGAGATTCCGAGGTTGTATTAAGATTGCCGTCGGCAGTCTGTGGTATTTTATCAATTGTCATGATCTTTTTGATCGGAAAACGATTATTTTCCTGGCGAGAGGGGATTGTTGCCTCGGTGTTTATGGCGTTCTCATGGTGTCCTGTGTTTTACAGCCAGGAAGCCCGCGCCTACGCGTTTTTGCTTTTATTCAGCTGCCTTTCAGTGTATTTCTGGCTAGCTATTGTGGAGCGCCTGCGGACGAAAGATCGAGTTTCGTCTTTTGCCATCATGGCATATCTGGCGGCCGCAGTGATTGCTTGTTATGTGCATTATTACGGGGTTTATCTTGTTGCGATAGAGGGTATTGCCGGGGTCGTTCTTTTTTGTCGTTCTGGCAGAAATTCAATGTTTTTCTTCTATATTTACGCCGTCATAGTGGTGGCGTATTTGCCCTGGCTGTACATATTCTGGCAGCGCTTATTTGTACATCCATCCGGCGAGTGGATTTTGGCTCCAAGAGGAGTCGTGGATAGCTTTATATGGTATTTAAAGTTCATATTCGATCAGTCGATGTTTTATATTCTGGTAGTGGGGGGGGCGTATCTATTTTTGTTGGCAAGAGTTGTTTATGAAAGATCCCGTTCGTATATCTTTGAATATTCTGTGTTAATCGGGTGGCTCGTGCTTCCCTTTATGGGCGTATGGAGCATTTCATATTTTACGCCGTTGCATATTTTAGAGAATCGTTATCTGATCATTTCACTGCCGGCAGCGTATCTTCTGGTTGCCAGGGCAGTTGTTTTATTGCCGCTGAATGCCTTGATTAAGCGGTTGAGTGTTGTTGCGCTGGCTGTTTTTCTGATCTGGGATCTTATCTTCCGTCTTCAGTATTATTCCATCCCGTCTAAAGAACAGTTTCGCGAGGCGGTTAATTTTGTAATTCAGCATGATGGTCATTACAAGGATTCGATTATTGTCGGCTCAGTCTGGAATGAGGAATGTCTGGATTATTATTTTCGAAGAGGAAATTTTAATAAGCATGTTGGCTATTTACTGTCTAATCAGGCCCAACGAGAGGAATTATTTCGTGTTCTAGCTGGTAATATCCCGGTCAATATTTGGTACGTACATATGAATGAGCCGTGCGATAATGAATTTCTAGCTTACGTGAATAAGTTAATGATGGTGGTGGAACATAAGGACTTTTTAGGTGGCTCAGTGTATCTTTTCCAGAAAAGGGATCTTAGAGATGGATCTTGACAAGACGGAAGGTTTTAAGAATCGAAGAGTTTTCTTCTTGCTGTTTCTGGTGATCGTTTTAGGTGCTGCTTTTAGATTCTGGGGGTTGGACATACAGTCTTTCTGGAATGACGAATTGCATGTCTGGCATATTATTCATCAAAGGTCAACGTTGAATGCCGTTGTTGAGAATGTTGCCCGACTGGACGGTAATCCTCCGGCGTATCACTTACTGCTGTATTCTGTTTCAATGTTGGGTGTTTCACAGGCGATCTTAAGATCGCCATCAGTCTTCTTTGGTGTATTGTCAATCGGCGTGATCTTTTTATTAGGGCGCCGGCTCTATACCTGGCGTGAAGGGCTTCTGGCTGCGCTGTTGATGTCGTTATTAAAATGTCCTGTTTACTACAGTCAAGAGGCTCGTCCGTATGCGATGCTTCT
>PEAR01000166.1 GCA_002753745.1 Candidatus Omnitrophota bacterium | reverse complement strand
CCATCCCAAGGGTGCCTTGATGCGCAAGATTCTCGAGGATTTTACCAAAGAGCTTCATTTAAAGCGCGGGTATGACCTGGTGATGACACCGAATTTTTTGCGCGGGAAGTTGTGGGAGATTTCCGGTCACGCCGAGCATTATCGCGAGAACATGTATTATTTCAAGCTCGACGGTGAAGAGTATGCGGTCAAGCCCATGAATTGCCCCGGGCACATGCTTATTTATAAACAGAAACTGCATTCGTATCGCGAATTCCCGATTAAGTTCTTTGAGCTGGGTACGGTTTATCGTTATGAGAAAGCCGGCGTATTGCACGGTTTGCTTCGCGTGCGCGGATTTACCCAGGATGACGGCCATATTTTTTGTCGTCGAGACCAGGTTCAGGAAGAAATTGAAAAGGTGTTGGATCTGGCGTTCGAATTATTGTCGGCTTTCGGGTTTAAGGATTATGCGATTGAGCTTAGTACCCAGCCGACAAATCATATCGGTGCCCAGGAAGACTGGGATCTCGCGACCAGTGCTCTCAAGAATGCGTTGGATAACAAAAAGATCTCGTATCAGGTCAATGAAGGGGACGGCGCTTTTTACGGACCCAAGATCGATTTGAAATTAAAAGATGCGCTGGGCCGTCAATGGCAGTGTTCTACGATCCAGTGCGATTTTGCGTTGCCGGAACGTTTCGATCTTGCCTATATTAATGATCAGGGAAACAAAGAACGTCCGATCATGCTGCACCGGGCTTTGTTCGGCAGTGTGGAAAGATTCTTTGGTACATTGATCGAACATTATGCCGGGAACTTCCCTGTATGGTTATCTCCGGTTCAGGTAAATATTATTCCGTTGTCACCGCAGCACGATGCTTTTGCCCGCGAGGTGGCGGACAAGCTGCGTGCGGAGGGGATGCGGGTTGAGGTTGATGCCCGTAATGAATCACTGGGTAAACGCGTTCGTGAAGGCCGTCTGGCTCGGGTGCCATACATGCTGGTTATCGGCGACAAAGAAGTTGAATCCGGCAATGTGGCGGTGCGCAAGCGTCCCGAAACAGATCTCGGTCAAATGTCAGTCGAAGCATTCCTGGCGGTGCTGCGTAAAGAGATTGTTGACAAAACATAGTTTTTAAAGATAATGAGTACACTTTTAACCCTTTTTCTCAAAGGGTCAATCTGTATTTAGGAGGGTTTTATTCAAAAGCGTATTCGTATTAATGAACAGATCCGTGAACCTGAAGTTCGCGTGATCGGGCCTGAAGCTGAACAGCTGGGTGTTATGGTTATTGCTCGGGCGCAGGAATTGGCCGAGCAGTTTGCGTTGGATCTCGTTGAAGTTGCGCCGACAGGGAAACCTCCGGTTTGCCGCATCATGGATTACACGAAATATAAGTATGAGCAGGAAAAAAAAGAACGCCGCGCTCGCAAGCACACACATATTTCGCAGTTAAAACAGATCCGTATCAAGCCGCATATTGATGAGCACGATCTTCATACGAAGATCAGCCAGGGCCGCAGTTTCCTGGAGAAAAAAGACCGGGTGCGGGTTAACCTGTTTTTTTCCGGACGCGAGATGGCGTTCAAAGAACAGGCCAAAGGTCTGTTGCAGAAGTTTATCGCAGAAACAGCCGACATTGCACAGCTTGAAAAGGATGTTATCCTTGAGGGCCGGATCATGTCGATCATTATCGCGCCGAAGGCCGATACAAAGTAGAAAGAAAAAGGGAAGTTATGCCAAAGCTGAAAACAAAAAAGGGCGTTGCCAAACGCTTCAAGATCACCAAATCTGGTCTGGTCAAAAAGAAGAGCGGCAATCGTGGACACCTCCTGTCAAAGAGGTCGAGCAAACGCAAGCGCAGATTACGTAAGAGCGATTATCTGACGCCCGTGGAAGGTAAGAAGGTAAGGAGGATGATGCCGTATGGTTAGAATCAAGAATTCCATTGCGCGCAAGAAGGGACGCAAGCGTGTCTTTCGTGCAACGAAAGGTTTTTACGGTCAGAAAAAGAATCGTTGGGGACAAGCGATCCGCGCGCTTATCAAGGCGTTGCGTTATCATACCAAGCACCGCAAGGCGCGTGCCCGTGATTTCCGTCGTTTGTGGATCGCCCGCGTTAATGCGGCGTGCCAGCAGGAAAATCTGCAGTACAGCCGTTTGATCCGCGGACTTAAGGAAGCGAAGATCGAGATTAACCGCAAGATGCTTGCCGAGATCGCGATCAATGATCAGCCGACGTTTAACAAGATTGTCGCCGCTGCTAAAAAAGCAATGCCGGCAACTGTTACACATCGCAAGGCCGATAAAAAGTAATCAGGCAAAATTCCTTGTCTGATTTAAATGATGATCAAGCCCTTGTGAAAACAGGGGCTTTTTCATTGCGTTTATGATATAAGAGATGCTATGACTTGGGATATTGAGAAGATAAAAACTGAAGTTTTATCGGATGTGCAGGCGGCGGGAACGCTGGAAGCGCTCGAAGCGGTGCGCTTGAAGTATTTGGGCAAAAAGGGCCTGGTGCCGGAAATGTATGCCGGACTAGGCAGTGCTTCACCTGAAGAGAAGAAATCTTTAGGTAAAGGAGCTAATGACATCAAGGTATTAGCCGAGGCTCAGATCGCAGAGCGTAAGGCTGCGTTATCATTGTCGGCTAAAAAAGCTGACGCTCTTGATGTTACCATTCCCGGCGTAGCGCGGGGATTAGGTTCACGGCATTTGATTGACCAGACGGTGGAAGAAATTTGCGATGTTTTTAAGAATATGGGGTTTGTGATTCAGCACGGTCCCGAGATTGAAAGCGAGTTTTATAACTTCTCGGCGCTGAATATCCCGCTTGACCATCCTTCCCGTGATTCGTTTGATACTTTTTATCTGGACGCTAAAGATCCTGCGGCGGCTGGCCGGCATTTATTGCTGCGCAGTCATACCTCGCCGGGTCAGGTGCGGGTGATGCAAAAGCATACGCCGCCGATGGCGGTGATTATTCCGGGAAAAGTTTACCGGCCGGATGCTGTAGACGCCAGCCATTCATTTATGTTTCATCAGATTGAAGGATTGTTGGTTGACAAAAACGTAACGTTTGCCGACCTTAAAGGATTGTTAACCGCGTTTTGCAAAAAATATTTTGGCGATGATGTAAAGATGCGTTTTCGCCCGCATTTTTTTCCGTTCACCGAGCCTTCCGCCGAGGTGGATATTCAGTCGAATATTTTTAAGGGCCGGGCGGGCAAGTGGCTGGAGATTTTAGGTTGCGGCATGGTTCACCCCAAAGTGTTTGAAGCGGCCGGGTATCCGGCGGGTGAGCAGATGGGTTTTGCTTTCGGCATGGGGGTTGAGCGCATCGCGATGCTCAAGCATGGCATTGGGGACATTCGGACGTTTGTTGAAAATGATGTGCGGTTTTTAAAGCAGTTCTAGTGGTGTGTTCGTTGACGTTGCGTTGTTTTGGTTGGCGAAGGGGTTGATCCAGATATGTTTACGTGAATGCTGATTTTGTGGAGAAACGATGAAATTAAGTTTAAATTGGCTTAACCAGTATATTGACCACGGACTCACGGCAGATGAGTTGTCGTTTCGTCTGACCATGGCGGGGCTGGAGGTTGAGGCTGTCGAGAAAATCGGCAGCGATACTGTTTTCGAAATCGAGATCACGCCCAACCGGCCGGATTGCTTGAGCATGCTGGGGCTGGCGCGCGAGGTGTCGGCGATCGTTGACCGTGAGTTAAAGGTGCCGGCGGTTGCTGAGCATGAAGATGCCGGTACCGTGGATATTGCGATTGAGAATTCGGCGGATTGCGCCCGGTATATCGGGACGCGCATCGATGGCGTGACGGTCAAGCCTTTTCCTGGCGATAAAAGCCTGTTGCTGCAGGCGTTGGGCGATAATCCTGTTTCTAATATTGTTGATATTACCAATTTTGTGCTTTTTGAATATGGTCAGCCTTTGCATGCTTTTGATTTCGATAAGCTCGAGGGCGGCAAGATTATTGTTCGCCGGGCAAAGAAGGGCGAAAAGATTGTTACGCTCGATGATGTGGAGCGTACACTCGATGAAAGTATTCTGGTTATTGCTGATGCTAAAAAACCGGTGGCGATTGCCGGCATTATGGGCGGGCGCGATAGCGGCGTAACATCGTCGACCAAACGGATTTTGCTGGAATCGGCGTCGTTTGATCTGGGGGTCACACGCCGGGCTTCACGCAAGCTGGGTCTTACCAGCGATGCCTGTTACCGTTTTGAACGCGGCATTGCCTGGAAAACGGGTGAGGCGGCGTCGAATCGGGCGACCGACCTTATTCTTGAACTGGCGGGCGGTACGGTAGTGTCTCGTCGTGATGAGGTTGCTAGCGTTCCGATATCGCAACGCACCGAGGTTGTGGTGTCGCTTTCGGATATTCATAAATTATTGGGCGCGCCGCCTGCCCTGAGCGAGGCCCTTCAGGGCCGAGTCGAAGGGCTGGATCTGGTGCGCGCCGAGAAAATATTGCGCCGTCTGGGGTGCGTGGTGGCCGCAACGGATAAAACAATCACCGTGATCCCGCCGCATTTTCGTAACGACATTAAGATTAAAGAAGATGTGATCGAGGAAGTGGCGCGGGTGGTGGGTTACGATAATCTTCCGATGTCGTTGCCGCAGGTTCCGGCGGTGAATATTTCGGTTGACTATGAAAAAGAAACGTTTAACTCTCGTTTGACCGGTATTTTTGTGGGGCTTGGCTTTAATCAAGTGGTGACTTACTCGCTGGTAGGCGGCGCGGCGCTGGCCAAGACGAACTATCAGGGGCCGGTGATCAAATTACAGAATGCGATGTCGGCCGAGCAGGAAATGATGCGTCCGACGGCGCTGCCGAATATGCTCATCGTGGCGGCGGCTAATATGAACCGCGGCCAGCGGGACCTGAAGCTGTTTGAAAAAAAAAAAAGATATT
>PEAR01000165.1 GCA_002753745.1 Candidatus Omnitrophota bacterium | reverse complement strand
TATCTGTTCCCTGACGCAGATCAAAGGAACTAACCTTGAGAAGACGTTTCAGCACGTCCAGGTTATCGGTCAATGAAACATCAAACGTTTTGGCCGAAAGGACGCACGTGATCTGGTCCTGAGGCTTGATCGCCCATTGGGACCGGGCATTACGGATACCGGTTGCAAGATCGATCAGGATGCCGACAGCCGCTTCGGCAGCGTCATCGATAAGGGCTGAGTCCATCTGAGGCCAGGCTTCAAGAGTCAGGATCTTTTCTTCGCCTTCAAACTGGCTGTAAAGCTCCTCGGTAACGAACGGGATGAACGGATGGAGCATTTTAAAGGTATTCTTAAGTACCACATAAGCCGCTTTCTGGGCGTTAATATCATCAAGGCGGCCTTTCATCAATTCGAGATACCAATCGCAATAGGTACCCCAAAAGAACTCATAGAGGATGTTGACACCATCGGAATAATGATATTGCTCGATCGCCGTACCAACTTCTCGCAGTGCCTTAAAGTAACGTGAAATGACCCAACGCGAAGCCAGATCCAGATGCTTCATATCAATAGAACTGAAATCATTTACCCTGGCTTCAGGCTTGATATTCATTAATAAAAAACGCGAAGCATTCCAGAGTTTATTGGCAAAGTTGCGGCCAACTTCAAACTTCTCTTTGGAAATATAAATGTCCTGCCCTGAATTAAGGACCATGCTCAGGCGCAGCGCATCCGCACCGTATTCCTCGATGATCTCCAGCGGATCGATGGCATTGCCCAGTGACTTTGACATCTTGCGGCCTTTGGCGTCACGCACCGTCCCGTGCAGGATCACGTCGTCAAAAGGCACCTTCCCCATGAATTCGATCCCCGCCATCACCATGCGCGCAACCCAGAAGAAAATGATCTCGGGCGCTGTAAAAAGAGCGTCTGTGGGATAGAAAAATTCGACATCCTCACGTTTTTTCGGCCAGCCGAGTGTCGCAAAAGGCCATAACCATGAGGAAAACCAGGTATCCAGAACATCAGGATCCTGGCGAAGAACAACATCTTTACCGTGTTTTTGTTTTGCCAGCGCTTTGGCTTCAGCTTCGCTCTTGGCGCAGAAAATATTGCCTTCAGCGTCGTACCAGACCGGCACACGGTGCCCCCACCAGATCTGGCGGGAAATACACCAGTCGCGAATATCGACCAGCCAGTTCTCATAAACTTTTTCCCAACGCTTGGGCTGGATCCGCGGATGCCCGCTGCGGTACGCGGCCAGCGCCTTATCAGCCAGAGGTTTCATCTTCACAAACCACTGTTTGGAAAGATACGGTTCCACCACCGTATCGCAGCGGTAGCAGCGACGCACGGCATGGGCATGAGAATCGATCTTAAGCAGAAGGCCAAGTTCTTTTAATTCTTTAACGATATTCTTGCGGGCTTCAAAACGTTCCTGTCCGTCGAATTTGCCGGCATTCTTGTTGAGGATTCCGTCAGGATGCATGATATTGATAAATTCAAGATCATGGCGGCGGCCCATGGCAAAATCGTTGGGATCATGGGCAGGTGTTACCTTGACCGCGCCTGAACCGAATTCGCGGTCCACAAAATCGTCAGCGATGATCATGATCTCGCGATTGATCAGCGGCAGGACCAGAATTTTGCCGATCAGCCCCTGATAGCGCTCATCCGCCGGATTGACCGCAACGGCCGTATCACCCAGCATGGTTTCCGGACGTGTCGTGGCCACGACGACACATTGATCGGGATTATCTTTAAAAGGATATTTAATATGCCATAAACTGCCGTTAGAATCTTTGTGTTCTGCTTCCTCATCGGCCAAGGCTGTTTCACAGCGCGGACACCAGTTGATAATGTAATTGCCCTGATAGATCAACCCGCGATGATAAAGCTCAACAAAAGCTTCTTTGACAGCGTCGGAATAGTCATCATCCATGGTAAAACGCGTGCGATCCCAGTCACAGGAACTGCCAAGCTTGTGCAGCTGGTTAATGATGGTATCGCCATGGTGCTTTTTCCACTCCCACAGGCGTTCCATGAATTTCTCACGGCCCAGGGCGTCGCGCGTCAACCCTTCCCTGGCGATCTGTTTCTCGACAACGTTTTGAGTTGCGATCCCGGCATGATCCGTTCCAGGCATCCACAGCGCTTCAAAGCCCTGCATCCGCTTATAGCGCGTCAGGATGTCCTGAAGGGTGTTATTAAGTGCATGGCCCATGTGCAGCACCCCGGTCACATTAGGCGGCGGGATAACAATGGTGAACTTGCCCTTTTTCGCGCGGCCAGCAACGGCGTGAAACGGCTTATTATCGTCCCATAACTTAAGACGTTTTTCTTCAATATCTTTGGGGATATAGCGGGAGGCGATGTCGGACATTACTTTTTCAGGTCTTTAAGGAGTTTATATTCAATACTGTCCACCAAAGCTTCCCAGCTGGCCTCGATGATGTTCTCATGCACACCCACCGTCGTCCAGGCATCATGCTCGTCCTGAGACTCGATCAAGACCCGCACCTTGGCAGCCGTTGCGTCTTTCGTATCCAGCACACGGACTTTATAATCGGTCAGATGCATATTTTTGAGCGTCGGATAAAAACAGGTCAGCGCATTACGCAAAGCTTTGTCCAGCGCCTCAACCGGACCGACACTGTCGGCGGCACTGAATTGACGCTGTCCTTTTACCTCGATATGAAGGGTCGCTTCAGCCCAGGCATCACCGGCCGCTTTTTTCTCCGTATGAACACGAAAGCCTTCGAGAGTAAAAAATGGCGCATACTTCTTTAGCTGCTTCTTCATGAACAATTCAAAAGAAGCGTCAGCGCCTTCAAATTGATACCCGGCCAGTTCCTTTTCCTGAAGAGCTTTAAGAAGTCCCTTGGCCGCATCGGACTTTTTGTCAATCTTAAGGTCCATCTGCTCGGCTTTCAGGACAAAAGGCATCTTGCCGGCGAGCTCGGAGGTGATATAACGACGGTGATTCCCAAAGAGTTCAGGCTGGGCATGCTCATAGGCTTTCTGATTCTTCAGAATAGCATCGATATGCACGCCGCCTTTATGCGCGAACGCGGAATGACCGACAAAAGGATGAAAGTCCGCAACAGGCAGATTGGCCGCTTCGCTGATAAAAAAAGCCGTTTCTTTAAGAGTCTTTAGCTTAGCGTCCGGGATCGTTTTAATATCAAGCTTGGAGGAAAGTATTCCAATGATGGTCGACAAATCCGCGTTCCCGCAGCGCTCGCCAAAACCGTTAAATGTCCCCTGTACTTGAACACAGCCGGCCTCAACCGCGGCCAAAGAATTAGCGACAGCAAGATCAAGGTCATTATGCGTGTGGATCCCCAGCGGCGCTTTAATGAACGCACGCAATTCGCTGATGATGCCGGCGATCTCCTCAGGCAAAGACCCGCCGTTCGTGTCGCACAAAACAATAGTGTCCGCGCCGGCTGACTCTGCCGTTAAAAGCGTTTTGATCGCATAATCAGGATTATGCTTAAAACCATCGAAAAAATGCTCCGCGTCATAAACAACTTCGCGCTTCTTTTTCTTTAAGAAAGACACCGAGTCCCGAATGATCTCGAGATTATCATCAAGGGTCGTCTTGAGAACATCAATGACATGCAGATCCCAGGTCTTGCCGAAAATACAAACGACAGGCGTTTGCGCGGCAACCAGTTCTTTATAATTGGGATCATCGCCGGCTTTCATCCCCTTGCGACGGGTCGATGAAAAAGCCGCCAGTTTGGCATGCTTCAACGGCGCCTTCTGCATCAAGGCAAAAAATTCTTTATCCTTCGGGTTGGACCCCGGCCAGCCACCTTCAATGTAATGAACCCCGAAATCATCAAGCTTTCGGGCGATCTTTACCTTATCCGGAACCGTGAGCGAAATGCCTTCCGCCTGTGTTCCATCGCGAAGAGTGGTGTCGTAGATCCAGACTTTTCTCATTATTATTTGTCCAGTTCAAAAGCTTTATGCAATGTTTTTACCGCGGCATCAACTTTATCCAGGGCAATGATACAGGAGATACTGATCTCGGATGTAGCGATCATCTCGATATTGATCCTGGCTGCTGCCAGCGCTTCGAACATGCGTGCCGCAATGCCCTGGTGTGAACGCATCCCGGAGCCGACAATAGACACACGCGCGATATCCTTTGACGAAAGTACCTCGCCGGCGCCCAGTGTTTTAGCAACAGCCTCGGTCGCCAGGATCCCCTTTGCCAGATCAGATTTGGGGACGGTGAAAGAAATGTCCGTTTTTCTCGACTGACTGACATTCTGGACGATAACATCAACATTAACACCAGCCTTGGCGATGGCATTGAATAATGTAGCCGAAACGCCGGGCTGATCAGGGACCGCACAGATCGTGATCTTGGCCTCGTTCTTATTTGACGTAATGCCGGTAACGGCGATCTCTTCGATATTCTTAACTGACTTGACGATCATGGTACCTTCCTCCTTGGAATAACTGCTGCGCACATGAAGCGGAATATTAAACCTTTTGGCAACTTCGATCGAGCGGGCCTGCATGACCTGTGCTCCGAGCGACGCCATTTCAAGCATTTCATCAAAGGTGATCTCATTAAGTTTACGGGCTTCCGGGACCATGCGGGGATCCGTCGTATAAATACCGGTGACATCCGTATAGATCTCACAAACATCCGCCTTGATCGCCTTGGCCAAAGCGACAGCCGAAAGGTCGGAACCGCCGCGGCCCAAGGTCGTGATCTCGCCTTCATCAGTAATGCCCTGGTAGCCAGCCATGATCACGATCTTGCCTTCTTTAAAAGCTTTTTTGAGACGCTTGTCATCAATCTGCTGAACACGCGCTTTGCCGTGCTCTTTATTGGTTAAAACCCCGACCTGAAAACCTGTCAGGGCCACTGATTCAAAACCTAGTTCCCGGACCGCCATCGCCAGCAGCGCGCAGCTGATCTGTTCTCCC
>PEAR01000164.1 GCA_002753745.1 Candidatus Omnitrophota bacterium | reverse complement strand
AGCACATGCACCTCGCAGCCTTCCCTGGCCAAGCGGGCCCGCAGCAAGGGATCCTCCGTCAAGGTCGCGTAATGGATCTCGTAGCCCGCATCGAACAGAAGCTGTCCCAGCGCCAGCATCCGCATCAAATGCCCCAATCCTATGACAGGGGAAGCATCAACACGAATCAGGACTTTTCGATGATATCCGGCGGTCATGACGATCGACCCGAAACCAGCTCCCACCGCAGAGGCGTCCCCTTCTTAATCTTGCCGAGAGCCTTGCATCCGAGAAGCTGATTAAAATATTTCGG
Source organism: Candidatus Omnitrophota bacterium (assembly GCA_002753745.1). Taxonomy (GTDB): domain Bacteria; phylum Omnitrophota; class Gorgyraeia; order Zapsychrales; family Fredricksoniimonadaceae. The sequence continues at coordinate 4,678 of PEAR01000164.1, read as the reverse complement.
CGCCAGCCCCTGGGCCGGACGAATCGAACGCACATTTCCCTCCGTCAGCACTTCCCCGGGCGCGATATCCCTGACGGCAAAAAGAGACCGCCGAAACGCCGCGCTTTTTTTCTGCCCCGGCGTTAGCTCATAGCATGGCGCTCCCAGCGCCAGCTCGGCCAGCCGAACGCCGGCCGCAAGTTCTTTTAATTCGGCGGGCTCGATCGAAAAAAAACAATCCGGTGTTTTATGTTTTCGGGAAAACGTAAAATGTTTTTCAATCATGACTGCGCCTAAAGCCACCGACGCCAGCGCCACCCCGACACCCAGCGTATGATCTGAAAGACCGACGGGACAGCGGAAACGCCGCTGCATGTCGGGAATCGTCCGCAAATTCATCTCCGCAGGATCCGCCGGGTAACTGCTGACACACTTAAAAAGCGCCACCTCCTTCGCGCCGTTCTTGCGCGCCGTATCGACCGCTTCCCGGATCTCCGCAAGGCTGGCCATACCCGTCGACATGATCAGCGGTTTAGCCGTCCTGGCCGCATAGGCGATCAGCGGCAGGTCCACCAGCTCAAACGAAGCAATCTTATGAATCGGGACATGAATCTCCTCCAGCATGTCCACCGACGCCCGGTCAAAGGCTGTCGCAAAAAAAACGATCCCCTGATCATCAGCCTCGCGTTTCAGACGCTTGAACCAGGTGAAAGGAGTGTACGCTTTCTGGTACAACTGATACAGCGTCTGTCCGCCCCATTCAGGATGCTTGATGCGGAAATACTTATTATCGGCATCGATCGTCAGAGCGTCAGGCGTGTACGCCTGAAACTTGACAGCATCCGCCCCGCACTTTTTCGCCTCCCGAATCAGGCGCAGGGCCTGCGGCAGGCTCTGCCCGTGATTGGCCGATATTTCAGCGATGATAACAACATTTTTATCCTTGCGCGGATAGAACATAACTACTTTTCCTCCTGCAGATCCCACGGCAATGAAGCCTTATCGATCGTCAGGTTCTCCTTTTTTAAAGAATTAATATATCCTTCATTCCTTTTTATTCCCTGGTTGATCAGGGCGAATGGCGGATTGGCCTTAACATAGGCGATGATATCTTCCATACCAAAAACACCCGAACTTTTCTCGTACAAGGCTTCGTAAATGCGCGAAACGAATTCGAAATCTCTGGGTTCATCAACGGTCCAGCGCATATGAGACACATCCCGGTCATTCGCCACATTAGCCACGCGAAATATCCCGCGGTTTCTAAAAATATACATCGTCGGATATTCCCGATCGGTCCGTTCCGCCGCCAGCTTCCAGGCTTTTTCCAGGGCCGCGAAAGAAAACACTTCCGTATCCAACCCGTCAGGGTATGTCGGTGGCGCCGCGTTACACACGTAATCAATCTGCTCCCGATTCGCAAGAAAATACGCGATAGCCTGATCGGTCACCCGCGGATCAATCAGCGGACAATCAGCGGTGATGCGAACCACCGGATCAGCCTGAAAAAAACGGGCAGCCTGATAATACCTGTCAAGAACATCGTCTTCGCTGCCGGCAAAAGTCGCCGCGCCGCAGCTTTCGGCAGCCTCCAGAATTGGTCGATCGATCTGCTTAACGGAAGTCGCCACCACGATCTTCTGAATCAGGCGGGAACGTTTCAATCGCTCTATCAAATGACAAAGCATCGGCCTGCCCAGAATATCTTTTAATACTTTACCCGGCAGCCTCGTGGACGACATTCTCGCCTGAACGATCGCCGTAATCATGATGTCCCGTCCTCCAGGGCATTCCACAAAACCATCTCATCCTCCTTGATATCCAGGCGCGCCGCTTTACCAACCACATGAGCCAGTAACGACGGACAAATCCCGGTCCCCGGTCTCTTGAACGTTAGCATCTCTTCCGTAATCCGCACCCCCTTCGATATCCCTGTGCGGGCCACAATACTGCGCCGGGCCAGCCTGTACGTGGCCTGTTCGGAATCAAGCCGCTGTTTGAGCGGCGACCCCAGACTGACATTGATATCCCGGATCTGCCTGACCATCGCCTTAAGCTCATCAGGCTCCAGGGAAACCTGATAATCAGCGCCTTTTTTGCTTCGGTCGAGGGTAAAGTGCTTCTCAATAACACTGGCCCCCAGCACACAGGCCACCAAAGGCGCCAAATAACCCTCTGTATGGTCACAAAAACCTGTCACCTCAGAAAAAGCGCTTTTTAAAGTGACTAAAGCCTTTAAATTGATCTCCTGCGGCGGAGTTGGATAATGCGAATTCGTATGATACAACACGATATCAGAATTGCCCTCGGCTTTGACGGCCCCGACGGCTGCCTCAATCTCGCCGAGTGATGCCGCGCCAGTCGAAAGAAATACCGGAAGCTTTTTTTGCGCACAGTACCCGATAAAAGGAAGGCTGGTGATATCTCCGGAGACGATCTTGAAGAAATCCGCCCCCCAGCTGACAATCTTGTCGATGCTGTGGCGATCGATCACGCACGCCGTGCACAGAAGCCCTTTACTTTTAGCCCGAACAAACAACTCTTTAAGCTGCTCGTCTTTAAGCATCCAGCGTTCCCAGGCGAGATTGGAGGGCCCGCCCTTTTTGATATTAAGTTCACTGTCAATCACGTGCTGAAACGTCACGGCATCGGCTCCTGCCTGAGCGGCCACCTCAACCATCTTGAGCGCCGTCTCAAAACTGCCCTCATGATTAACCCCGGCTTCAGCGATAATAAAAACATCGCCGCCATCCTTGATAACCTTCCTGCCGATCTTTATCTCTGCCCCCATACGCCCCCCTGACTAAAACTTATTAAAATGAATAACCTGTTCAAGTCCCCTTTTGGGAACATGAAGCCGGCCCTCGGCATCTTTCCAATACTTGCAACTGTCGCGCAATACCTCGGTCACCGGCGATTCGTCGGGATATCCCAGCGCCAGGACCGCATCGACAATATAAGCTGCCGGAATGCCGGCCAGTGCGTTTAACGCCGGCCTGTTGATCGAAGCTATCCAGCAGCAGCCCAGCCCCTCCGCCTGGGCGGAAAGAATCATGTTTTCAACAGACGCGCCGACGTCATATTGATAATTCTCCTTACGTACCGACGTATTGACCAATACAAGAATATAAGCGGTCGGTGTTTTCCCCTCCGGCGGCGTTCCTGCAGGTGAAATATAGCCGGCCCAGGCCAGGAATTTAAACACCTCGCGGCCTACAGCCGGATCATCAACACAAATGAATTCAAGCGGCTGAAGATTCGCGCCCGATGGCGCCAGCCGGCCGGCATTCACCAGCCGGGTCAATACGCCCGCCGGCAGGGCGTCCTGTTTAAATCTCCGAATCGTCCGGCGCTCCGCGATCATCTGGTTAATGTCCATATCTTTTACACCCTTATAATTTCAAATACCAGTTTAAAGGCTCCACCCAATAATCATCCTTGATCCCCATCCCCAGGAGGGTCTGAAAAATATCTTCCGGCAAACGCCCCCGGCTCTCGGCCGCAACAGCGAATTCAAGCTCTTCCATAACGCGAACACCAACAAGAACGGAACTGATACCAGCCGTCGACAAACAAAATCTGAGCGCCATGCCGCTCAATTCATCCCAGGTCGCGGCGCCGGTCCGCTCTTTTATATCTTTAACCGCCTGCTTTAAAAAAAGCCAGGAATCGTCCAAATAGTCGATCTTATCCGTCAGCATGCCGCGAAAATACGCCGACCGGCAGATGACCCCCTTACCGCTTTTGATCACCGCGGGGATCGCCTCCCGAGACATCCGCTGATCCAGAATACTGTAGGCCAGCTGCAGCACATCCACCGCCTCTGTCCGGACCCCGGCCAGTGCCCCGGCAGGACCATAAACGGAATCCCCAACAAACCGGATCAACCCCTCTTTGCGCAAAGCCGACAGAGTCAGAAGAATATCGGCTTTTTCAGGCATATCCCCCGATATGTTATGAACCTGGACAATATCAAGACAATCCCGTCTTAAACATTTCAAACTGTTGTGGACTGACGCGCGGATGCTCCGGGCCGGGGCCGGATCGCCGCCGGCGACGCTGGCTTTGGTCGCAACATAAAACGCCCTCGCCGCAGGCAGTTCCCCCAGAAGGCTTTCACTATCCCCGTACCCCGGCGCAACATCAAAAAGATTAATCCCCAGATCCAGCGCCTGATGGAGGATCCGAATCGCTGTCTGCCGATCAGGCCGGCCGTATTGACCGGGGACCTTGATCCCATAGTCCATGCCCAATTCCGCACAGCCAAGACCGATGGCAGAAACCTTTAATCCCGTTGTTCCCAATATCCGGTATTCCATACCATCCCGTGTCTGAGCGACCGATCATTCATTAAGCAATTCAACAATATATGCATCCCGGTATTCACCGTCCATCCAGTAATGCTTGCGGAAATGACCGCTGTCCCCGAACCCGGCCTTTTTAAAAGCCCGGAAGGAGCCTTCATTACCCGCCACCATTCCCGCGAATAGTTTATGCAGCTTCAGCTCCTCAAACGAAAAACGAACGCAAAGACGGATAGCCTCCGTCGCAAACCCCTGCCCCCAGATATCGCGGTCGCCGATAATAATGCCGATATCCGCAAATTGATGCTTCGGATGAATATTCCCGATCTTGATATTTCCGACATGCCGGCCGTCTTGCTTCAGGAAAATACCGAAAAGATAACTGTCAGGACTTT
>PEAR01000163.1 GCA_002753745.1 Candidatus Omnitrophota bacterium | reverse complement strand
CTCTTCGTCCCGAACGAAGCGCGCTAGCCAGCTGCGCTACCCCCCGATAAAATGCATGCCGTATTTAAAGAACGTCAAAGAAGGCAGATTCTAACACCGAATATTTATTTCGTCAAACCTCTTTGATCCCAAACCCGATCTCGGCCTCAACGGCTATATCATCACCCACAAACGCCTTGCAGTCAAGGAATCCCAGCTTTGCCATCATCTTGATCGTTTTGATTTCCAGACGCAGCTGATCTCCGGGCACAACCACCTTGTGGAACTTGGCACTGACTTTGGCCAGATAATAGATCAGCTTCTTGCCTTCCATGTTCTTGGAATAATAAAAATAAATACACCCGGCCTGGGCCAGGGCCTCGACCATCAGCACTCCCGGCATTACCTTCTCGTCGGGAAAGTGCCCCTGAAACTGGGCTTCGTTGACCGAGACGTTCTTGATCGCCACCAGCTTTTCATTAGGCGTGCATTCAATAACACGGTCGATCATTAAAAAAGGAAAACGGTGAGGAATGATCTTCTGGATTTCCTGGATATTCAGCTGCATGGCGCTATCCTTTCGATTTTAAAATATATTTGGCGAGCAGATCGGTCTCGATATTAACGTCATCACCGGTCTTCTTCCTGCCGATCGTGGTCACCGTTAAGGTATGCGGAATAAAATAAACCGCGAACCATTTCTTTTTAACTTCGCCGACTGTCAGGCTGATGCCGTCGATCGCCACCGACCCCTTGGGCACGATATATTTCATCAGTCCTTTGGGGACCGAGATGCGGTATTCCACATAATTCGGCAGGGTGCGGATATCATCGATCCTTCCGACCGCATCCACATGTCCGGTCACGAAATGCCCGCCGATACGCGCCTCCGCTTTCATGGCGCGCTCCAGGTTAACCACGGCACCTGTCTGAAGACCCTGTAACGAGGTCGCCTCCAGCGTTTCTTTCATCAGGTCAAAATAAAAAGCCCCGTTGTTGATCGCCGTCACCGTCAGGCATACGCCGTCATTGGCAATACTGTCACCGATCCTGACATCATTAAAATCTGCCGGCTTTTCAACCGCCAGGACATAAAGGTTCTTCTTTTTCTCCAGCGCAATAACCTTGGCTGTCGTTTCGACAATACCTGTAAACATATCACACCTTCAATGTTAAAAATAAATCCATCCCCAGCCGTTCGACCGCAGACACGCGGAAAACTTTAGCCTGGGTTACTTTGAGGATATCCAGCCCCACCACCGAGGAACGGGCTTTCTCGTCGCCCAGGATCTTGGGCGCAATATACACATTAAGTTCGTCAACCAGCCCGGCCTTTAGCGCACTGCCGATAACGGCAGCCCCGCCTTCTATTAGAATACTCGAGATCTCTTTTTTCGCCAGCTCTTTGAACAGTGCCTTAAGGTCTATGCGGCCGTCTTTCTCCGGGCAAACAATAACACTCACGCCGCGCTTGAGCAAACGGCGTATTTTTGCCTGGGGCGCTTTAACTGTTGTCGCCAGAATAACCTGACCGGATTCTGTCCCGCCAAAAAGTTTTGCCCTCTCAGAAATAACGAGCCTTGAATCGAGCACTATTTTTTTAATATCCTTCCCCGGCGCATCCAGGCCCGGATCATCCGCCAGGACCGTATTCTTGCCAACAAGGATTGCATCAAATTCATTACGCCGGTTGCGGGCAAAAGCGCGCGCTTCGACCGAGGTGATCCAGCGAGAATCACCGGTGCGGCCGCCGATCTTCCCGTCAAGCGTCTGGGCCGTCTTGGCCACCACAAAAGGCATTTTGAGCGTCATATGTTTTATAAAAGCCGCATTCATCGCGCGGGCATCGTCCTGGCATACGCCCACGGTCGTCTTGATGCCGGCCTCGTTCAACTTCTCAACCGACTTGCCGTTTGTTAAAGGATTAGGATCAGTCATGGCGATCACCACGCGCCTGACGCCAGCCTCAATCAGCGCATCTACGCAAGGCGGTGTGCGGCCCCAATGTGCGCACGGCTCAAGCGTGATATAGACAGTAGCGCCGGAGGCTTTGGCGCCAGCCTGCTTTAAGGCATCGACCTCGGCATGATCCTGGCCGCAGGCCTTGTGCCAGCCTTCGGCGATAACGTTGCCCGCCTTGACGATCACACAGCCAACCATCGGATTAGGCGACACCAAACCCCGTCCCTTTCCGGCCAGCTGCAACGCGCGGCGCATATAGAGGATATCGTCAGGCATGGATTCTTTTCTTGAGCTCTTCCACATGCTCATAAGGTAAATAGGCCTTACCAATATACGTGCTTTTCTTGCCTGCGCCGTGAGCATCCGAACCGCCGGTGATCAGCAGTTTATGCTTTGCGGCCAGCTTAATATAAAAATTAGCGACTTCCATGGAACAGTTCGGGTAATACACCTCTAACCCGTCGAGACCGCCGCGCACCAGCTCCGGAATGATCTCGTCCCGGCTGGTCAGCATCGGATGAGCCATCACCGCAACCCCACCGGAATCCTTGATCAGCCTGATCGCCTCCAGCGGTGTCTGCTTATACTTGGAATAATATGCCTGGGCATCCTCCCCCAAATATTTCTCGAAGGCCATCTCGATATTGGTGACCACTTTTTTTTCAACTAAAAGTTGCGCCAGATGCAAACGGCCGACGGCATCCGACTTGGTCCGGGAGGCTACATCCTCAAAACGGATTTCCCCGAACCCCAGCGAATTGATCTTGGCCACCATCTTTTTCATGCGGTCCATCCGCGCCTGCTGCATCTCTTTCAATTTCATCACCAGAGGGCTTTTTTTCAATTCAAAACCATAACCTAAAATATGCACATCTTTCCGGCCGTGCTCCGATGACAATTCCACTCCGGCGATAACTTCCAGTCCCGATTTGGCGGCCTCAGCGGCAGCCTCAGGCATTCCGGCCACCGAATCATGATCGGTAATGGAAATACAGGTCAACAACGACTTTACCGCTTCACGAACAACATTCTGCGGCGACATCGTACTGTCGGAATAATGGGTATGAATATGAAGATCGGCGCGGCGGTCAGACATCATTCGGGGGTCTGGGTAGCAATTTCCTTCTTGTGGATCTTGTCGAGAATGCCGTTAACAAATTTACTGGATTCAGTGTCGCCGTATTTCTTGGCCAGTTCCACCGCCTCATTGATCGCAACCTTGGGAGGAATTCCCGGAGCATACATCAATTCATATAGTCCCATCCTGAGCACATTGCGGTCGATCACCGCCATGCGGGAGATCTGCCAGTTCGTGGCATACTCGGAGATCTTGCGATCGATTTCCTCCACTCTCAGACGAACATTATTAACGATATCTTCCGCAAAAGCCCGAACATCCCCGGGATGCTCATCCTCCTGCTCCCAGAATGAAGGCATGGCCCTCTCCGGCGGAATTTTGATCAACTCAACTTGATATAAAATCTTCAACGCACATTCACGCGCAACGCTTCTCTTTCGCATAACTCTACAGACCTTTCAATGTCCCCGTCATCTCCACCGCCACCCGTGCCGCCGACGCGCCCTTGTTATCCCGGTCGCCAGGCTTGGCCCGGTCTTCGCACAACCTGATGGTATCCGCCGCCAGGACCTCAAAAATAACCGGCTTTCCTGTCATCAACGAAGCGTTCATCACGCCGCTCGCCGCTTGACCAGCCACCAGCTCATAATGGAAGGTCTGCCCGCGAATGACCGCGCCCAGGCAGATCACCGCCTGGATGTTCTTTTTACGGGCCAACGCGAGAGCCGTCACCGGCAGTTCAAAAGCGCCCGGCACATAAACGACCTGGATATCGCATTCACAAACCCCTAAACGTGAAAACTCGTCGAGACAGGCTTTCAGCAAATTCTCGGTAATGGAAGAATTAAAACGCGAAACAACCACCGCATAATGCGGTAAAGAAACAGCTCTTTTTTTATGAAGAACCGGTTTTGAAGGCATAAAAGGTTATAGCCAGTGACCCAGCTTGGTCTTTTTCGCCTCAAGATATTTCTTGTTGCGATCATTATGCGGGACCTGCAAGGGAACGCGCTCGACCACGGTGAGCCCATAACCTTCGAGTCCGACGATCTTCCGCGGATTATTGGTCAGCAACCGGATCTGCTTAACGCCCAGGTCAACGAGGATCTGTGCCCCGATGCCGTAATCACGAAGATCTGCCGCAAAACCCAGCGCTTCATTCGCTTCAACGGTATCCATGCCCTTATCCTGCAAAGCATAAGCCTTAAGCTTGTTCAGCAGACCGATCCCCCGGCCTTCCTGTCGCATATAAAGCAAGATGCCTGATTTTTCTTTGGCGATACGGCCCATGGCCTCTTCCAATTGCGTATTACAATCGCAGCGCAAACTACCGAACACATCCCCTGTCAGGCACTCCGACTGGACACGCACCAGCACCGGTGTGGTGGCGTCAATTCGGCCTTTGACCAAAGCCACGTGCTCAAAATCATCGATCCGCGAGGTATAAACGACCATATGAAAATCACCATGTTTCGTCGGCAAAGCCACATCGGCCTGACGAATGATGAACTTCTCGTTCTTGCGGCGATATTCGATCAGGCTGTCAATGGTGCAAATCTTGATCTTATGAATTTTGGCAAATTCGATCAGATCCTGAGTGCGGGCCATTGTGCCGTCATCATTCATGATCTCACAGATAACGCCCGCCGGATAAAGTCCGGCCATTTTGGTAAGATCTACAGACGCTTCCGTATGCCCGGCACGGACCAGGACGCCGCCTTTTTTCGCACGCAACGGAAACAAATGACCAGGCGTCACCAGGTCTTTAGGGCCGGATGTGCTTTCGATCAGCAGTTTGACTGTATAGGAACGGTCAGCGGCCGAAATCCCGGTTGTAATGCCATGCGCCGCGTCAACAGAAATCGCCCAGCCGGTGTTGCAGGGTTGATGCAGGTCGCTGGTGGCATCTTTCATCGGATAAAGCCCCAGGGAATCAAGACGGGCCGCTTCCATAGGCACGCAAACCAATCCGCGGGCATA
>PEAR01000162.1 GCA_002753745.1 Candidatus Omnitrophota bacterium | reverse complement strand
AGAACAACACCAGAAACATTGATTTGTATGGTTTCGGCTTATCGTGATGAACACGAACAGCAGTCTTTAGCGGAGGGTGCAAAATGGTTTTTGAGAAAACCGACGACGCTGGATGATTTGCTGGCCATTCTTAAATCGGCAGGGCAATAGACGCATTCGCGTGAGCTTTGGGGTAGCGAAATTAACTAAATTAATTTTTTCTTGTGTTGTTCTTGAAATATCGTTATAAGAGGAACATCGAATTTAAATTATCAGTAATTGTTCTGCGTATTGGTCCAGTCTGGAATTAAGAAAACCTCGATATCGATAAACAAATCTTAAAATCAGTCAGTAAATGCTAGAGAAATCAACCATGTCGAAGATGGAATGTTATAATTTATCTTGTTCTCATTATTCACCTTATACATTGCGATGTGAAAAACTTTTTGTATCCATTGATGCTTGCGGGACATGGATAGAGAAGCAAGTTTGTGTGAGGGATCCTCGTCTTAAAGATGCTATTTCTATTAGTAATGCTCCCTTGCGAAACAGCTTTGCTCCATTTGAATGTCCAGGGGAGATCTGTGCTCATTGTGATGTATCAACGGGGATATGTGGCAAAACGGTCATAAAGAACGAATTTATCCATTCTTATACCCCAGCTAATATTTCAAATTGTAGTAATACATATTGGATCCATCAGTGCGTCCGGTCGACAAATGGTACAGATTTTTATGATAAGAGAAGACAAAATCTGGTGCCAACTTTTGCCTCAGTGCGGATAAACCTTTTTGCCCATTGTGCAGAATGATTTATCAAAACCTCTCAGGGCTCTAAGTCAATTCTTTCCCAAACGTTATTCCTTCTTTTTCGAAGATTTTTAACTACAAATAAGCTCCGGCTGGATAACAAGAGTTAGTTATATAATGGATTATGTGTAAAGGTGAGAAAACAAGACTTTCATGGAAAGGCGTATTGAAATGTGATATATTTTTAAGGAGGAACAGCGTGGTATAAATTCACTTGATATCGAGGAGAAAAATATGATTAAAAGGCTTATTGCGGTTCTGGTTTGCTGTGTGGCATTTGCTGGCGTGGCTCAGGCGGAGAATTTTACATTGCTTCAGGTTTCTGTGTTCCATCCTGTTCAGCTTTTTGACCAGACGGAAACGGTTCGGGGGATCAGGTTGAACGCGATCTATGGCGTTAATGAAGATGTTGGTGGGATAGATGTTGGGCTGGTCAATAAAGTGACGGGCGTCGTTCGCGGTGTGCAGATAGGGTTGGTTAATCTTGTGGATGGTGACGCCAGCGGCTTTGAGTACGGTCTCGTTAATATCGTCGGGGGTTCGGTTACGGGGTATCAGGCTGGTGTGTTTAATACCGTTCATGGTAATTTTAAGGGGATTCAGTCTGGCTGGATAAATAACGTCAACGGAGAATTCGCAGGGTTACAGGCGGGATACTTTTGGAACTATGCCACTGAAATAAGAGGCGTTCAGATTGGTCTGGTCAATTCAGCGGGTAAACTTCACGGGGTCCAGCTTGGTATATTGAATTTTACCAGTCATGCCAATCCGGCGGGATTTTTACCGATCATCAATGCGGCGTATTGAACCCTGATTATTTAAAAAGACGATCGTAAAAAAAGTGCTAGAATACCTCTTATGAATCAGGAATTTATTGATAAAGTTGAACAGCTTTGTGAGATCGATCCCCGCTATAGGCCGGGGGCGTATGAGTTTGTTCTGGAAGCTCTTCGGTATACGCAGCGGCGTTTCAAGAAAGAACGTCATGTGACAGGCGAGCAACTGCTGGCGGGGATCAAGGATCTGACGATCAGGAAGTTCGGTCCGCTGGCACTGAATGTTTTGCATCACTGGGGTGTCAAGAATACAGAAGATTTTGGCAATATTGTTTTTAACATGGTTCATCATCAGCTATTGTCGAAACAAGAGGATGACTCTTTTGACAGTTTTCGTAATGGCTATGATTTTAAAGAAGTTTTTCATCAGGGCTACCGTCGTCAGTTGGAGCGGGAGATTGGTCGGATAAGATAAAAGGGGGGCAGTTGGTATGGTTCTATTATTGATCGTTTTAGGTATTGTGGTCGTTGTCGCATTGATGGTGGTCGGGATGTATAACGGGCTCGTTCAGATGCGGGTATCGTTCCAGAATGCCTGGTCGCAGATCGATGTGCAGTTGAAGCGCCGCCATGACCTGATCCCCAATCTTGTTGAAACTGCTAAGGGTTATATGTCCCATGAACGCGGGACTTTAGAGAGTGTTACCAAGGCGCGCCAGATGGCGGTGGATGCCAGTTCGATCAAGGACAAGCTGGCGGCCGAAAATGCGCTGACCTCGACATTACGCAGTTTGATGGCTGTCGCTGAAAATTATCCCAATCTTAAGGCCGACCAGACCATGCTCCGCCTTCAGGAGGAATTGACAACCACCGAAAACAAGATCGGCTTTGCCCGTCAGTATTACAACGACGAGGTTGGCCGTTATAACACCGCTATCCAGACATTCCCCAACAGTATCATCGCCGGACAGTTTGCGTTCAAGCCGGCCGAATTTTTTCAGCTGGAAGACGCCGCTGAACGCAATGCGCCGCAAGTAAAGTTTTAAAATGTCTTACTCTTTTGTTCAGATCGAGCAAAGCAAGTCCCGTACTATTCAATGGTCGCTGGCCTTCCTGGCCGTTCTCTACGCGCTGGGGGCTTTGCTGATCGTCTGGGTGGTGAAGTATTTTATTTTCGGCCGGGTGTCCTCCGACCAGATCGAGCTTGCCTCTTCTCCGTTGAGTTTATTGGATCTGCCGACGGTCTTGTGGACCCTGGGTGCGGCGTTGTGTTTAAGCGCGGTGCACTGGTTTTCCTCGACCGACGCCTTGATCGATAAAACGCTGCAGTATATGTCTGGCCGTATCGCTGATGAGAATGTCGATGATGAACGGGTATTCCGTCACGTCGTTGAGGAAGCGGCCGTTGCTACCGGCGGCAAATATCATATCGAACCGTATCTTATCCCGACGGCTGCAATGAACGCGTTTGCCCTGCAGGATTTTCAGGGGCGTTCGGTCATCGGGATTACGGAGGGTTTGCTTAAAAGGCTTAACCGGGAGCAGCTGGAGGCTGTGATTGCCCATGAGGCGGGGCATATTGCCACCGGCGATTGCCTGGAAACGACGGTCACCAGTGTGGTCTTCAAGGCTTTTGATACGATCTGTGATATTTCGCGGCGTATGCTGTTTTTCGGGAATATTTCGGGGAATGACCGTTCCTCGTCGCGGCGGGAGAGCGGGGGATCGTTGATGATCCTGATGCTGGTTATTTTTCTGATCGCTTTGGTGCTGAAGTTCATTGGCTATCTCGGATCATTGTTCATTTCCCGTGAGCGGGAGTATCGTGCGGATGCGATGTCCGTTCAGCTTACGCGAAACCCCCTGGCTTTGGCCGAGGCGCTGCACATTATTGATCAGCGTTGGAAAGGCGGCGGGATGCCCGGGGAGGCGATGGATGCGATCTTTATTTTGAGCCCGCGCCAGAGTGCGTATGATGATCAGGAGGACGTTTTTTCAGACCTTTTTTCAACGCACCCACCGATCAAGAAACGGATCGGTATTTTACTGGATATGGCGCACGCGAAAGCGGGCGATCTGGATCAGGCGCTCGCCAGGGCCAGGTCTCGGTTTGAGACGCTTCATGCCGATCCCTTACAACCCGACTCAACGTTAAATAGTGTTCCTTCAGTTCCTGTCCCGGTCCCGCTGGGGATGCCGGGAGCTTCTTCAAATATGCCTTTTCCCCTGGGCAACCCGACAATGCCGACGGCTAAAGACCATTGTCCCCGTTGCCAGACGGCGTTGGAGCCTGAAACGTATGAAGGGGTGCAGATCAAGAAATGTCCGTCCTGCCAGGGCTCATTAGTGGGGGAAATGGATGTTTTACATATCGTCGGGACAAAAGAAGAACATTTTGATGATCGGATCCATGAGTTGGCCAGGATTACCCGTCAGCAGGTTAAAGTGTTGCAAAGCAATCCTTTTGACCGGATCTACGATCAGCAAAGTATTGTTTGCCCGTCATGCCTGGATCCCCAGAAAAAAATGACCCGCCGTTTTGTGAGTCCCAAGTATCCGGTGGAGGTGGATAAATGTAAGACCTGCGCCAGGGTCTGGTTTGATAAAGATGAACTTGAGATCCTCCAGTGTCTTTACGAAAGCGACCAGTCGGCAGTAAAATCCTGATTGAGAGATCATGTCCGCATTAGATGAGACGTCCATCCAGTTCCTGAAAGGTGTGGGGCCCTCGCGCAAGAAATTATTCGCGAATTTGGGCGTGAACACCATTGAAGACCTGCTCTACCTTTTTCCCAGACGTTATGAAGACCGACGGAAGATCACGCCAATCGGCGAGTTGAAAGTCGGTGAGTGGCAGGTGACCATGGGGGATGTTGCTGCCAAAGGCGGGCGGCGCACTTTCTTTAACAAGAAACATGTTTTTGAAGTGATCCTGACCGACGGCAAGTCCAGGGTATTTTGCACCTGGTTTAATCAGCCATATCTTGAGAATTACTTTCATCCGGGGGCCAGGGTTGTCGTTTACGGCCGGGTTGAGATATTTAACAAGAAGATCCAGATCATCAGTCCTGAGTACGAGATCATCAATGCGGCTGATGAGGGGCTTTCGACCGCGAGGATCGTGCCGGTGTATCCTTTAACGAAGGGCATCAGCCAGCGGTATTTGCGCAAGGTGATGGCGCTCGCCCTCGAGCAGCATGCCGGGGAGCTGGTGGACGTAGTTCCCGGCGATGTCCGCCAGCGGCAGCATTTGCGTCCTGTTTCGGAAAGTATTAAGCAGATCCATTTTCCGGATGATGAACATCAGCAGGAGGACGCCGACCGGCGGCTTTGTTTTGATGAGTTTTTTTTGTTTCAGGTATCGGTTATTTTGCGGCGGTTGACGTTTCTTAAAAAAAAGGGTTTTGCTCATTTTCTTCCCAAAGAGTTCCATGAACGATT
>PEAR01000161.1 GCA_002753745.1 Candidatus Omnitrophota bacterium | reverse complement strand
CGACGCGTAGCCGTGCTGCTTGGCCTTCCAATACAGGTAAATAGGATCTTCCGGAATACAGTGCCCGCCAACACCAAGACCCGGATAGAACGGCATAAAGCCGAACGGCTTGGTCTTGGCTGCGTCGATTGCTTCCCAGATATCGATATTGAATTTCTTGCACATCATCGCGGCTTCATTGATCCAGCCGATATTAATCAGACGGAACGTATTCTCCAGCAGCTTGGCCATTTCAGCCGCGCGCGGGGATGATACCAGATGAATATTCTTGATGATACTCCCGTAAAGCGCCGCCGTCAGCTCATTACACGCCGGCGTTAGCCCCCCCACCACTTTAGGGATCCGGGTCACCGTATGATCCGCATTGCCCGGATCAATACGTTCCGGCGAGAAGGCCAGAAAGAAATCCTTGCCGGCTTTGAAGCCGCTTTTTTCCAGTTCAGGGAGGATCAATTCTTCCGTCGTGCCGGGATAGGTGGTGCTCTCAAGGACAACCAGCGTGCCTTTGGACATATTCTTCGCCACCGCCCTGACAGCGGACAACATGAACGAAATATCCGGCGTATACCGGCGTTTGATCGGCGTCGGAACACAAATGATCACGGCCTGGCATTCACGCACCTGCGCGGGATCAACGGTCGGAACAAAAAGGCCTTTGCCGACCGGACGCGAGATCTCTCTGTCTGTGACATCGGTAATAAAGCTTTTTCCGTCAAGAAGCTTCTGAACACGCTCGCGATTGGTATCAATCCCGAAAGTCTTAAACCCTTTGGCCGCAAAACCAAGCGCCAGCGGCAGCCCCACATAACCCAGGCCGATCACAGCCACTTTTGCCTGACGCGAATGGATTCTGGAAAGAAGCTGTTTACGCATTGCCGCCGCGCCCGATCCCGTAATATTCATAACCCAACTCGCCTAATGCCCTGGCATCCAGGAAATTCCGCCCGTCAAAAACAACCGCCTGACGCATCAGGTCGCGCGTTTTGGCCAGATCAACCTGACGGAACTCATCCCATTCCGTGATCAATAAAAGGCAATCAGCTCCCTTGGCCGCAGCATAAGGATCATCACAGAATTTAACGCCTTTAAGCATTTTCTTCGCATTAGGCATGGCCTGCGGATCATAAGCCTGGATCCTGGCGCCTTCATCCTGCAGCGCTTCGATCACAGTCAGGGACGCCGCGCTGCGCATATCGTCGGTATTCGACTTGAACGCCAACCCCCATACGGCGATGGTCTTGTCCTTAACGATCCAGAGCTTGTCCTCAACATGACGAACAAACCACTCTTTCTGCTGTTCATTGACGTCTCGCACGCTTTTTAGGATCTTGAAATCATACCCGCTTTTCTCGGCCAGCCGGACGAACGCATCCACATCCTTGGGAAAACAGCTGCCGCCGTAACCAATGCCGGCATTCAGAAAAGAACGCCCGATCCGCTTGTCGTAACCCATGCCTTCGGCCACTTTTTCCACATCCGCACCCACCCGGTCGCAAATCTGCGCCACCGAGTTAATAAACGATAGCTTCGTTGAAAAAAATGAATTCGACGCGTGCTTGATCATCTCGGCCGTTGCCAGATTGGTCACCACGATCGTCGCCTTAAGCGGCTTGTAAATGTCGCGCAACAGCCGCTCCGCCCGCTTGGATTCAACACCGATCACAATACGATCAGGATTCATGAAATCCTCAACCGCCGACCCCTCTCGCAAAAACTCGGGATTCGAGGCAACATCAAATTCCAGCGTTGCATTCTTGCCCTGTTTATGTTTTGCCGGCAGATTCAGCCGGATCGTGCGAGCGATACGGTCCCCAGTCTGGGCGGGAACGGTTGATTTCTCGACCAACAGCTTATACGAATCCATGTTTTGCGCGACTTCGCGGGCCACATTCTCGATATAAGTAAGGTCAGCATCCCCGTTCTTCTTGGATGGCGTCCCGACCGCGATAAAAATGACCGTCGCTTTTTTCGCCGCTTCAGCGATAGAGCTGGTAAATGTGATCCGGCCTGATTTGCGGTATTTTTCCAGCAGTTCGTCAAGGCCGGGCTCATAGATCGGCACCTTGCCAGCTTTCAGGGCCTTGATCTTTTCCTCATTATTATCACAACACACAACATTGTGGCCGATATGCGCCAGGCACACCCCCGTCACCAGCCCGACATATCCTGAACCAACGATCGCAATATCCATAACTATAGCCCTTTCCCGCGATTAGCCGTTCGGCCCCCGCTTTGTCTCATGGAAGCTGTCGCCGCCGTCGAACTTGACAGACGGAAACGCCTTCAGCCGGAAGATCACCCAGATCGTATTGCCTTTGCTCCCGGCCATATTCTTATGATTGGTAGAAAGTTCCATCTCCCACGAATGGAGATCACGCACCAACGCATACTGCTGCTCCTGCCAGCCGCCGGTATTAACATCCATGCGTTCGTAAATAACGGCTTTCCATTTCGGATTAAACTTATACGCCAGCTGCGAGGTGACAATATCATCGTCATTCCATAAATAACGCCGGCTGAGATTAAAGGTCCATTTCCTGGTATCGGTCAGCGTGATATCAACATTCGCGGAACTTAAATGGTTCAGGATAGGATCATAGGTCAGATCATGCGCCAGCGAAACATATTTGTTCACATGAAACTCGTTATCCAGCTTGACATCATTGAAACTGGTACCGGCCGGATCATCCTTCAGCCGGAATTCCGTCGTCAACAGGGAACGGAACAGATCGACATTCTCGATATTGCCATCCTTATCCTTCCGCTTGGTCTGGAGCTTGTTTTCAAGCCCATAAGAAAACTTATCAATCTGGGCCCGGGCGTCAACACTGTCAAACTGGTAGAAATCGTCTGAGGACATTGTCGGCCGATGCGAATACAAATAAGTCACCGTCGGCGTCACCACATGGCGCAGCTTATTGACCTCGATCCCCAACGCATTGAAATGGATATCATAAATACGATAGAATTTGGTGCTGATATCCGTTCCGGTCAAAAATATGCCGCGAACCCGGTCATTGTTCAACTCATTGAGCGCGCGCGTATAGTATGTCTGTTCAGTCCCCACAAAAGGACGGAATTCCAGGAAAGCCAGCTTGAACGGCCGGGAAAGCTCATCCTCGGTCAAGAGCCGGACGGTCTGATGATCACGGTCCGTTGCTCCCGGCGTGCGCTGGTCAAGCTGAACCACATCATTCGTGCTCTTGAAGTAAAACCCGGTATCCCCGATCGGCTGATTATTCCAGTTATAAGAAACTTCCGGCAGCCGCTCCACCGTCGTTTCAAAACGGTTCACGCGCTTGTCTGCCCGGACAGCAAATGATGATGATTCCGTCGTATGCGTGAACAGCGCGAATGTTGTCGGGTTCTGATCAGTCCGGTACTCGCGCAAAAAATAATCCTTGAGAATCTGGCTGTCACTCAGAACATAATACTGAATGACCGCAGATGTTTGCGGATCAATATCCCACTTGTGCCGCCACTCCACGCGATAGCGCCGTTCAACAACCGTCGGAGCGGTGCTCGATTCCCAAATATGATGCGCCCCGGGCGTCCGTTCATTAAGATAATACGTCCGAATCCAGCTGCTCCCGTAATGCGCCGGCGAAAGACCGATATCAAGACCGTAACCCGCGCCTTTCCGTTCACGAAGGTCCAGATGATATACTGTTTCCACCCCTGTCATCGGATAGACCCGGTAACTGGTCAGGACAAACCCTCCCCAATTCTTGCTGTAGCCCGGAACCACGCTCAAATGCGGACGGTTCTTATGCAGATCCTGTACATATTTCGGCATATACATGATCGGAACACCGCCGAGATACATGGTCGAATTGCGTGCGATCGCTTTATCGCCGGGATATAACTCCATCTGGTGGGACGTCATGCGCCATTCCGGGTCATCATAATCGCTGGTCGTCAGGTAGCCGTTGGCCATAACATAATAACCGTCACGGATCTTGGAAATGGTCTCGGCACGGCCGTACATCGGGTCGGCGATAATCCGCGCATTGGCGAATTCACCTTTCTTGGTCTTGAAATTATAAAATGCCTTGTCGGCCCAGATCGATCCCTTGTCGGATTCAAAAATAACATTTCCGTCAGCATGCGCTTCCTGGCGGTCCCGAAAGAATTCAACATGATCGCAATACAGGGTAGATGTCCCCTGGCGCAGCACCACATTGCCGGAAGCCACAAACTTGCCTTCATCGGCCTTATACTCCATCACATCACCGTTAAGCTCGACCGGCTGCTGATCATTGCCCATCGCCGGCCCCTTCTCGGCCAGCTTGTCCATCTTCCCGGCCCGGGCGCTGCCGGCCACCCCGACCGCCATCAACAACGCCAGCGCCGGCACCATGAACAGCCTTAAAGACACATTATTTATTCTCATGACGGATAAGCACCTCGGCACCAATGATCCCCGCGTCATCACCAAGGCTGGCCTTGACGAAACGCACCATTTCGGCCTGGGTTTTCATGCAGCGCCTTTTGATGGTTTTTTCGATCGACGGCTTCATCAGCTCAAAGCTGGCAGAAACCCCTCCGCCGAGAATAACACACTCGGGGTTTAAAATATTGATCGGCCCGATCAATCCCTGAGCCACCTTCCCGCCGACATCAGCCCAGAACTTAAGCGCCTTCTTTTTTCCCTCGATCGCTTTGCGATAGACATCTTCCAGCGTAATATCCTCATTGGCGAAAACCTTAACCGCGTCTTTTTGCAAACGCTTGTTGCCGACGTAACGCTCGAAACAACCCCAGCCGCCGCAGCCGCACGCGGGCCCTTCTTCGTTTAAAGGAGCGTGACCGATCTCACCGGCCGCGAATCCCGGACCACGATAGATACGGTTATTAAGGACCAGTCCGGCGCCAACACCGGTGCCCAGGGTAACACAGATCAAATCTTCGATCCCCTTGCCCGCGCCGTATTCCCATTCGCCCAGCGTGATCATGTTCACGTCATTCTCAAGACTTACCTTCAGGCCGGTCTTTTTCTCCATGATCCGCTTAAGCGGCACATCCGCCCAGCCGGGGATATTAG
>PEAR01000160.1 GCA_002753745.1 Candidatus Omnitrophota bacterium | reverse complement strand
ACGCCCCGTCATTCACATGTATATTAGTGGAGTCCGGGTGTTGGTTTATTTATGAAAATGAATTTAAAAGCTATTGTTTTGGCAGCCGGGAAAGGCACTCGTTTCAAGTCTTCCGTGCCCAAGGTTCTGCATGCGCTGGCCGGAAAGCCGGCATTGAACTATGTTTTGGATGTAGCTGAAGACGTTGGTTCTTTGACAACATATGTGGTGGTAGGGCATCAGGCCGGGATGGTTGCCGAGGCGGTCAACGGCCGGGCGGTGATCGTTGAACAGAAAGAACAGCTCGGGACCGGTCATGCGGTTAAGATGTGTGCGTCATCCTTCAAGGATGACCGCTCAACTGTTTTGGTGATGTGCGGTGATACACCGTTGCTGGATAGCGCCATTGTGCGCCGGCTGGCGGTAAAACATGGGCGCACCAAAGCGGCCGTGACAGTGCTGACCTGTTTGTTGGGTGATCCTGGCGGGTACGGCCGTATTGTTCGCGATGCGCAAGGCGTTTTTTCCGCAATTCGCGAACATAAGGATGCTTCGGAGCAGGAGCTCGGCATCCGCGAGATCAATACCGGCGTTTATTGTTTTAACGCCAAAGAGCTTTTTAAGGCGATCGGGAATATTAAGCCGAACGCAAAGAAAAAAGAGTATTATCTGACGGACATTATAGAACTGTTCATCGGTCAGGGATTAAGGGTTGAGACTTTGGTGACGGATGACTGGACCGCGAACCTGGGTCTTAACACGCGTGCTGACCTGGCCCTGGCGGAAAGTATTCTTCGCAAAAAGATTCTGGGCCGTTTGATGGCCAACGGTGTTACAATTGTCGATCCGGCCACAACATATGTAGAAAATGATGTTTCGATCGGTCAGGATACTGTTATTTATCCTTGTTCTTATATCCACCACGATGTGAAGGTGGGGCGAGGTTGTTCCGTGGGGCCTTTTGCCCGGTTGCGCCCGGGCACGCGGCTTGCCAACAATGTTTCGGTGGGGAATTTTACGGAAGTGTCCCGTTCCATTCTCGGGGACGATGTCAATATGAAGCATTTCAGTTTTCTCGGCGATACAACGGTCGGCCGGGGGGCTAACATCGGCTGCGGAACAGTGACGGCGAATTACGATGGGAAGAACAAGAATAAAACCCTGATCGGTCCGGGGGCGTTTATAGGTTGTGACAGCGTTCTGGTCGCGCCGGTCAAGATCGGCAAGGGTGCCAAGGTGGGCGCCGGCAGCGTGGTGACAGCAGGCAGGGATGTACCGGCGGGAAAGCTCGCGGTTGGGATTCCGGCAAGAGTGATAAAAAGGGTTTGAGCGCTATGAGTGAAATTTGTGTTATTTCAGGGAATGCCAATAAAGATTTAGCTGAAAATATTTGCAAGTGTCTGGATATCCCGTTGGCCGAGGTGATCTGTACCCGTTTTAGCGAGGGTGAGATCAGGGTCCAGATTGTGGCGAATGTGCGAGGGAAGGACCTGTTCATCATTCAGCCGACCTGTTCGCCGACGAATGATAATTTGATGGAGTTGTTGATCCTGATCGACGCTGCAAAACGCGCGTCGGCCAAGCGGATTACGGCGGTTATTCCGTTCTACGGCTACGCCCGTCAGGATCGTAAAGATCAGCCCAGGGTTCCGATCACCGCCAAGCTGGTGGCCAATCTTATTACGGCTGCCGGTGTGGATCGTGTGCTGGCGATGGATTTGCATGCCAGTCAGATTCAGGGATTCTTTGACATCCCGGTGGATCATTTGTACGCCATTAACACCTTGTGCGAGTATTTTGAAGCAATGAACATGAAGAACCTGGTTGTTGTTTCTCCCGACGTAGGCGGTATTCGGATGGCGCGGGCTTATGCCAAACGGTTGGGCGCGGGGTTGGCGATTATTGACAAGCGCCGGATGAGTCCGGAAGAAACTGAAGTGATGAATATTCTCGGTAAGGTTAAGGGCAAGACGGCGGTGCTGGTTGATGATATCGTGGCAACAGGCGGGTCGCTGACCGAGGCGATCACGGCGCTTAAGGATGTCGGTGTCGACAAGGTTTATGCGGCGGTTAGTCATGGCGTGTTGTCCGGACCGGCCGTTGAGCGTATGGCGGAGTGCAAGGCGTTGGAGGAGCTGGTCATTACGGACAGTATCCCGTTAAGTGCAAAAGCAAAAAAAGTGTCGAAGATTAAACAGCTGACGGTTGCGCCCTTGCTGGCGGAAGCGATCAAGCGTATACATAATGAGCAGTCGATCAGTTGCCTGTTCGACGTAAATCGGTAAATGTAGGGGTACGGCATGCCGTGCCCGTACGTGCTAAAAAGGCGGGATGTAGATTATGGAACAGATTAAGTTGGAAGTTCAGTTGAGAAAAGAGGCCGGTTCTAGTGAGGTTAAGGAACTTCGCAGGGCGGGTTTTATTCCAGGTGTCGTTTACGGCGGGGCAGACAAGCCCGTGTCGATCAAGCTGATGCGCAAGGATTTTGACGGCATCATGCGCCATCACCATGGTGAAAGTATTCTTTTCCAGGTTGAGATCTCGGATAATGGTAAGAAGGTTGGCGAGTGTATTGCGCTGACTAAGGAAACCTATTATAATCCGGTCACTGATTTTGTTGATCACATTGATCTGCAGCGAATCTCGATGGATAAGGAGATCACGTTCCGCGTAGCCATCCACGTTAAAGGTGAGGCGATCGGGCTCAAGAAGCCGGGCGCTACCCTGGAGCACGGTTTACGTGATCTTGAAGTTATTTGTTTGCCTAAGGATATTCCGCAGAGTATTGTGATTGATGTAACCAATCTTGATACGCATCATGCGATCCACGTCAGCGATCTGGCGCTTCCTTCCGGCGTTCGTACGAAGATGGATCCGGGCGCGGTTGTGGTAGCGGTCGTATTCTCGACCCGTGAAGAAGCTCCGGCAGCGGCTGGTGAAGAAGCTGCGGCGCCGACACTTGAGGTCCTTAAAGAGAAGCCGAAGGATGCGGCTGATGCGGCTGGCGCAGCGAAGCCGGCGGCAGGGGCGGCGAAGCCGGCAGCGGGTGCCGCAAAGCCGGCAGCTCCGGCGAAGAAATAACGCGGGGGTTTTGTTTTGGCGTTATCGAAGATGGTTGTCGGCCTGGGGAACCCCGGTCGTGAATACGAAAAGACGCGGCATAATATCGGCTTCATGGTGTTGATGGAGCTGGCTAGGCAGGCGTCGGTCGATTGGAAAAGAAGCCGGCAGGGAGAAGCCCTGGCGGCAGAGATCAGCGAAGAGGGGATGGGTGTTCTTCTTATTCTTCCGCTGACATATATGAATAATTCGGGCCGTGCGGTCCGTGATATTGCTCTTTTTAACCGGTTCGATCCGGGAAATGTTCTGGCGGTGGTCGATGATATCAGGATCGATTTCGGGCAGATGCGCCTGAAGAACGGCGGTTCTGACGGAGGTCATAACGGCCTTAAGTCGATCGCCCTTGAGTTAGGCAGTCAGGATTATGCGCGGTTGCGGCTGGGAGTCGGTGCACCGCCGCCGGGGATGGATCAGGCGGATTATGTTCTTTCAGAGTTTCGTACCGGGGAAAAGAAGGACCTCTCCCGGTTCATCGCGGATGCGGCAGATTGCAGCCGTCTGTGGATGAAAGGGGATTTACCCCGGGCAATGACGCAATACAATCAAACGAAGGGAAATAAGAACCATGAGCAAGTATGAATTGATCTTTATCCTGGACTCCCGTCTTTCTGACGCGGAAAAGGGCGAAGTGAGTAAGCAGGTGGCGGATCTTATCGCCAAGACAGAGGGAAAGGTTATCAATTCAGCTGTCTGGATCGATCGCCAGCGGATGGCTTTTCCGATCAATAAGGCGCCTGAAGGCACCTACTATCTTTTTAATGTTGAGTTGAAGCGCTCCGAGGTTGCTCGTATTCGTCGTGAGCTTTTGATCAATGAACGCATTTTGCGTTTTCTGATCATCAGACCTGAAGAGCAGAAGGCCGCGAAGGCTTAAGGACGAATACGTTGTAAAGATTTGTGATACGGAGGATAAGACAATGGCCAGCCTGAATAAAGTGTTGTTGATCGGGAATTTGACAAAAGATCCTGAGCTGCGCTATACACCTAACGGGACGGCAGTCGCCAATATCCGCATCGCGGTCAACCGTAAGTTCAAGGATCGTACAGGAGAGCTTAAGGAAGATACATGTTTCATTACGGTAACTGCCTGGGACAAACAGGCGGAGATCTGTAACCAGTATTTGCAGAAAGGCCGTCAGGTTTTTGTTGAAGGCATTTTGCAGTCGCGCTCATGGGATGCTCCGGATGGACAGAAACGCAGCACCATCGATGTGCGTGCCGAGCGCATCCAGTTCTTGAGCCCGGGGAAATCGCCCGAGAGCAATGGCGCTTCCGCCGCCGGCTCGAGTGATGCGGCCGAGGGCCAGTCCGGTGAGAGTGCAGTACGCGCCCAGGGGGCGGAAGATATCGCCTGGGAAGAATAGAAATTAGGGTTTAAGTTTTCTCAAAATAGTTTAAAGAAGGGGGCACCGTTGGAAAAAAGACCGATGAAACGCAGCAATAGCCGCGAAGACAAGGGTAGGGAAAAGGGCGCAGACAAGGGGAAGGCCAAGGGGAAAGACGCACGTCCTCGCCGGGTTCTTCGTACGCCCAGAATCCAGATCGATCTTCCGGAGTTCATTGATTACAAGGATATCGCGCTCCTTAAGAAATTCCTCACTGATCGCGGCAAGTTGATGCCGCGCCGCTTTACCGGTGTTTCCGCAAGGAATCAGCGGTTGGTGTCGCTGGCGATCAAGCGGTCGAGGTACTTAGGGTTACTCTCAAGTGGATCAGCAAAAAGGAAGTAAACGATGGAAGTTATTCTCTGCCATGAAATGGCCAATTTAGGTAAGACAGGTGACGTTGTTAAGGTCAAGGATGGGTATGCCCGGAATTTTCTTTTTCCCCGCAATATGGCTCTTGCCGCGACCAAGGCGAATTTAAAAAAGATCGAAGCGCATAAAGCCAAACTCGCTGCTATTTACGAGCAGAAGAAGAATGAAGCTCTTGCGTTGGCGGAAAAGATCGGTAAAGTTTCCTGCACGCTGACTGTTGAGGTCAATGATCAGGAAAAGCTTTACG
>PEAR01000159.1 GCA_002753745.1 Candidatus Omnitrophota bacterium | reverse complement strand
TTTTGGTTTTAAGGCGATCCAGGACATCACACACCGCATTGAGAACATCTTCGAGAAAGTCTATAATAAACAGCTGGATTTCTCCTCGCTGATGACCGACCGGGCGCTTAAGGGCATCGACCTGATCAAGATCATCCTGGAGAAAGTAGCACGGGGGGAAACGCCTGATATGGATGTTTCCGCGGTTTGTCAGAGCCTGGATGAATGTCAGACCGCTTTGGGTCAGGCTGCGGCGGCAGCGCCCGTTGTTAGCGCACCGCCCGCGGTTCATCAGGAACCTGTTGTGTCAGAAGTTAAAGCTCCTGCACCCGTCAAGGTTTCGCCGGTGGCGCCGCCGCCCGATCGCGAGCCTGCCGGTGCGAAGAAGCCGGAGACCGACGCCGCCAGGAATGCCGTGAGCACCGAGGAATACGTGCGTGTGCCGCTCAGCCGCGTGAACAAACTGCTGAATCTTATCGGCGAGATGGTCATCAACAAGATGAACTCCTCGGCCAAGATCTCGCGCGCCAAGAAGATGGGCGTGCTTTCCAAAGACCTGCAGACCGCACTTTCCGTGCTGGATGAAGCGTTGAAAAAGGGCCCCACGCATCGCGAGGAAGCGCAGAAACTGCTCAGCCGCTGCAGCGCGCAGGCGCAGAAGCTCAAGGAGGTCTCCGTCGACCTCTGGGAAAGTTTTACGGTCGAGGCCTTCCATCTGAATCCGGTTATCGATGAACTGCAGTCCAATATGAAAGAACTGCGGATGTTGCCGGTGGCTACTATTTTTGAAGGCCTGCCCCGGATGGCCCGTGATATCGCCCGGGAAAGGGGCAAAGAGGTCAACCTCGAGATCGCCGGCGCCGAGACCGAACTGGATAAAAAGGTGCTGGAAGGCCTGAAGTCGCCGCTGATGCATATTTTGCGTAACGCGGTTGACCACGGGATCGAATTGCCGGGGCAGCGTACGGCCGCCGGGAAACCCGAGGCCGGGACCATCCGCCTGTCGGCGTTCCACGAGGCCGGCGCGGTTGTTATTAAAATTGAGGATGACGGCAAGGGGATCGATGTTGAGCAGATCAAGAAATCCGCGGTCAAGAAAAATCTGGTAACGCCCGAAGAGCTGGGGAAGATGTCCGAGAAAGAGATCATCAATCTGATTTTTATGAACGGCTTTTCCACCAGTCCTATCATCACGGATATTTCCGGAAGGGGCATTGGCCTCGACATTGTCCGGCGGGACATCGAAGCTCTAAAAGGTAAAGTGATGTTGGATTCCGTTTCGGGCCAGGGCACGACGTTTACCCTGATCCTGCCGCTCACGATCGCGATCATCCAGGTGCTGCTGGTTAAAACGCGCGACCTGCTGTTCGCGCTGCCGGTGACCTCGATCATCGAGAGTTTGAGCGTGGATCCGGCGGATGTGGTTACGATGGAAGGCCGCATGGCGGTCAGTGTCCGGGGGCATACCCTGCCGCTGGCGCGCCTGAGCGAAACGCTGGTCCTGCCGGCGCCGACTGCCGAGGAAGAGGAAAAGCGGGCCAAGGCCGAGAGCAAGCTTTCGGTGGTCATTGTTTCCTCTCTCGACAAGAAAGTCGGGTTCATTGTTGATGAGATCATCGGCGAGGAAGAAGTGTTCATCAAGGGTCTGGGCGCGCATCTGGGCAAGGTGAAAAACGTCAGCGGCGCCACGGTTTTGTGGACGGGGGCGGTAGTGGTGGTGCTGGATGTGGAAGACCTTTTACTCAACAGCTGCCTGGGGCATCCGGCGGCGATGTCCACGCGTAACCGCGCGGGCGGGGTGCGCAAGGCTTCCGGCAAGAGGATCCTGGTATGCGACGACGCGTTTTCAACCCGCGAGCTTGTTAAGAACCTGATCGAGTCGGTCGGCTATGTGGTGGATACGGCGGTCGACGGCCTCGACGGCTGGGAGCGCCTCGCGCGCAACAAGTACGACCTGGTGGTTTCCGACGTTGAAATGCCGCGGATGACCGGTTTTGAATTGTGCGAACAGATCAAGAAAAGTCCCGAACATAACGAGATCCCCGTCGTGCTGTGCACGGCGCTGGACCGGGAAGAACATAAAAAACGCGGCATCGATGTGGGCGCTTCCGCCTATATCGTCAAGACCGCTTTCGATCAATCGACCTTGCTTGATTCGATCAAGAGATTAATAGGATAGGGGCTGTAATGGATAATGTTGTTAAAAAGATCGTTAAAGTCCTGATCGCGGAAGATTCGCCGATCATTGCCCGCGTGCTGTCTACCTTGTTGTTGTCGGATCCGCAGATCCAGGTGGCAGGTATCGCACGTAACGGCAAAGAAGCTGTGGAGATGGCCGCCTTGCTGCGGCCGGATATCATCACCATGGATATCCATATGCCGATCATGGACGGGTATGAGGCTACCAAGCAGATCATGGCCCATACACCGACGCCGATCCTGATCGCCTCCGCTGCGGTACAGGCGGACGGGATCGACCGGATGTTCCGGGCGGTTTCCTACGGCGCGCTCGACCTTATCGATATCAGCGGCCTGGCCAGCGGCGATAAAGAGCTCGGCACCAAGTTTCTCGACAGCATCAAGCTGCTCAGCCGGATCAAGGTGGTGCATCATATGCTGGCCAAAATGGAAGGCCGGCTTACGGATGATCCTTTCGCGGCGAGCGAAGCGCTACTGCCCCGGGGATCCGACCAGATCCTGGCCATTGCGGCCTCGACCGGCGGGCCGATGGCTATTCTTTCGATCCTTAAGATGCTGCCCCAGGATTTTCCTTGCGGGATCGTTATCGTGCAGCATATTACCAGCGGGTTTTTAGAACAATTTGCGGTGTGGCTTAAAGGCGAATGCCGTCTGAAAGTCGAGATCGCCCAGCAGGGCCAGGCGATCAGGCCCGGAACGGTATATCTGGCGCCCTGCGACTTGCAGATGCGGGTGGGCGAGGGCGGCGTGCTGCGGCTGTCGGATGAGCCTTTATACGACGGCCATAAGCCGTCGGGGACGATTTTGCTGGAATCGGTCGCGCGGGTGTACCGCGAGAAGGCCGTGGCGGTGATCCTGACCGGCATGGGCAAGGACGGCGCCAAGGGCATGCGCGAGGTCAAGGCCCGCGGCGGCCGCACGATCGCGCAGGATGAGGCCAGTTGCATTGTTTTCGGGATGCCAAAAGAAGCGATCGACCTGGGGGCGATCGACCATGTTTATCCGTTGAATGAGATCGCACAGGCTATTGTTGAGCAGATCAACCGGGGGGCGTAACGCTATGATCCGCCATGAAACGACAGAAAAGAAGACCGACCGCCAGTTTCTGGTTTTTTCACTCCAGGGCGAGTTGATGGGATTTCCGATCGGCTGCGTGCGGGAAGTGCTGCGCCCGCAGCAGATCCACCCGCTGGTGCATGCGCCGGATTTTGTGGAAGGCGTGATCTATGTCCGTAAAAGCGTTCTGGTTGTGTTGTCGCTGCGCAAGCGCTTCGGCCTCAAGGCCAATGAGGACACCTCTAAGGAACGGATCATTATTTGTAAGGTTAATACGATGATCATCGGGCTTGCGGTCGACAGTGTCAGCGAGGTGCTGTCCGTTTCCGAGAAGAATATCATGCCCCCGCCGGAGATCCTGGCAATGCAGAATAAAGGCCGTTTTGTTCTGGGCCTGGTCCGGCTTAACGAGCGCGTGATCACACTGCTGGACCTGGAGAAGATCGTGACGCGGGAAGAACTGTCCCTGTTGTCGGGAATCAAGCCATGAGCCGGGTGCCGCCGCTATCTGAAGCCGACTTTCTGCTCTTCCAGGAATATTTTGAGTCCGAGACCGGACTGTTTTTTGAAAATCATCAGGATCATTTGCTGTTGAGTGCCCTCGCCGAGCGGATGGCCAGAAAAGGGCATTCGTCGCATAAGGAATATTACAATTATTTGAAGTATCACCCGGAAGCGCGCCTGGAACTGCGGGAAATTCTGACGCTCTTGACGACTGGCGAAACGTATTTTTTCCGTAATATCGCCCAGTTCGAGGTCTTGATGCAGGATGTCTTGCCGGAGATCATCAAACGCAAGCGCGCCTCGGGGGACCGCTCGCTCCGGGTGTGGTCGGCGGGGTGTTCCCGCGGCGATGAGGCGTATTCGGTGGCGATCGCGATCATGGAGGTGCTGGCGGATTTTCGCGACTGGGACATTTCGATTTTGGGGTCGGATATCAACCGTGACGTGCTGGCGGTGGCTCGCGAGGCGGTGTACACGCCGAAGGATCTGGGTGAATTGCCGGCGGAATATGTGGAGAAGTTCTTTCACCGCAAGAAATCAGAATATGTGCTGAATGCCGATGTGAAAGCGCTGGGCCGGTTTAATTTTCATAATTTGTGCAAGGATTCGTTCGGGCAGGAGGGGATGACGGGCCTGGATATTATTTTCTGCCGGAATGTCACGATCTATTTCAATCCGGAAACGACCCGTAAACTGATGGGCCGGTTCTACGAGAGTCTGGCCGACGGCGGGTATATGTTTTTGGGGCATTCCGAGACGCTTTGGCAGATCAATCATCATTTTCGTACGATCGAGTATCCGCACACGTTTATTTACAAGAAAGAGCTGGGCGTCGTTCCGATGGTGCAGGAGGCCCGGGCGGTAGTGCCGCTGCCGGTTTTTAAATTCGGGGATGATCAGCCGGCGTTCACGATCGCCAGTGAACCGGGGGCCGTGCCGCCGGCAGGGGAAGCCTTTTTCTCGGATCCTGAGACTGACGGCCTTCTGACGGAAGCTAC
Source organism: Candidatus Omnitrophota bacterium (assembly GCA_002753745.1). Lineage (GTDB taxonomy): Bacteria > Omnitrophota > Gorgyraeia > Zapsychrales > Fredricksoniimonadaceae. Next base: position 505 of record PEAR01000159.1, on the reverse strand, counting down.
GCGCGCGTATCAGAAAAAGAAATATGATGTCGCTCTGACGGCACTCGACAAGATTGTTGCGCGGCATGACACGCATGCCCGCGCGCATTTTCTCAAGAGTGTCATTCTTGCCGACCAGGAGAAATACGAGGAGGCGGCGTCGCTGCTGGTTGGGGTGGTGCAAAAAGACAGCCTTAATGAAGAAGCTGCGTTTTTGCTGGCTACCTTGTTCGCGAAGATGGGTAAGGTGACGGAGGCTGAGACCTATTTTCGCCGGATCGTATATCTTTCCGCTGATGAGCCGTTAACGTATTTTCATCTGGGGAATATTTACGCGGCCCAGAAAAAGCCGGCCAAGGCTGAATTGGAATTCAAGAACGCGATCCGTCTGCTGGAAAAGCGGACGGCGGATGAGCCTGTCAGGTTCAGCGAGGATTTTTCATCCGGCTTACTGTTACAGGCTTGCAAACATAACCTGGCCACCCTGTTGCGGGGGGGGGGCGGCGTTTTAAAAAAGGACCAAAGG
>PEAR01000158.1 GCA_002753745.1 Candidatus Omnitrophota bacterium | reverse complement strand
GGGATGTGGCCGATACGCCAAACCTCTTCATAACCGGCTGGGTACAATGATGTCCGGTGCGGATCGCGACACCTTCCCGGTCAAGCAATGTGCCGACATCGTGAGGATGAATATTGTCCAGCACAAACGAAAACACCGGCGCTTTGTCGGCAGCAGTCCCGATGATCTTTAACCCGTCGATCTTCGAAAGAAGATTGGTCCCGTACAGCAGCAGTTCCTTCTTATAGGCCATGATATCCGTCCACCCCAGCGCGGTCACATAATCCAGCGACGCATTCAAGCCGATAACACCGGCTACATTGGGCGTCCCCGCTTCAAATTTATGCGGCAGGCGATTATAGATCGTCTTCTCGAACGTGACGCTCAGGATCATATCCCCCCCGCCTTGATACGGGGGCATTTTCTCAAGCAACGCTTCTTTTCCATAAAGAACACCCACACCGGTCGGCCCAAACAGCTTATGCCCGGAAAAGACACAGAAATCAGCATCCCAGGCCTGGACATCAATCGGCTCATGCGAAATGCCCTGCGCCGAATCAAGGACAAAAACTGCTCCGACGGCATGGGCCTCTTTGATCATCGCCTTTACCGGATTAACCGTGCCCAGAGAATTCGAAACATGAACGATTGAAACGATCTTTGTCCGTGACGACAAAAGCTTGCGATACTCTTCCTGAATGATCTCGCCCTTATCATTGATAGGGATCACCTTGATCACGCATCCGGTCTCCTCGCGTACCATCTGCCAGGGAACGATGTTGGCATGATGCTCCATGGTCGACAAGAGAATCTCATCCCCGGCCTTTAAGAAGTGTCGGCCATAGCTTTGGGCCAAAAGGTTCAATGATTCCGTCGCCCCTTTGGTAAAAATGATTTCCGAAAGGCTTTTGGCATTGATAAAACGCCGCACCTTATCACGGGCAGACTCGTATTCAGCCGTCGCTTCCTCGCTTAAATAATGCACCCCGCGATGAATATTGGAAGTGCGATGACAATAATGGTGATGCGTCAGGGAAATAACCTGACAGGGCTTAAACGTCGTCGCGGCGTTATCAAAATAGATAAGAGGCTTGTCGTCACGGCCGCGGGCCGACAGATTCGGAAAATCTTTTCTGACACGTTCAATATCAAGGGCCATATATTATTCCTGCGTTAAAGCTTCCCGGACCAAAGGATTTTGAACCCGCGAAAGCACATCGTCCATAAAACCGCGCACCAGCATCCTGACCGCCTCATCACGGCTCACCGCGCGGGTCTGCAAATAAAAAAGCTGATCTTCATCCATCTGGCCGATCGTGGCGCCATGTGTACACTTCACATCATCCGCCTTGATCTCCAATTGAGGCTTGGTATCAACCCGGCATTCACGACTCAATAAAAGATTTTTATTCAACTGATACGAATTTGTCTGTTGGGCCTCCCGATGGACAAATACGCGGCCATGGAACACTGAATGAGATTCGCCCTCAAGAACACATTTATAAAGCTGATTACTTGTTGTATTAGGAGCCACATGCTCAAGGTAAGTATGACTATCGGCATGAGCCTCTCCCTGAAGGGAGTGCAGGCCATTGATCTCGGCTGATGCCCCCTGCCCCTCAAGAATAACATTCACATTACTTCTGAAGATTCCAGCGCCCGTCGAAAGAATACACGACCGCAACGTGCTGTCTTTCTTCTGCCAGACCCGAACCGCCCCGATATGCGTGCCCGCCGTGGAATGCAGATGGCGCTCTCCATAATCCAACCTTGCGCCTGCATCAAGAACGATATCCGTGACCGGCAAATCAAGATACGCAATATCAGGAATAGATAAATAAGACTGAACAACGTTTAATGATGCCCCCTCGTTAACCTTGATCATGATCCGCGGAAAAACAGCCGCATCAGGCGAAGTAATAATATTCACAATGTTGATAAGACCTGGCGAAGTTACTGCCCGGCCGACCGAAATGACCAAAGGATCCGAAAACAAGACCCGGTTCAATCGGCCAAACAACGGCGAATCGTTAGGGGTCAACGTGCTGAAATACTCACGGCTGGCTTCCAGACGCTTAAAAGCCGCGTCACCCTTCTCAATGGATACACCGGTAAACGACTGATCAGGCAGGGTTATATCCCCGGCGATCCGGCCGTTATAAATCAGGATGTTTACAGCATCTTCAATAAAATATTTCTTGAACTGATCCGGCAGGACCCCATCAAGTCGGTCGACCAGCTTTAATGGCTGCCGCCACAACGGGCTTAAAGGCGTGTACAACCATTCCTCATCCTTAAAAGAGGGCAGCCGTGCGGTGGCTAAAAAATCAAGATCACCCCGACGATAATCCCTGATCCATTGAGGAATTCCGCTCTGAAGTTTATGATCGTCGCCCAAAAGGGATGAAAAGAATGCTGTCGATGATAATAACGGCTCCATCCTATCTAAGCCCTCCCACGGGATTGATCAACCAGTCGTAGCCGCGGCTCTCCACCTCAAGGGCAAGTTCCGGTCCGCCGGACTTGATGATCCTCCCTTTACACAACACATGCACAAAATCAGGCTTAATATAATCCAGCAGACGCTGATAATGCGTGATCACCAGCATGGCATTCTTCTTCGTACGCAGTTTGTTCACGCCGCTGGCGACCAGCCTCATGGAATCGACATCCAGACCGGAATCCGTTTCATCCAGCACCGCCAACCGCGGGTTGAGGACCGCCATCTGCAGGATCTCATTACGCTTCTTTTCACCACCGGAGAAATCAACATTGACCGCGCGGTCGATGAATTTGTCATCCATATCCAGCAGTTTCATTTTCTCATGCAGGAAAACATCAAAATCCAGCGGATCCATTTCCTCAACCCCATGATAACGACAGACAGCATTATAGGATGAGCGCAGAAACATGGAGGTCGGGACGCCAGGAACTTCCACAGGATACTGGAACGCTAAAAACAAACCCTCTTTCGCCCGGATATCAGGATCTAGCTCAAGCAATTTAATACTGCGTCCACCGGGATCATATTCAACCGAACCGCTATCCACCGTGTACTGCGGATTTCCAGCCAGAATTTTAGACAAGGTACTTTTCCCCGACCCATTCGGCCCCATGATCGCATGAACTTCGCCGGCATTGATCTTAAGCGAAAGCCCTTTGAGGATCTGTGTCCCCTCGACACTGGCATACAAATCATTGATCGTTAACATATCACCCCACGCTTCCTTCCAGTTTCATTTCAAGCAACTTGACAGCTTCAACGGAGAATTCCAGCGGCAATGTCTTGAAAACCTCTTTACAAAACCCGTTGATCACCAGCGATATCGCCTCTTCCTTATCCAGCCCGCGGGACTGCAGATAAAAGATCTGATCCGCGCTGATCCGGGATGTGGTCGCCTCATGCTCCATCGTCGCGGAATTATTCCCGATCTCGATCGACGGAAATGTATTGGCTGAACAATTATTCCCGATCAGCATCGAATCGCATTGGGAAAAATTGCGCGCATTCTCGGCCGACGGCATGATCTTCACCATCCCGCGGTAACTGTTATGCGACCGATCCGAAGAAATACCCTTTGAAATGATCGTGCTTTTGGTATTTTTGCCGATATGGATCATCTTGGTTCCCGTATCCGCCAGCATCATATTATTGGTCAACGCCACCGAATAAAATTCACCAACAGAATTATCGCCTTGCAAAATACAGCTGGGATATTTCCAGGTAATCGCGCTGCCGGCCTCGACTTGAGTCCAGGAGATCTTCGAATTCCGGCCGGCACATTTACCCCTTTTAGTAACAAAATTGTAGATCCCGCCAAGCCCGTTTTTGTCGCCGGCGTACCAGTTCTGCACCGTGGAATACTTGATCTCGGCATCGTCAAGCGCCACCAGCTCAACCACGGCCGCATGCAGCTGATTCTCATCACGGGATGGTGCCGTGCATCCTTCGAGGTAACTGACAAAAGCGCCTTTATCGGCCACGATCAGCGTGCGCTCGAATTGCCCCGTTTCTTTGGCATTAATTCGAAAATATGTCGAGAGTTCGACCGGACACCGTACCCCGGGCGGAATATAACAGAACGACCCGTCGGTAAAAACAGCTGAATTAAGCGCAGCGAAGAAATTATCCTGATACGGCACCACACTGCCAATATATTTCATCACCAGGTCGGGATGCTTTTGCACCGCTTCCGAAATCGGACAAAAAATAATGCCCTGCTTCTCCAGCTCTACCTGATGAGTTGTCCCAACTGAGACACTATCAAAGACAGCATCGACAGCCACACCTGAAAGGCGTTTCTGCTCGCTGATGGGAATCCCTAATTTCTCAAATGTCTTAACAACTTCCTGATCAACCTCTGCCAGACTTTTGGGACCATCCCCTCTCAGCTTCGGTGCTGAATAGTAACGAATATCCTGATAATTGATCGGCCCGTATTTAAAATTCGCCCAATGCGGCTCTTTCATTCCCTGCCAATAACGAAACGCCTTCAAGCGCCACTCGAGCATAAACGCCGGCTCGCCCTTCTTGGATGAAATAAGACGGACAATGTCCTCACTCAGCCCCTTCGGAGCTGTGTCAGAATCGACCTCGGCATAAAAACCGTATTTATAATCGCCGGTCAATTGGCTGCCATTGAGGATGTTTTTATCTTCAGACATCAGATCATCTCGCTTACTTTGATCTCTTTTAAAAGCTTAACCAATCGGGAATTCAAACGGCCCATTTCGGTCTTTAAAACACAGGCATCAACACGCTCACAATCCGGTTCGTCTGAGGAACAACAAGCTGTCACCGCAATCGGGCCGATCACCATCCTGCTCAAATCATACAACGACACCTTATCCAGATCTCCCACCAAACGATACCCGCCATACGCCCCCTGAACGGCCTCAAGAATTTCATGCTGCGTCATGATCTGTAAAACCCGGGACGTCGGATCAAAAGGCATTTTAAAAGCAGCGCATATCTCTTTAGCCGTTGAGAGTTCCTTAACGGCCTTTTTCTTCATGTATTTGAGCGACGTCAGCGCGTATTTAACTTTTTTATGGATCTTGAACATATTTCTATCCCATTTCGACAACGATCTCAGGATCATATTGATCACGCAGAACATTCTGGATCGCGTACAGCGTGCCCATGGCCGCATGAGGACAGCATCCGCAAGCGCCCTGGTAATCGATCGTTAATATCTTGCCGTCAAGGCTGACCACCTGAAGGTCGCCGCCATCACGCTGGAGAGCCGGGCGAATATTAGCATCCAGGATCTGCTCGATCTTGGCCAGGTCCCCACTGATGCCGGATGCTGACTTGACCGGCAAAGATGTATCAAAATCGGGATTATGGGCGGCAATATTC
>PEAR01000157.1 GCA_002753745.1 Candidatus Omnitrophota bacterium | reverse complement strand
GGGTTAAAAATTGTTTTTACCGGCGGACCGCAGGATACCGGGAGGGTTTCACGTATCGTTATGACGCTGGGGACGTCCGCTGTTGATCTAACCGGCGCTACAGATCTACCTGTGCTGGCGGCTGTTTTTGTCCGGGCTCGCTGTGTTATCTCGGCCGATTCCGGGCCTTTACATTTAGCATCTGCCATGGGTGTGAGAACGGTCGCGATCTTCGGTCCGACCCGTCCGGAGATCACCGGGCCCCGCGGTACGGGAAGATCATCGATCCTTTTTTGCGACGTGGGCTGCAATAAAGCTCCGTGCTATTACCTGGAGTGTCCAGATAACCGTTGCATGAAAGCGGTGGAGGTTGCTGATGTTGTCAAGGCTGTTCGCGCCTGCTAAGGTCAGGTCGGTTCTTTTCATATCGTTGAGTAATATCGGTGACGTGGTGTTGACGTTTCCTGTGTTTGATGCGTTGTGTGAGGCTTATCCAGACGCATTATTTTCTGTTATTGTTTCAGCCAAAGCCAAGGCTTTTTTTGAGGGGAATCCCAGAGTAAAGCGGGTTCATATTCTGGAGAAGCAGACCGGGATCCCTTCCAAGGTGCGCTGGATTCTTGAACTTCGCCGCGACAAATTTGACCTGGTGGTTGATTTGCGCAATTCAATGTTGCCTTTCTTGACGCGTTCACGTCGGCGAACACGTCCTGTTTTTGCCGGTGAAAGTGTCGGGCACATGAGGGATAAGCACTTGCGGCGCCTGCAGACAGTGCTTAAGGATATTCCCCTGCCGCAAAACCGCCATGCGTTATTCTGGGATAAATCCGAAAAGCTGGCTGTGGATGGCCTTTTGGCGGGATGCGCTCGATTTGTGATCGTTGCTCCCGGCGCGGCCGATGATCGAAAACGCTGGACAGATTCTGGCTTTGTCGAGGTTATCCGTTATTTAAAGGATGTTCGCGGTCTGAATGTCATTTTGGTCGGAGATCGCAAAGATGCCGGGATCGCCGGCGGTATTCTTAAATCTGTTCCTGACGGGGTGGTTAATCTCTGCGGGAGGACGTCGTTAAAAGAGCTGGCCCTGGTCTTGAGTAAGGCCCGTTTGGCCGTGGTTAATGACAGCGGGATCATGCATTTGGCCAGCTATTTGAATATACCGACGGTGGCCCTTTTTGGGCCCACTGATCCGCTTGTCTATGGCCCCTGGGGTAAAAAAGCCTGTGTTGTTCGCAGTGCGTCTGGCAGGATGAGTGATCTGGCAATGGATGACGTCCTTAATGCCGTGAAAGGAATGGCATGAACAAGAATTTTCGCAATATTCTGGTGGTCCGCACGGACCGCATGGGAGATCTTATTTTGACGATCCCGGCGATACGGGCGATCAAAAGTAAATATCCCTGCGCCCGTCTTACGGTGTGGGTAAGCGAAACCACCCGTGATCTCATTGACGGGTTGCCGTTTATCGATGAGGTGATTGTTCAGGATGTCCACCGTGGATGGATCGGGTATATGCTGCTTGTTTTCACGCTTTTCCGTGCGCGTTTTGATCTGGCCATTGTTTTTCATACGAAGCAGAAAACGAATTTGGCGTGTTTCCTTGCCGGGATCCCCGTCCGTTTGGGGTATTTAAACAAAAAATACGGTTTTTTTCTGACACATCCGGTCAAGGATGAGCGCCATTTGGGAAAGAAGCATGAGCTTGATTACTGTCTGGATTTATTACGGATGATCGGTGTCGAAAAAGCCGAACCCCGTTTGGAAGTGGCTGTCAACGCAGCTGTCGATGCCTGGGCAGAAGCTTTTGTGGCACAGCTTCCCGGAAAAGGCCCGCTGGTTGCTCTGCATCCTGATGCTAGCTGCGTGACCAGGCACTGGCCGATTGAGTCATTTGCCCTTCTTTCCAGAAGGCTTAGCCAGGAACGGGGCGTCAGGGTGGTTATCGTCGGTGGATCTTCAACAGGAACGTTTGCGGCTCGGATTCCGGGTATTGACCTAACAGGTAAATTCACGCTGGCTCAATTCGGGGCAGTCCTCAAGCGCTGTGCACTTTTGATTTCCAATGACTCGGGTCCGGTCCATATCGCCGCAGCGGTTGGGATACCGGTCATTTCACTTTTCTTGCGTTGCCAGCCCGGGCTGAATCCTGAGCGTTGGCGTCCTTTAAGCGACAAGGCCGTTTTACTGGTCAACAAGCCTGGTGAAGAGATCGTCATCGATTCTGAGAGCCGGGTTTTAAGCGGAAGGTTTGATTCTATCACCCCAGATGAGGTTTTTTCCGCAGCGGTGAAGTTCCTCTAACCCGTGTTTGACAGCCATTTTCAACTATGTTAGGATAATCCTTCTTTTTAGGGGGATACTAATACTTTATATGAATAAATATGTCAATATTCTAGGCAATTTCAAAAAACGCCACATTCTGGTTGTTGGCGATCTCATTCTTGATCAATACATCAAGGGGACGGTCGAACGCATATCGCCGGAAGCGCCGGTTCCGATTCTTTTACAAAAGGAAGTCTTCTATACGCCCGGCGGCGCTGCCAACGTGGCCAACAATCTTAGCAGCCTGGGCGCAAAAGTTACGGTGGTGGGCCGGGTTGGCGCCGATGTTGAGGGCGAGCTCCTTAAAGAAGCTCTTAAAGATCGCAAGATCCGTATCAGCGGCATCATGGAAGACAGCCGGGTACACACTATTTTAAAAACCCGAGTGGTCGCGCATCAGCAACAGGTAGTGCGTATAGACCGGGAAAAAGTCGTGGATGATTCTGACGGCCGTTTTTATGATGATAAGATTGCGCCTTTTATCCATAAGAATTTTTCAGATCTGGATGGGGTGATCATTTCTGATTACGGCAAAGGGATCGTTCAGCCGCCTTTGGTTGATGATTTAACCACGCTGGCGCGTAAGGCCGGTATTCCGATCGTGGTGGATCCGAAGGTGGAGCATCTGAAGTTTTATGGTCACGTGACGTCGATCACCCCGAACCGTAAAGAAGCCGAGAATGCCCTGCGCAGTCTTGAGCCGGATACGCGCAAGTCATTCGGGATCGTCCACACACGTTTGGATTCCCTGGATGTTGTCAAGAAGGCCGGATCGGGATTGTTGAATTATTTAGGGATTGATTCATTATTGATTACGCTCGGTGAGGACGGGATGTGCTTGCTTGAGGAGGGGAAAGAGCCTCTGCACATTCCAACGCGGGCCCAGGAAGTTTTTGATGTTTCCGGCGCCGGGGACACGGTTATCTCTGTTTTTACACTGGCGCTGGCTGCCGGTGCGAAAAAGAAGGAAGCGGCGGATATCGCGAACCATGCGGCGGGGATCGTGGTCGGAAAGATCGGCGCTGCGGCGGTAACGATGGACGAGCTTGTCAGGTCGTTAAAGGGTTCATCATGAAAGCTGTTGGTGTCATTCCGGCCCGCTGGTCGTCGACCCGTCTACCGGGCAAAATTCTTCGGGATATCGGCGGTAAACCGATGTTGCAACATGTCTGGGAACGGGCAAGACGCTCGTCCAGACTGGCTGACGTGATCGTCGCCTGTGATGAAAAACATGTTTTTGAAGCGGCGCAGGCATTCGGAGCGAAGACGGTAATGACGCGTCAGGATCATCCTTCGGGCTCTGACCGGGTGGCTGAAGCTGTCAAGGGGATCACGGCAGATATTGTGGTCAATATTCAGGGTGATGAGCCTTTTATTGATCCTTTGCTCATAGATGCTTTGGTGACGTCTCTCGACGTTGATCGGATACCCGTGATGGCGACCGCGATCAAGCGTTTTGAGCGTCAGGAAGACTTTCAGAACCCGAATATCGTTAAAGTGGTGATGGATCGTGGCATGAATGCCCTGTATTTTTCGCGTTTGCCCCTGCCGTATCATCGGGACGGTGTCGTAACGGATTTCTCATCATATTTTCGGCATCTTGGCATTTACGCCTATCGTCGTGAGTTCTTGTTGGAATATTGCGGATGGTCGAAATCATTTCTGGAACAGGAAGAATGCCTGGAGCAGTTAAGAGTTCTGGAAAACGGGCACAAGATCAAACTTGTTGAGACGGATACAGAGACAATCGGGGTTGATACGATTGAGGACCTGGCGAAAGCAGTCAAATACTATGAAAACACGCGTCATTAATATTAACGGGATTAAGATCGGCGGCGGGCAGCCTTTTGTCCTGATCGCGGGGCCCTGTGTGATTGAAGACCGCAAGTCAACGATCAAAATGGCGGCTGATATCATCCGGATCGTCAAGCGGATAAACGTGCCTTTTATTTTTAAAGCCAGTTATGATAAAGCCAACCGGACGTCGGTTGACTCTTTCCGGGGGCCCGGGATTCAGGCGGGGCTTGAAATTTTGCGCGAGGTCAAGGAACGTTTTGGCGTTGCTGTTATCAGTGATGTTCACGACATCACGCAGATAGACGCGGCAGCCAGGGTGCTGGATATCATTCAGATCCCCGCTTTTTTGTGCCGTCAGACGGATCTGCTGGTCGCGGCGGCCCAAACAGGTAAAGTTATTAGTGTCAAGAAAGGCCAGTTTCTGGCGCCGTGGGACATGCGCTCCCTGGTCAAGAAGATTGAAAGCACCGGGAACAGGAAGATCCTGTTGACGGAACGCGGTGTTTCTTTCGGGTACAATAATCTGGTCACCGATTTTACAGCATTTCAGATCATGCGTGATCTGGGGTATCCGGTTGTTTATGACGTAACGCATAGTGTGCAGCAGCCTGGCGGTTTAGGGGATAAGACCGGCGGCCGCAGTGAATTTATACCGTTGTTGGCCCGATGTGGCGTTGCCGCCGGGATCGATGCTGTTTTCATGGAAACACATACTGACCCTCGAAAGTCTCTTTCGGACGGTCCCAATATGCTTCCGATCGCAAAGCTGGAACCGTTGCTTAAGACCATGGTCAAGATCGATTTTTTGATGAAGGGTAAATGACATGTCCATAAAAAGAGCCAAAGAGGTTCTTGAGATAGAGTCGATGGCGGTAAAGGCGTTGATTACCCGTCTGGATGATCATTTTGTCCGGGCCGTGGATGCGATGGCGGCCTGTGAGGGCCGTGTGGTAGTGGCCGGGATGGGAAAGACCGGGATCATTGGCCATAAGATCTCCGCGACATTGTCGTCTACCGGAACGCCCAGCATTTATATGCACAGCGCTGAAGCTGTCCATGGAGACCTCGGGCAGGTCACCCGGGCGGATGTGGTGATCTTAATTTCTTCCAGCGGTGAGACTGAGGAAACGGTGCGTTTGTTGCCGCTGCTTAAGAAGATCGGTTGTCGGACGGTAGCGATGACAGGCGCTTTGAAATCTTCGCTGGCCAGGCATTGTGATCTGGTTTTGGATGTCGGTGTCAAACAGGAAGGATGTCCTTTGGGGTTGGCACCGA
>PEAR01000156.1 GCA_002753745.1 Candidatus Omnitrophota bacterium | reverse complement strand
TAAAACAGTGTGATCTCAAAAGGTTGTCATAAATGATGGATGAGCGCGAATTTGAGTTGATCAATATCATTGGCGGCGAGCTTGGCTCCAATCAAAGGGACCTTTCCCGGCAGATGAACCTGTCTTTAGGCATGACCAACATGCTTATCCGGCGTCTTATCACCAAAGGCTATATCCGTATTCAACAGCTTAATAAAAAGAAGGTTGAGTATCTTCTTACCCCCAAGGGTTTTTCCGAGAAGATGCGCAAATCTGTCCGTTACACAATGAAGACAATCGACTCGATCGGCCTGATTCGCCAGAGCATTTCCCGTCTGTTGCAGGAATTGTACGGTCAGGGAGTCAGAAAGCTCTATGTGCTTGGCAGTTCAGATCTTACGGCTTTAATTGAAATGACGATCCAGGAGGATGCGTTTAAAGGTTGCATCCTTGTCAGGATTGAAGATCCCATTCAGGCTCGAGGTGATGGCGTTCTTTTGGTATGCCGTGAGCAGGATGAATCAATTTTTCCGGAGGATTTGCGTTCAGTTAATGTGGTGGAAGCTTTAGCCAAAGACGATTTGGTGATCGGTCAAATGATGCCGGCGATTGCCGGCTGATCAGAGGAAAGGGGTTTTCTCGATGATCAAGCGATCAGTGGACGGGCAGAAAAAGTTTGCTTATGGCTGGGTGCCGGATATTCCGGACAGTCGGGACTTGTATTTCAGCGCGATCCGGACCAAAGTAACGTTGGCACCGTCAGTTGATCTGCGGGCTGGTTGCTCAGTGGTGGAAGATCAGGGCCGTTTGGGCAGTTGCACGGCGAATGCCCTGGCCGGGAATCTGGAGTTCCTTGACAAGAAGGCTGACGGGGTGTATCAGGATGTCAGCCGGTTGTTTATTTATTATAATGAACGGGCGCTTCAGGGAGATACATCGGCCGATTCCGGGGCATCATTGCGAAACGGGATCAAAACCCTGGCCAAAGCCGGTGCATGTTCAGAAAACCTTTGGCCGTATGATATTGCGAAATTTGCTGATAAGCCGTCAGTGCGTTGTTATGCCGAAGCTAAACAGCATTGTATTGTTTCGTATCACCGGATCATGAATATCGACGAGATGTTGGCCTGTCTTTCGGAGGGCTTCCCGTTTGTTTTCGGGTTTGCGGTTTATGAAAGTTTACAGACGCCGCATGTTGCTAAAACCGGGAACGTGCCGATGCCGAAGAAGACCGAGCGGATGCTTGGCGGGCACGCGGTCATGGCGGTTGGGTATAATCAGAAAGACAGGCGTTTTCTGGTTCGTAATTCCTGGGGTGAGGGGTGGGGCATGGGTGGATATTTCACAATGCCGTTCGCTTATCTCGAGACGCTGGCCCAGGATTTCTGGACGATCAGGAAATAAAGCGATGATGGATCACATTATTGTTCCCGAAGATTATGATTATGTTGGCGTTTACCTGACGGATAAGTGTTTTCTCAAGTGCCCGTATTGCATCACGAGCCATCATGGCTCGTCGTTCATCGGCCGCCGGGAAACACACTATCTTTCGCCGCAGGATTGGATCAGGGGATTGAACCGCCTGGTTTTGCCGAAAGAGGTGCCGATCTCACTGCAGGGGGGTGAGCCGTTTCTTTATAAAGGTATTTGGGAGATCCTGGAGAATATCAAGCATAAAGTCGATATCATGACGGCGCTGCCGCCGCATCTGACGCGGGAGCATTTCCTCAAGCTGAAAACGCTGGCCTGGAATCAGCGCGCCTGCCCGTATCCGACGATCCGCGTCAGTTACCATCAAGGGCAGAATGATTTCAGGGAGCTGGTGGCGCGCATCGCGACGCTGAATGACATTTTAAGCATCGGGCTTTATTACCTGACGCATCCGTCAGTGTCGGAGGCGGAGATCTGTGACATGAAGGCCTACGCCAAAGAGCACGGCGTCGAGTTCCGGGCCAAGGATTTTCTTGGCAGTTACGACGGAAAGATGTACGGGGCCCTGAAATATCCCGGATCGGTGGCGGGCACAAAGCAGGGCGTGACGGTGTATTGCCGCAATACGGTCGTGCCGGTGGCGCCGGACGGGATGATCTATTTGTGTCATTCCGATTTGTACTTTAACCGGCGTGAACGGGCGCTGGGCAATATTCTGGACGGTCATTTTGCTTTTCCCGCGGAACATATCGCCTGTTCGAATTTCGGGCTGTGCAGCGAGTGCGATGTCAAGATCAAGAATAATCATTACCAGCAGTTCGGGTATACCTCGGTAGATATCAAGTTTCAGGGGGCAGAGTGATATGGAGAAGAAACAGCAGAAAGTCCTTATTATCAAGGTTGGTTATTCTGAAACGCTTGACGCCGGGATCAGTACGGTTACCAGCTATGGCGATGTCCTGCGGACGACCGTGTTGCTGAACCTATATAAGGACGATCATGTTACCTGGCTGGTCGACGAAAAAGCTTTTCCGATCCTGAAAGGTAATCCTTTTATCAGCCGGATCATGATCTATAACCTGACCTCAGTGTTGCAGCTTCAGGCGGAGGAATTTGATACGGTGATCAATCTGGAGAAGGTTCCGGGATTGTGCGCGCTGGCGGATTCTGTGAGCGCGTGGAGGCGCTATGGCTTCCGCTTTGACCGCCGTTCGGGTGAAGCAGAGGCCTATGACGGGACGCACGATGTTCTTGATATTTGCCGCAACATTGAGCATAAAAGGCACCGTAAGGCGTTTTGGCAGGAGGGGCTTTTTGAGATGGTCGGCGCTCATTGGAAGGACGAAGGTTATATTCTCGGGTATCAGCCGAAGACCAAAGAGAAGTTTGATATAGGGTTTAATTATCAGGTGGGTAACAAGTGGCCGTTAAAAGGCTGGCCGATGACGTATTGGAAAAAGCTGGAAAAACTGGCCGGCAGAAAATATTCGGTGTCCTGGCAGCAGGGGCAGGATGATATGGAAGCGTATTTTGACTGGATCAATTCCTGCCGGGTTCTGGTGACCAATGATTCGTTCGGCATGCATATTGCGATCGCCTTAAAGAAGAAATTTGTGGCGATCTTCGGGCCGACGCACTGCCAGGAGAATTGCTTGTATGGGTTAGGGACCGCTTTTTATCCGAAGGATGTCACGTGTGATCTGTTTCCCTGCCGCGAGGAGAAATGCCCGCATTTCAAGGACGGGTGCATGACGGCTACGTCACCGCAGGAGGTTTTCGATACCGTTAAGCAAATGCTGGATTAAAGCAAGATCACTACTGTCTCAACGCTCGCTAATTTGTTTTACGTAAGTGCTTATGTTTAGGATGTTAACAACGAAGAGTTTTTTAGAAAAATTAAACATTATATTCAGAAGGATGATGAGATGAATAAGACCAGAAAAGCATGGGAAAAGGTTACAGACATGATCAGCGAGGATTATTTCAGCCTCGGACCCGTTAATTCTGAGGTGATCATTAAGGACACCAAGCATTTTCTTTTTACGCTTGCGCGGTATAAGTTCGCGGCCAAGATGCTGGTACGTTCCAGTCATATTATTGAAGTCGGTTGCGGCGAGGGGCTTGGAATTCTTTCTTTTCTTTCCGAGACAAAGGCCAAGGTTACAGGCCTTGATTTTGATGCGCCTCAGATCGCGTATGACAATAAGAATATTATTCCGCATGCCAAGGGCAGGGCAACTTTTGCATGCCATGATTTCGTGAACGGACCTTATAAAGGGGTAAAGGGCGATGGACTTGTATGTCTGGATGTCATTGAGCATATACATGCCAGGGAGCAGGATAAATTCTTGACAAATACTTGCGCCACATTGAAACAAGGGGGTGTGGCCATTTTCGGGACGCCGAATCAAGATGCGCAGCAATATGCTTCGGCGCGCAGCAAGGTGGGGCACATTAATCTTTTTGATGCGGACAGGCTTGAGAAAACATTAGGCGGATATTTTTCACATGTCTTTATGTTTTCCATGAATGATGAAATGGTCCATACAGGGTATAAGCGGATGGCTCACTACTTAATGGCTCTTTGCATTAAATAATCGGCCGGGTAACAGACGGAGATGCACTTGAGTTCTTTTGGCGTTAATAGATCTGAAAAAGGATCTTTTGCAACATATCAAAAAGGAAGAGTTGAACATGGCTGACAAGATCAAGAATGTGTTTATCACAGGCGGGGCCGGTTATGTGGGGGCAGTCCTTGTTCCTAAACTGTTGAAGGCCGGGTATAACGTCAAGGTACTGGATCTTTATATCTACGGGGATGTGCTGGCCGCGGTGAAGGGGCATCCGGGGTTGACGGAAGTGAAGGGTGATATGCGAGATGTGTCTTTGCTTGAAAAGATCATCCCTGGAACGGATGCGGTTATCCACCTGGCCTGCATTTCCAATGATCCGAGTTTTGAGCTTGATCCGACCCTGGGAAAGTCGATCAATTATGATGCTTTTATTCCGCTGGTGCAGATTTCCAGGAAGAACAATGTTAAACGGTTTATTTACGCGTCTTCATCCAGCGTCTACGGGGTTAAGGATACGGATAATGTGACGGAGGAAATGTCGCTGGAGCCGCTGACGGATTATTCGAAGTACAAGGCATTGTGTGAGGAGTACCTGCTGCCGCAGCAAACGAAAGAATTCACGACCCTGATCCTTCGTCCCGCGACGGTGTGCGGGTATTCTCCGCGCCAGCGCCTGGACCTGGCTGTCAATATCCTGTCGAATCACGGGTTTCATCACCGTAAGATCAAGGTTTTCGGCGGGACCCAGAAACGGCCGAATATCCATATTGAGGATATTACGGACCTCTATGTCAAGTGCCTGGAGTATCCGAAAGAAAAGATCGCCGGGAAGATTTTCAACGTCGGCTATGAGAATCACACGCTTCATCAGCTGGCCGGCATCGTCAAGGATGTTGTTAATGACCCGAAGATGGTGATTGTGACGGAGCCCACGGATGACAACCGTTCCTATCATGTGTCTTCTGCCAAGATCAGCCGGGAGCTGGGTTTTGTCCCGGCACATACAATTGAGGATGCCGTTAAAGACCTGGTGAAAGCGTTTGAGGACGGGAAGCTGCCGGAGGCCATGACCCGCGAGGCTTATTATAATATTCGTGTCATGAAAACCCTTAATTTAAAGTGACCCTTATGCTGATGCCGGAAAAAAAGACGACGTTATTGAAGGCGATGCTGAGGTTAAGGCTCGTTGAGGAGCGGCTCGCCGCTATTTATCATCCGGCCAATGAGATCAAGACCCCGATGCACCTTTATACCGGGCAGGAAGCGGTGGCGGTCGGCGTTTGTGCTGCTTTGGAAAAAGGCGATGTGGTAAATCCTTATCATCGTTCCCACGGCTGGTATCTCGCCAGGGGCGGCAACCTTCAGGCCATGATGGCGGAATTGATGGGAAAAAAGACGGGCTGT
>PEAR01000155.1 GCA_002753745.1 Candidatus Omnitrophota bacterium | reverse complement strand
GCACCGGAGGTGAGCCGCCGGGAATATGCGGTGCCGGTGATCGGCGTTATTGAGCCCGGTTCACGGCGGGCGGTTGACGTATCCGTCAGCAAACGGATCGGGGTCATTGCGACCCAGTCAACCGTGGCCAGCGGAAAATATGCCGATACGATCATGAAGATGCTGAAAGGGGCGCAGGTGGTGTCGCGCCCGTGCCCGCTCTTCGTGCCGCTGGTCGAGGAAGGCTGGCTGGAGGGTAAAGTGACGGAAAGCGTGGCCGAGGAATATCTGGCGCCGATCCGTCGGGAAAAGGTGGATACGCTGATCCTGGGCTGTACGCATTATCCGTTGTTAAAGCCGGTTATCCAGAAAGTGATGGGTAAAGGTGTGACACTGGTGGATTCGGCTGCGGAAACCGCGCGCGAGGTGAAAACGCTGCTGGAGGCCAAAGGCCTGTCGCGAAATGCCAAACATCCGCCGCGCCATGAATTTCTGGTATCTGATGAACCCCAGCATTTTCGTTTGCTGGCCAAGCGTTTCCTGGGGCAGGACCTGACCCAGGTCAGGAGGGTGGACCATGTTTGAACTGACGGTACGCGATGATTTCTCATCCGCGCATTTTTTGCGCGATTACGACGGGCAGTGCAAGAACCTGCACGGGCATACCTGGAAAGTGGCGGTGACGGTTTCCGGCACCGAACTTGACAAGGTAGGGGTGATGGCGGATTTTGTTAAAATGAAAGCGCATTTAAAAAGTATCCTGTCCCGGCTTGATCATGCCTGCCTTAATGACCTTGATTTCTTTAAAGCCAACAATCCGACGGCGGAGAACCTGGCGCAGTATATTTACCGTGAATACAAGCCTTTGATCGCGCCGGTAAGACTGGTGAAGGTTCGTGTGTGGGAAAGCGACAAAGCGGATGTTGTCTATTACGAGTAGGGGCCGTCCCCCCGTGGCGGCCCTTTTTAAAGTAAAGGGCGGGCACGGGGGCCCGCCTGTACGTGCGCGAGGGATTGATGACGAGCAAAAAGGCGATTGTTTTATTGTCCGGAGGGTTGGATTCCGCGACCACGTTATATTACGCGAAGGCTAAAGGTTACGACGTGCGCGCGCTGGTGTTTGATTATGGCCAGCGGCATAAAAAAGAGATTCTGGCGGCCCGGGCGGTGGCAAAGGCGGCGGGTGTGCCGCTGGAAACGGTCAGGATCGCGATGCCCTGGAAGGGCTCGGCGCTGCTGGATCAGAAGATCAAGGTGCCGGTGAGCGGTGTCAAGAAAGGCGTGATCCCGTCGACCTATGTGCCGGCGAGGAATATAATTTTTGTGAGTTTTGCGGCGTCTTTTGCCGAGGCGGTCGGCGCCCGCGTTATTTTTATCGGGGCGAATGCGCTGGATTATTCGGGATATCCGGATTGCCGGCCGGAATTTTTCCGCGCGTTCCAGAAAACGCTGGATGCGGGGCTCAAGGCCGGGGTTGAACATCATGGCGTGCGGATCGAAACGCCCCTGATCCGCATGAGCAAGGCGGAAATCATACGTTTGGGGTTTAAACTTGGCGTGCCGTATGAAAAAACATGGTCATGTTATCAGGGCGGTAAATCGCCCTGCGGAGTTTGTGACAGTTGCCGGTTGAGGGATAAAGGGTTTAAGGAAGCCAATGGCCGTTAAAGCTAATGTTGTCGAGGTTTTTGATTCGGTCCAGGGCGAGGGCAAGTATGCCGGCGTTCAGCAGGTGTTTGTTCGCCTGGCCGGGTGCAATCTCAAATGCGCCTGGTGCGACAGCGCGCATGCCCGCGACCATCATCCGGCCGGATCTCTCGAGATGGAGCCGCTGGAGCTCTGGTCGGAGATCGAGCGCCACTGGCACGGCAGTCATTCGCTGAGCATCACCGGCGGAGAGCCGCTGCTTCATGTGGATTTCCTGAAAGAACTTTTGGCGATCGTTAAGGTTTACAAGACGGTCGTTTATCTGGAAACGAACGGCACCCTGCCCAAGGCGCTGGCGGCCGTGGTGGAAGATGTTGATATCGTGTCGATGGATATCAAGCTGCCCAGCTCGACCGGCTGTCCGGGGTACTGGGATGAGCATGTTGATTTTCTTCGGGTGGCCTGGGGGAAGGATGTGTTCATCAAGACCGTTATTTCGTCCCAGACCACGATGGAAGACATGGTCAAGGCGGTGGAGATGATCTCAAAAGGTGACCCAACGATGCCGTTGTTCCTGCAGCCGAATCATTTTGACATTGAACACGGAGTGATCGCCAGGTGCCGGGAGTTTCAGCGCTACGCGCTTAATTATCTGTCGGATGTGCGCATTATTCCGCAGATACACAAGTTTATCAATATTCGCTGATGCGGTGTGTGGTTTTGTTCATTGTCGTGGGGGTAGATTTCGGGCGATAGGGGTTGGCTACGCGTTGGGCTTGCTCGTTCCGGCGTGCCTTCGACCATGACGCCTTAGACGGGGTTTCCCTTAAGAAGTGAAATGTTTCGTGGTTGTTTTTCCGCGGGTCGAAGGCAAAATGCCTTCACGAGCAAACCCAACGCTTCGCACATCAATGGCGGAGGGGGTTTATTATATAAGGAGATTTATGGATATTAGTTCCTATGAAGGCTTGCAAAAGAAAATCCGGCAGTTAAAAACGCCGGGGATCGAGGTGTGGACGAATCAGTACGCAGACCGGGATTTTGTGATCCACCTGGAGATTCCGGAGTTTACCTGTATTTGCCCCAAGACCGGGCTGCCGGATTTTGCGGTGATCAAGGTGGATTACCGTCCGGCGAAGGATTGCCTGGAGCTCAAGTCGCTGAAGATGTATACGTATTTCTACCGTGAGGTCGGGATCTTTCACGAGCATCTGGTGAACAAGCTTCTTGATGATATGGTGAAGGCATGCCAGCCCCGCTGGATGAAGGTGAATGTGGAAATGAATCCCCGCGGCGGGATTTACACGACCGTGGAAGCGGAATATCGGAGGAAGAAATGAACACTCGCATTGATGGCCGCGCGGCGGATGAGTTGCGTAACGTGATCGTTCAGAAGAATTATTTGAAACATGCCGAGGGGTCGTGTTTGATCTCTTTTGGTGAAACAAAGGTGGTGTGTTCGGCGTCGGTCGAAGAAGGTGTGCCGCCGTTTCTTAAAGGCAAAGGACAGGGGTGGGTGACGGCGGAATACGGGATGCGGCCACGTTCTTGTTCTCAGCGCATCAGCCGCGAGAAAGGCGGCGGGTCGGGGCGCACGCAGGAGATCCAGCGGCTGGTGGGCCGTTCCCTGCGGGCGGTGGTCGACATGAAGAAACTCGGTGAGCGCACGGTCAAGATCGATTGCGACGTGATCCAGGGCGACGGCGGGACGCGTACGGCCTCCATTACCGGCGGGTATATTGCGCTGGCGCTGGCGCTCAAGAAAATTCAGAAAGCCGGTTTGATCGTGGAATGGCCGCTGACCGAACAGGTGGCGGCGATCAGTGTCGGGATGGTTAAGGCCAAGGCTGCGCTGGATTTGAATTATGTGGAAGATTCTTCCGCGGATGTGGATATGAATATCGTGATGGTCGGCTCCGGCAAATTTGTCGAGGTGCAGGGCACGGCTGAACATGCACCGTTCTCGACGAAAGAGATGAATGCCATGCTGAAGCTGGCCGAGAAGGGTATCCAGGAATTGTTTGTGATCCAGAACAAGGCATTGAAATAATGGAACTTTTAGTCGCCACCAAGAATAAAGGCAAGGTGCGTGAGATTGCCGACCTGTTGGCCCCGTGCGGGATCAAGGTCGTTTCGCTCCTGGATTGCGGGCCGATGCCGGAGATCGTTGAGGATGGATTGACGTTTCGCGCCAACGCGGCCAAGAAAGCCGTCGTCATTGCCCAGCACACCGGGAAACTTGTGATGGGTGAGGATTCCGGCCTGGCGGTGGATGCGCTCGACGGGCGGCCGGGTGTTTATTCCGCGCGCTATTCCGGTGACGATGCAACCGATGAAAAGAACAATGATAAATTATTGCTTGAACTTGCTGACGTGCCGCACGAGAAGCGCACCGCGCGCTATCACTCGGCGATCGCGCTGGCCGATAAAGATCGCCTGATTGATGTGGTTGAAGGCACCTGCGAGGGCGTTATTACCACCGAGCGTCGCGGCACGAATGGTTTTGGCTACGACCCTCTTTTTTTAATTCCTGCCCATCAAAAAACTTTCGGCGAATTACCTTTGGCGGTCAAACAGACCATGAGCCATCGCGCCAATGCCCTGCGGTTATTTCTGAAACTCCTCGAACGTTATCTGGCAGCATCCCAAGCGATATAAAAAGAAAAGGCCCTGGTTATCCAGGGCCTTTTCTTTAAAGTTTATTTAGTGTTATCTCAATTCGCCTGACAGGAAGCCGCTGCGGTCAAGAGTTGCCGCGATTAATGTTTTGGCGGTGTCAGGAGTAAAAATGACATCGCAGATATTGACGTTTCCGATATCATTGCCGTCGATGTTGACATTAAAGTCGATGCAGCCGATCATTGTCTGGAAGAATGGTTTGTCGGCCATGGCCGGGCTCGATCCGCCAGATCTTTTGGCGTTTCTTATCGAAACATTAAAATCAGCAATTTTCTCTGTTTTGTCCAGGGCTATGACTGTTGTGCCAAAGGGAGTAATATCGACAGAAGCCGATGATTTGTTGTTGAGAAGGGTTATGCAGCCAAAATCTTTGGTTAATGATTTAAAGCAGAATCCTGTTGGAGTAAGGGCTATGTTTTTGTATCCAACGGCAGAATGATTGACGATTTTGATAACATACTTAACTTCAACGGTTTGTTTTGTAATGGGCCCATTGGTGCCGGCATCAAAAGTCAACATGCTGTAGCTTAAAGCGGGAATGGGCGCCGGTGCTGCTGCTTGTGAAATTCCGCCCACGAACAACAAACTGCACATCATTCCTGTCAATAAAAGCTTCTTCGTAAAATTAATCATTTGTTCCTCCTGTGTGGTTAAAAAAGTTTTTTCTACAATGTTGCCCCAGGTTGTGGGGATTTAAATCTTGCTCCGATGACTCTAACCGCGGCTTGATTCAAATGTAACATGCGATTTTCAAATTTTTCGAATAAAAGTTTTTGACGAGATGTAAGTTGTTTATTGCCAATGTGTTTTTTACGAAATAAAAATTTGACAAAGCAGGAAAAGGTGATTTTGGCAGGGGTGGATGGGAATCATTCTTGGGGTCTTTTCCCGACGCTGCTTCATGCGCCGGATGGTTTATCCTTGCCATCCGGCACATTTGGCGGAAATTGGAGGAAACGTTTTCCGTGGATGTTACTCAAACATTTTCAGCAGGCCGCCCACCGTGTTCTGCAGGGTTTTCTTGATGACGGTCGGCGCCGAGATGTTGTGGTCGATCTTCGGTTTGGTGACGGGGCCGGTGACATGGATATTGATCAGGCCTTCCGTCGGGTTGATGGCTGAAATGATCGCCTGTTCGCTGGTGCCCCCGGCAATGGCGGTTGCTTCGGCCCGGGGGGTGAC
>PEAR01000015.1 GCA_002753745.1 Candidatus Omnitrophota bacterium | reverse complement strand
GATGGAGTTTCGAAAGGCTTTGTAAGCTTGTTTGATCTCAGCATAGGTTTTAAGGGTGATACATAGAATTTTGCCCGCCTCACCGGGTATCAGGGGGTAAGGATCAATGGTATCATTCCCACTGATAGATCCGGAGTATATTGACGCGGGCATTTCATTAGGTTAATATGACTACCAATGGCCGTTAACATACCTGTTTCCTCAAATCCTCGTATTGTCATCATTGGTGCCGGTTTTGGCGGCATTGAGCTGGCCAAGTCTCTGGCTGATGAAAATGTCCAGGTGGTTCTTGTCGATAAAAATAATTATCATACCTTTCAGCCGCTGTTGTATCAGGTGGCTACCGCCGGCCTGGAACCTGATTCGATTGCCTATCCTGTTCGTGAAATTTTCCGTGAGCAGAAAAACTTTATTTTCCGGATGGCTGAGGTTATTGAGCTTAAGCCGGCAACGAATTGCGTAGGGACGTCTATTGGAGATATCCCTTACGACTATCTCGTGGTGGCTACCGGCGCGAATACGAACTTCTTTGGAATGAAAGATGTCGAGAAAAATGCTTTGTGTATGAAGTGTCTTTCCGATGCGGTTGAGTTGCGTAATCGTATCTTGGAAAACTTTGAGCAGGCAGTCCTCACGACCTCTTTGGAGGAGCGTGACCGTTTGATGACCTTTGTGGTTATCGGTGGGGGGCCTACGGGAGTTGAGCTGGCCGGCGCTTTAGGCGAGCTTAAGCAGGTGGTGCTGCCGCATGATCATCCTGAACTTGATTTCAAGAAAATGCAGATCCATCTGATCGACATGGAAGACCGCTTGTTAAAAGCCATGTCGCCGGCCTCTTCGCATAGCGCTGAAGAATTCCTGGGCCGCCATGATGTTAATGTCTGGTTGAGTGCCAGGGTGCTTTCCTGCGACGGGCTTAAGGTGTGTTTGTCTAACGGGAAAACGATTCCGACACAGAATGTGATCTGGGCCGCCGGCGTTGCCGGCGCGATTATTCCCGGGCTTGGCCAGGGTTCATATGCCGGCAGCCGCATTAAGACGGATGCGACCAATAAAGTCGAGGGCTACAGTAATATTTTCGCCGTAGGGGATGTGGCTTGTGTGGTTACCGAAAAAACACCGCGTGGGTATCCGATGGTGGCCCCGGTGGCCATGCAGCAAGGGCAGTTGCTGGCGCAAAACCTTAAGGCTATCCTGGCGAAGAATCCGGATCAAAAATTGTTTTCTTACCGGAATCTCGGCGTCATGGCAACCGTCGGCCGGCATCATGCGGTGGCAGAGCTGTTTTTTGGCAATTTTCAGGGATTTTTTGCCTGGTTCATGTGGGCTGGGCTGCATTTAATGAGCCTGGTAGGTTTCCGGAACAAGATGGTCGCCATGGTTAACTGGATCTGGAGTTATTTCCGCTATGATAGCGGCTTAAGGCTAATTATTCGTCTGCAGCATAAGAATATTTCCTGACTATTTTTTTCTTTGGTATGTGATCCAGTAATATATAATTAACGAGATACATTTGCTATGAAGACCTCGTGCAAAAGCTGTCACCATTGGACGCGTGGCCATGAAGAAGCGGGCTGGTGTGCGAATTTTAAGAGAGACAATGTCAGCACTCTTTACTGCGGCGAGTGGCGTATCCGACGAGAGATAGAGGAAAAAGAAAATGCCGGTAATCGAGCCAGTGATCCGGCCTCCGGCCGAGGCTGATAGTGTCCTCCTTCAGGTAACCCTGGGCTGTTCTGCTAATTCGTGCCATTTTTGCGGAGCTTATCAGGATAAGCCTTTCCGGGTTAAGGTTCAGGAAGAGGTTTTTAGAGATATTGGTTTTTATTCTCGACGCTATAAAGATGCCCGGCGTGTTTTCCTGATGGATGGTGATGCCTTAGTCCTTTCCCAAAATCAGATTGTCCCGATTCTTGAAGAATTGGAGCGATCATTTCCCCGTTTGGCGCGTGTTTCCAGTTATGCAAACGGGTACAACATTACCCTCAAGACCGAGGCAGAACTTTCTGCTCTTTATCGTCACAAGCTCAGCCTGATTTACATGGGGCTTGAAAGCGGCAGTCAGAAGGTTCTCGATCGGTGCGGTAAGGTTTCCCGGGTTGACGAGATGGTTCTGGCCGTTAGGAAAGCGGCGGATGCTGGTATCCGTTCTTCCGTGATCGTTCTCTTAGGTTTGGGCGGTAAAGAGTACTCTCAGGAACATGTAGACGGGACCATTGAAGCTCTTAACAGGATGCAGCCGCGGTATCTGTCTTTTCTGTCCCTGATGATCATCCCCGGGACGTTGCTGGCGAAAGAGGCTGCCGGTGGTGATTTTATCGAGTTAGGTACCCTCGAATTGCTTAAAGAATCGTATGCGATTATTAAAGGGCTTGATTTGAAGATGACCGTGTTCCGGTCCGATCATGCATCAAATCATTTGGCCCTGGAGGGATCGTTGCCAAAAGATAAAGAGGCTTTGTTAGGCGCGCTGAAACAAGCTATCGCCGGCAATCGGCGTCTGAGGCCTGAGATGTGGCGAGGGTTGTGATTGTGTTGACGCAAAAGCTTTATTCAAAGCGTTGAGTTTGTGTAATAATAACTCTTCTCTTTCGACATACGCAAAAGGATAAATATGGAAAAGATCTATCGGGAGCTTTTAAAAAGTATTGGCGAGGACCTGGATCGTGACGGTTTAAAGGATACACCGAAGCGCGCGGCCAGGGCCTTTGAGCATTTGACTATCGGGTATTCCCAGCATGTGGATGACGTTGTTAACGGGGCGATCTTTGATTCAGATAATGACGAGATGATCATCGTTAAGGACATTGAGCTCTATTCATTGTGTGAACATCATTTGTTGCCTTTTTTCGGCAAATGTCATGTCGGGTATATTCCTCAGGGAAAGGTTATCGGCCTTTCCAAAGTTGCGCGTATCGTTGATGTTTTTGCCAAACGCCTTCAGATCCAGGAGAACCTGACGAAACAGGTTGCGGACAGTATTATGAAATGTACCGGCGCCAAAGGTGTTGGGGTGGTTATCGAGGCCAAGCATTTATGCATGATGATGCGCGGAGTCGAAAAACAGAATTCGGTCATGAAGACATCCTGCATGCTGGGTGTGTTTCGTTCGCAGATATCAACCCGCAGTGAATTCTTAAGTTTGATCCAATGAAAACGAAAGTTCATCCTCCAGCGGTTTTGGTGACGGGGGGGGCTCGTCGAATCGGCCGGGCCATTGCCCTGGCTTTTGCCGATAGCGGATGGGACGTGGCTTTACATTTCAATACTTCTGGAAAGGATGCAGAATCGACGGCTCAGGAGATCAGAGGCAAAGGCCGGCAGTGTGTTAGCTTTCAAGCCTGCCTGGACGAGCCAGGTGAGGCTGGATGCCTGGTGGAGAGGGCTGGCAAGTTTTTCCCCGGCCTTCAAGCCATGGTTCATTCAGCCTCTTTATTTCGGCCGTCGGGTTTAGAGGAGAAGGACCTTTTCTTTTTGGATGAGCATATGGGGATCCATGTTCGCGCGGCGTGGATGCTTGATGCGGCATTTGTTCGGGGTGTCGGCAAAGGGGCGATTGTCCATTTTCTGGACACCAAAATAACGACAAATAAAACCGAATATGCGGCCTATCTTTTATCAAAGAAGGCCCTGGCTGAGCTGGTGAAGATGTCAGCCGTTTCATTTGCACCCGCTATCCGGGTGAATGCGGTGGCACCGGGTTTTATTCTGCCACCGGAAGGAAAAGGCGCTGGATACTTGAGATCACGGGCTGCAGATGTGCCTCTTCAGCGCAAAGGAAAACTTTTAAATATTACGGATACGGTAAAATTTCTGGTGGATAATGATTATATTACCGGTCAGGTTATTTTTGTCGACGGCGGTGAACATTTAATGTGAGGTTAGTTCTTTATGGCAATGATACAGATCAAGGACCTGGCGGTAAGGACCATCATTGGTATTCAGGACTGGGAGCGGGAGAAAGCCCAGGATGTTCTGATCAATATTTCCCTTGAATATGATGCCGCTAAAGCTGCCCAGAGCGATGATATTCAGGATGCGGTTGATTATAAAGCCGTTAAACAGGCGGTGATCCGTTTGGTTGAGTCATCGCGGTTCAACCTTGTTGAGAAAATGGCTGCTGAAATATTAGCCGTTGCCATGAGCGATCAGCGGGTGGAATACGCTTCGGTGACTATCGATAAGCCGAATGCCTTGCGTTTTGCAAGGTCTGTATCGTTGACCATGTCAAAAGGGACCAGGATGCCGTCGTGAATAAGGCCGTTGTGTCCCTGGGATCCAATATCCAGCCTGAGGTGCATACCCGGGCGGCACTTGATCTGCTTTCTCTTGAGTTTGAAGTTCTTGCATGTTCGTCTTTTGTTGTCACGAAGCCCCTGGGGGGTGTGAAACAGGATGATTTTCTCAACGGCGTTGTTCTGCTAACAACTGAGCATGAGCGATCCGTGTTTACAATTCGCCTTAAAGAACTAGAGGTTGGGTTGGGTCGCTTGCAGCGGCCGGATAAGTGGGGTCCCCGGGAGATTGATCTTGATCTTCTGATCTGGAACGGGCAGGTGGTCAATAATGATTATTATGAGCGAGATTTTTTACGCAAGGCAGTGGCTGAGGTTCTGCCGGGAATAAAAAGCAGGTGTTATTGAAAGGAGTTTTTGATGGGTTTCATTATTTTATTGGTTTTGATCGGCCTTCCGGCTGCTGAGATATGGGTCTTTAATAAGGTAGGCAGCATTCTTGGATTCTGGGATACGTTCTTTTTAGTCATCTTCTCTGCTTTTTTCGGCGTTTATCTGGCCCAGCTGCAGGGAAAAGCTGTTTTGCAGAAAGTCCAGCAATGCCTGGCTGAAGGGCGTGTACCTACCAGTGAAATGCTTGATGGGATTTTAGTCTTCATTGGAGGGATTTTGTTTGTGATTCCGGGGTTTATAACTGACGGGATCGGTTTAATGTTAATATTTCCTCCAACACGCTGGCTTATAAAATTGTTGATCTCGAAAAGAGTAATGGCAGGATTTGTTGCCCGTCAATCGGCTGGAAGCCCGTTCGGGTTCAGATTCCGGGATGATGAGCCATCGCCGTCTTCTCAACGTCCAACACAGGAGATCCCACGTCCCCGCGGTCCTGTTCAGGACGCGGAGATCATTGAGCCGGGCAAATCGTAAGGATTTGCTGGAAGAAAAATCAGCCAAGTTTTTTCTTGCAAATGAATATTTAGTTGCTACTATATTGACGTTTTGAGTTAGGATCAAGCCAAGTTTAAGAGAGGTTGTTCATGCGTTTAGAAAATGAGATCGCGTTGATTACCGGTTCTGCCCGAGGGATTGGCCGTGAGATCGCAGAAACTTTTGCCCGTGAAGGCGCTTTGGTTATTATTTCAGATATCAAGCTGGAAGATTGCCAGGCAACCGTGGCAGAGCTTGCGGCTAAAGGACTTAAAGCAGATGCTTTTGCCTGTAATGTGACGGTTTCCCAGGATGTTGATAAAACAGTTGATCAAATTATTGAAAAATATGGCCGTATTGATATATTAGTGAACAATGCCGGTATAACCCGGGATGGCTTGTTTCTTCGGATGAAGGAAGAAGACTGGGATGCTGTTATTAATGTAAACCTTAAGGGCACATTTAATGCCTGTAAAGCAGTTTCGCGTGTGATGCTTAAGGCTCGCAAGGGCAAGATTATTAATATGGGGTCGGTTATTGGCGTTATGGGTAATGCCGGTCAGGCCAATTACGCGGCCAGTAAGGCTGGTGTCATTGCGCTGGCAAAATCGCTGGCTAAAGAATTTGCCTCAAGGAATATCACGGTCAATGCGGTTGCTCCTGGCTATATCAAGACTGCGATGACCGATAAGCTGAGTGATGAGGTCAAAAATAAGATCCTGGAAGCTGTTCCGCTGGGCCGGATGGGATTGCCCCAGGATGTGGCAAATGTTTGTTTGTTCCTGGCTTCCAAAGAAGCTGATTATGTCACCGGCCAGACGATTCTGGTTGACGGTGGGATGGTAACGTATTAAAGAATAAGTAACGACAACAAGGAGGCGTTTTCATGGCAGTTGCAGACAAGGTAAAATCGATTATCGCAGAGCAATTAGGGGTTAAGATCGAAGAGGTTAAACCTGAGGCTTCTTTTATTGATGATCTTGGTGCTGATTCGCTCGATACCGTAGAGTTGATCATGGCCCTGGAAGAAGAGTTCAACGTGGAGATCCCTGATGAGGATGCCGAGAAGATGACCAAGGTCGGCGATGCTATTACCTACGTTGAAGGTAAAGCCAAGGCGTAACTGAGTTACTTTTTTTCTGTTGGTGTGTTTAATTTTACCCCGACGGGTCTTTGTCGGGGTAAATTTTTACTTGGCAATGCAATATTACGAGTAAGGAAAATACGTTATGAATAAAAAACGTGTTGTAATAACCGGGATTGGTGTGTTATCACCTGTCGGTAACGGGGTTGAGAATTTCTGGAACGGCCTGTTGCAGGGTAAGAGCGGGGTAGCGCCGATTACCAGGTTTGATGCGTCTCAATTCGATACAAAATTTGCGGCGGAATTAAAGGGTTATAATCCCGAAAATTATTTTAACCCTAAAGATGCGCGCAAGATTTCTCCCTTTGTGCAATATGGCATCGTCGCTGCCCGTGAGGCCATGGCTAATGCGAATTTTAAAATGTCCGATGTTGATCCTCATCGGGTGGGGGTTGTAGTTGGTTCCGGGATCGGCGCTATCGGCGCGGCTGAAGAAGAATATCAGCGGTTCCTGGATAAAGGGCCAAGCCGGATATCCCCGTTTTTTATCACGAAAATGATCATTAATGAGGTGGCCGGACATATTTCGATTGATCTCGGCGCTAAAGGACCTATTACCTGTTCTGTCACGGCATGTGCGACAGGGACGACGTGTATTGGCGATGCTTTTAAAATGATCCAATATGGAGAGATTGACGCGGCGTTTGCTGGGGGATCTGAAGCAGCTATTTCTGTCCTGGGGATCGGTGGATTTTGTGCATTGAGGGCGCTTTCGACACGTAATGACGACCCGACAAAAGCTAGTCGGCCTTTCGATAAGGACCGCGATGGTTTTGTGATGGGTGAGGGTGCTGCGGTGGTTCTGTTAGAAGAGTTGGAATATGCAAAAAAGCGCGGGGCGAACATCCTGGCTGAAGTCGTCGGTTATGGTCAAACGGGAGATGCGTTCCATTCGACAGCGCCTGATGATTCCGGTGAAGGCGCGGCCCGTTCCATGGTGCAGGCGGTGGGCTGGAGCAATCTCAAAATGGATCAGGTTGACTATATCAATGCTCACGGCACATCAACTTATCTGAATGACAAGATCGAGTCGCTGGCGATCCATAAGGCATTTGGTGATCATGCACGTAAACTGGCGGTTAGTTCGACCAAATCGATGACGGGGCATTTGCTTGGCGCAGCGGGAGCGGTCGAGTGCGCGGCGTGCGTTCTGGCGATCCGTGATCAGATTATTCCGCCGACGATCAATTATACGACGCCAGATCCTGAGTGTGATCTCGACTATGTTCCAAACCAGGCGCGTAAGGCTAAGGTCGAACTGGCGATATCCAATTCGCTCGGGTTTGGCGGTCATAATGCCACGATCGCGGTTGCAAAATATAAGTAGAGACGGTTTGTTAACTGTCCGTATTATTAAGGAGAGCTATGAATTCCTATAAGATCGCAACGATACCCGGCGACGGGACAGGTCCCGAAGTTGTCCGCGAAGGTTTGAAGGTCATGGCGGCTGCGGCGCAGAAGTTCGGGTTCAAGTATGAGACCATCAACTTTGATTTTGGCGGCGAGCGTTATTTAAGGACCAAAGAAGTGCTGCCGGCATCTGCGGTGAGTGACCTAAAGGCGTTTGACGCCATTTTTTTGGGTGCGATCGGCCATCCGGATGTAAAGCCGGGAATTCTTGAAAAGGGAATTTTGCTCAAATTGCGGTTTGATCTGAACCAATACATTAATTTGCGTCCGGTCCAGTTATTCGATGCCCGTTTTTGTCCATTGAAGAACAAAACGCCTGACGACATCAATTTTACGGTTGTGCGCGAGAATTCCGAGGGGCTTTATGCCGGTGCGGGTGGTCAGCTTTTTAAGGATTCTCCGAACGAAGTGGCGATTCAGGAAAGCATCAACACGCGCTTTGGTGTCGAGCGTTGCGTCCGGTATGCTTATGAATATGCTCGAAAATACAGCCGTCGGAAACAGCTGACTCTTTGCGGCAAGACGAATGTGCTGACGTTTGCCTTTGATCTTTGGCAACGCACGTTCGATCAGGTCGGTAAAGAATATCCGGATATCAAGACAGACTATGCGCATGTGGACGCGATCACCATGTGGATGGTTAAAAATCCGGAATGGTTTGATGTCATTGTTACCGATAATATGTTCGGTGATATTATTACCGATCTGGCAGCGATGATCCAGGGCGGTATGGGGATTGCGGCCGGCGGGAATATTAATCCTGACGGAGTTTCGATGTTTGAGCCTATTGGCGGTTCTGCCCCGAAATATACGGGTAAGAATATTATTAATCCTCTGGCGGCGATCGGCGCCGGAGCGCTTTTGCTTCACGAAGTTGGCGAGACCGCGGCGGCCACAGCGATCGAGAAATCAATTCGTGAAGTGGTCACAACCAAGCTGGCGGATCTGGCGGCCGGTAAAATGGGATTCTCAACGACGGAAGTCGGCGATCTGGTGGTTAAGCATCTTTAAACGATTACCCTGTCTATTGAGATCAGGGACATAATAATGAGGTTTGTATGAAGAAGTATGTGGTGGCGATCCTGGGGGCCCGTTCTGCGGTCGGGCAGTGCATGTATGACATCGTGAAACAGCGCAACTTTCCGGTTAAGGAATTGCGCCTGATCTCGCCAAGCGGCGCTAAGGGGACCATGAACGGGTTGCCATTGCTGGCGCTGGATGCCAATGTCTTTAATGGCGTTGATATTGTGTTGAGCTCGCCGGGAGCTGATATCAGCAAAATCTGGTCACCCGTGGCGGCCAAGGCGGGTGCTGTTGTCATTGACAACACCAGCCAGTTCCGCATGGACAAGGATGTCCCTTTGGTTGTTCCCGAGGTTAATCCTGAAGATGTGAAATGGCATAAAGGCATTATTGCCAATCCTAATTGTTCGACCATCCAGATGGTGGTAGCCCTTAAGCCTTTGCATGATTATGCGAAGATCAAGCGAATCGTGGTTTCCACGTATCAGGCAATATCCGGTGCCGGTTCCGAGGCGATCGATGAAATGAAGAGTCAGCTTAAAGGGGATATGGTTCCGAAAAAGCTGGCGTATCAGATCCTGCATAATCTTATCCCCCAGATCGATGTTTTTCAGGAGAATTCCTACACCAAGGAAGAGATGAAGATGGTCCATGAAACGTGCAAGATCATGCACGATGACGGCATCAGGCTGACGGCTACCTGTATTCGTGTTCCCGTTTTTAATGCGCATTCCGAGTCTGTTAATATCGAGACCGAGAAAAAATTGACCCGTGCAAAGGCTATTGAGCTGTTATCGAAGGCTCCCGGCGTTAAGGTTGTTGATGACCCGTCGTCAAAAACCTATCCGATGCCGATCCTGGCAGATGGCAAAGATGAAACTTTTGTGGGACGCATCCGCGAGGATGAGTCTATTGCCAACGGGCTTAATTTATGGGTCGTGTCGGATAATCTTCGTAAGGGCGCAGCGCTGAATGCTGTCCAGATCGCGGAGAAGCTTGTTGAATACAAGCTGATTTGATGGTGAAAACATTCAAGCTGACCCTTGAATATGATGGGACCGATTTTAACGGCTGGCAGCTGCAGACAAATGCGAAGCGGACCGTTCAGGGTGAGCTGGAAGCTGTTCTTTTTAAGATCTTCAAGAAAAGGGTGCCGGTGATTGGATCCGGGCGTACCGACAGCGGTGTCCATGCCCGCGGACAGGTGGCTCATTTTCGTGTGGTATCTGACATGCCTTGTGATGAGTTCCAGCGGGCTTTTAACTATAATCTCCCGCCGGATATTTCAGTGCTGCGGGTTGAACCGGCAGATGAAAAGTTTCATGCTCAGCTTAGCGCCAAGAAAAAGACCTATAGTTACAGCGTTTTAAACCGTCCTTATGCCTCGGCTCTTTTGCGCAGGTATTGCTGTTTTTATCCTCGCAAACTGAATATCCGTTTAATGAGGGAGGAGGCTGCAGCGTTTATCGGGCATCATGATTTCAGCAGCTTCGCGAATGTTGATCCCTCACGCAAAGGGGATGCACAGCGCACCATTTCGCGACTTGATATAGTCAGGCGCGCGGATGTGATTGTTTTTTACATTGAGTCGGATGGTTTTTTATATAAGATGGTTCGTAATATTGTGGGGACCCTGCTGGAAGTGGCTTCGGGGCGTTTCCCGCCGGGGAGTGTGAATAAAATGCTTCGCGCCCGCGATCGGCGAGCGGCGGGGGTGGCGGCCGTGGCCCAGGGGCTTTGCCTCGAGGAAGTCAAATACTGATTGACAATAAAAGATCGAGTGTTATACTTTACACTCATTATTTAAATGAATCCCCATGCCCGCAAAGTTCCGGGCGAGCTTCAGTCGGACAGGGGATCACTGGTTACCTAAGAGAGAGAGCTATGGCAGTTCAGAAAACGACAGTACCTAATGCAGAACAAGTTGTCAGGAAGTTCTATATCGTTGATGCTGATGGAAAGGTTCTTGGTCGCGTAGCGGCCAAGGTCGCCGGTATTCTGCGCGGTAAGAACAAACCCACGTTCACACCAAATATGGATACGGGTGATAATGTCATTATCATCAATGCCGAGAAGATCCGTGTGACCGGTAAGAAAATGAGCGATAAATTCTATGATCGTTACAGCGGGTTTCACTCCGGTTTAAAGAGTATCCGCTATTCCGATATGCTTGCTCAGCGTCCGCATAAGATTCTGGAGCTGGCGATCCATCGTATGATCCCTCACGGGAAGCTTGGTGCGCGTCTGAAGAATAAACTTTACGTTTATGCCGGTTCGACTCATCCGCACGCGGCTCAGAAGCCGGTAGCGCTGGATATTTAAACACAGGGATTAAAAAGGAAAAAAACAATGGTTGAAGTAGTCAAGTATCTCGCGACAGGACGCAGAAAAACATCAATCGCACGGGCGACCATTACCCCCGGTGCAGGAAAATTTCTGATTAACGGGCGGAAATTCGAAGATTATTTGCCGAGAGAGACTGATCGTATTCTGGTCCTTTCACCCTTGAAGTTTGTGAATCTTCTGAACAAGTTTGATATCGATGTTATCGTTACCGGCGGCGGATTAACCGGCCAGGCCGGCGCGATCAAGTTGGCCCTTTCCCGTTCTCTGGTCTTGTTTGATCAGAATAACAAGCCGACTTTGCGCAAGAATTCTTGTCTTACACGTGACTCCCGCATGAAAGAGCGAAAGAAGCCTGGACAAAAAGGGGCTCGCCGCAAATTCCAGTGGGTTAAGCGTTAGTTTTAGTTGGATATATAGCGGTTCGTGGTTTGAAAAAGCCTGCCTCTCAATAAAACAATTTATTGACGAGGCAGGCTTTCTTGTTTATATTCATATCATTAATTTAATGACTATTATATGCGTTTCTTCGACGGATTAACTTTCATTCCAGGATTAATATGATCAGAGTTGGTATTGTCGGTATCAGTGGGTTTGGGGGGAAGGTTTTACTGGATATCCTGTTAAAGCATAAGGATGTCAGGATCACGTATGTCGCTGCTAATTCAACGACGGGAAGGGTTGATGATATCTGGCCTGAATTCCGGCGGCGAACTGACCTGGTATGCACAAAATATGATCCTGCGCAGGCGATCGAGCATTGTGATCTTCTTTTTCTGGCATTACCACATATGGAATCAATGAAGATCGTTGACCCGCTTTTGAAGGCCGGGAAGAAGGTTATTGATCTGAGTGCTGATTATCGTCTGAAGAAGACGTCGTTGTATAAAAAGTGGTATAGCGCCGAGCATATGGATCGCAAGAACATCTCTAAGGCTGTTTATGGTTTGCCTGAGATATTCAGAGCGAAGATCGGCAAAGCAAAATTCATTGCCAATCCGGGTTGCTACCCGACGGCTGCCTTGCTGGGGCTGGCACCGCTGGTTTCGGTGCAGGGAAGTAATGTGGCATCTGTTATTATCGACGCCAAATCGGGCGTTTCCGGCGCCGGCCGGAAAGTTGCCGAAGGATTTATGTTTTGTTTTGTGAATGAGAATTTTAAGGCCTACCGGGTGCTGAACCATCAGCATACGCCGGAGATCAGCCAGTACCTCGGGATAATGGCGGGACGCGAGCTGCCGACGGTTTTTGTGCCGCACTTGCTGCCGATCAATAACGGGATCCTGGAGACAATCTATGTTTCGTTGAAGAAGGCCGTTTCGCAGGTAAGACTTGAAGATCTATACCGCAAATTTTATAAAACCGAACCGTTTGTCAGGGTTATGCCGAATGGCGTTCAGGTAGAGATCAAGAATGTCGTGAATACGAATTTTTGCGATATTTCCATATCGTTGAGCGATGATCGTAAGCTCGTCGTTATTACTTCAGTTATCGATAATCTGGTCAAAGGGGCCGCAGGGCAGGCAGTACAGAATATGAATATCATGTACGGGTTTGAGGAGCAGGAAGGTCTACTATGAAATTGATCAAAGGCGGAGTCACATCTCCTAAGGGGTTCAAAGCGAACGGGTTTTGGGCTGGCGTCAAGAAATCCGGAAAGCCGGATCTCGGTCTTGTTTACTCCGAGACCATTTGCACATCGGCGGCGGTATTTACCCGCAGTTCAGTGAAAGCGGCGCCGATCATTGTTTGCCAGGAGAATATTTCCGACGGGAAAACTCAGGCCTTGATCGCCAACAGCGGCAATGCCAACTGTTTTACCGGTGAGTACGGGTTGATGTACGCCCGGAAAATGACCGAACTTGTGGCTGATCAATGCGGCATTAAAGCTTCCAATGTTCTGGTTATGTCGACGGGTATTATCGGTCGGCCTTTTCCTTATGAGAAATTCAAGGAGGCCGTACCGAAGCTGGTCAGCGGTTTAAGTCAGGCCAAGGGAGCCAGCTTTGCCAAGGCGATTATGACGACGGACTTGAAAGACAAGCAGGTGGCGGTACGTATTGAGATCGACGGCAAGATCATCACGATCGGCGGTTGCGCCAAAGGCTCCGGCATGATCGAACCCAATATGGCGACGATGTTAGCGTGCGTAACGACGGACGCTGTTATTTCATCAGCGATGCTCAAACAGGCGCTCCTGGAAGCGGTCGAGGTATCGTTCAATTCTATTACTGTCGATGGGTGTATGAGTACCAACGACATGCTTTCGGTAATGGCGAACGGAATGGCCGGCAACAAAAACATTACTGCCAAGAATAGCAGTTATAAGGCATTTGTTGAAGCATTGACGGCAGTATGCGTTAAGCTGGCCAGGGACATCGTTTTTGACGGCGAAGGGGCCGAGCGTTTTTTTGAGATCAGGCTTACCGGTGCCGAGTCGAATCAACAGGCCAAGGAAGTAGCGATGAAGATCGCCAATTCCAACCTGGTTAAGACAGCAGACTATACGGATAATCCCAACTGGGGCCGGGTGGCGGCGGCGATCGGTGCTTGCGGCACGAAAGCGACGGAGACGACGATCAAGATCTCTTTTTCGGTGAAAAGGAATAATATTTTTATTAACGCTGATATCGGCCTGGGGACAGGATCGGCGACTGTTTATACGTGTGACCTAACCCGAGCCTACGTAGATATCAATGGAAAATATAATTAAAAAAGCCAGTGTTCTTGTTGAAGCTATTCCCTACATTGACCAGTACAGGCGGAAGGTCTTTGTTATTAAGTATGGCGGGAGTATCCTGCACGACGATGTTATTCGTCGCCGGGTTCTGGAGGATATTGTTTTTTTGAGTTTGGTCGGCATCAGGATCATTCTTGTTCACGGCGGCGGACCTAATATTTCAAATCGCTTGAAGGAAATGGGGATTGAGCCGCAATTTCATAATGGTATTCGCGTGACTGACGAGAAAACTTTACAGGTGGTCATCAAGGAGCTTGATGAGATTAATGATCAAATAGTTGCCGAGATCAAATCGCTCAAGGGTGATGTGACGGGTTTAAGCGGTCATGAAAACATTGTTCACGTGGAAAAGAAAAAAGCAGACCTGGATCTCGGTTATGTGGGAACGATCACCAGTATCGAGTTTAAGCTCCTGGCTCGGCATTTACGTCAAGGACGAATAACTGTTGTTGCCCCTTTGGGGATCAGCGTTGATCTGCAGCCACATAATGTCAATGCGGATGAAGTGGCCAGTGCCATTGCAGCGTCCATGAGAGCGGAAAAGTTTGTTCTTTTGACAAATGTCCCGGGCGTTATGCGGGATCCCAAGGATCCGGCATCATTATACTCGACTTTAACAGTGGCTGAAGTAGATGAGCTTAAAAATAAAGGCATTATTTCAGGCGGCATGATTCCTAAAGTTGATTCCTGCATTGAAGCGCTGGCCGGTGGAATACCCAAAGCGCATATAATCGATGCCCGTCAAGACCGCGCCCTGTTGCTTGAGATCTTTACCGACACGGGTGTGGGCACGCAGATCATTCATGGTTAAATCATATGACTAAGAAAGAAGTATTTGAAAGTTACGACCAGTTTATTTTTCCGACGTATTCCCGTCTGCCCGTTGTTTTTGTAAAAGGCAAAGGTAGCGTGTTGACCGATATTGACGGGAAGAAGTATCTTGATCTTTTTCCCGGCTGGGGAGTCTCAAATGTCGGCCATTGTCATCCCAAGGTTATGGCGGCGGTCCGGGATCAGATCTCAAAGCTGATCCATATTCCGAATAATTTCTTCGGGATCAACCAGGCCCGGCTTGCCCGCGAGCTGGTGCGTGCCGCGTTTCCCGGCAAGGTGTTCTTTTGCAACAGCGGCGCGGAAGCCAATGAAGCAGCCATTAAGTTTTCCCGGTTGTTTGGTAAGGGAGAGCGTTTTGAGATCATTACGACGCTCAATTCGTTCCATGGACGGACGATGGGAGCTCTTTCGGCAACCGGCCAGGGTAAATATCAGAAAGGTTTTGCACCTCTTCCGGCGGGCTTTGTGGCGGTTCTTTTTAACGATATTGAGGCGATCCGGAGTGCTATTAATGACCGGACCGTTGCGGTGATGATTGAGCCTGTTCAGGGTGAAGGCGGGATCAACGTTGCTACGCCGCAATATATGAAAGCGGTCCGTGCGTTGTGTGACGAGAAAGGTCTTTTGTTGATCCTTGATGAGGTTCAGACCGGATTCGGACGGACGGGCCGGATGTTCGCGTTTGAGCATTATGATATTGAGCCGGATGTGATCACCATGGCCAAAGGACTGGGCGGCGGGCTTCCGATCGGGGCGATGCTGGCGGCGGATAAGCATGCCCATTTACTGCAGCCCGGGATGCACGGGACAACCTTCGGCGGCAGTCCGCTGGTGACCAAAGCAGCTTTGGGGGCGATGGAAGCGATAGCAAAAGATAAAATGCTCAAGAATGCCCGGGTGATGGGGGCGTATTTGACGGAAAAGCTTAACGG
Source organism: Candidatus Omnitrophota bacterium (assembly GCA_002753745.1). Classification (GTDB taxonomy): domain Bacteria; phylum Omnitrophota; class Gorgyraeia; order Zapsychrales; family Fredricksoniimonadaceae. Next base: position 10,657 of record PEAR01000015.1, on the reverse strand, counting down.
TCTTAAGAGCCGTACCTCGATCATTAAAGAAGTGCGCGGGCTTGGGCTTATGGTTGGCGTTGAATTGCTTATCGACGGCAAGAGCGTCTTTGAAGAATGCTTCAGGAACGGTCTCATTATTAACTGTACGCAGGGTAAAGTGCTGCGGATCATGCCCGCGCTGAATATTACCCGTAAGCAGATCGACAAGGCGTTGAACATTCTGGAAAAAGCGATCTTAACGGTGGAGAAGTCATGAAAAGGGACTTTATCAGCTTAAAAGATTTTTCGTCGCAGGAACTGCTTAATCTTCTGAGCCTGGCCAAGCAGCTGAAGCATAATCCCCGCCAGACGTCGGACTATTTACGCGGTAAATCTTTTGCTTTGATTTTTCAGAAGCCTTCGAACCGTACGCGTGTCTCATTTGAAACGGGGATCTTTCAGCTCGGCGGAAATCCTATTTATCTTGCGCCGGATGATATCAGCCTCGGGAAGCGTGAACCGACGGCGGATATCGCCAAGACGCTGTCGCGTTATGTCGACGGTATCGTGGCGCGTGTTTTTTCTCATCGGGATATTGTCGACCTGGCGACATGTTCGACGGTCCCGGTCATTAACGGGCTTTCTGATCGTTCACATCCCTGCCAGGCGATGGCAGACATGTTTACGATCCAGGAGAATTTCAGATCCTTCTCAGGCCTTAAATTGGCGTATATTGGCGACGGCAATAACATGACTAATTCGCTCTTGATTGCATCTGCTAAGCTAGGAATGAGCATGGCCGTTGCGACACCGATGGGGTATGAGGCTAATGGGGATTATGTCAAGGCGGCCCGCGAATGTGCGGCGAAAACCGGCGCGATGATTACCTTGACTAATTCACCCCAAGAGGCGGTCCTCGGCGCCAATGTTGTTTATACGGATACCTGGGTCAGCATGGGCCAGGAGGAAGAGGCGGCCAAAAGACTTAAGGATTTTGCCGGGTACCAGGTTGATGAAAAGTTATTGTCCCTGGCGGACAAGAATCATATTTTTATGCATTGCCTGCCGGCTCACCGCGGGCAGGAAGTTTCGGGTCCAGTGATCGATGGGCCTCGTTCGGTTGTTTTTGATGAGGCGGAGAATCGTCTGCATATGCAGAAGGCGATCATGGTCTTTTTATATACGTTTAAACATTCATAATTTTGGAGATAGCGCTATGAAGAAAGTTGTGTTGGCCTATTCAGGTGGACTCGACACCTCCTGCATTATTCCATGGCTCAAGGATCGCGGGTATGAGATTATTGCTGTTGTAGGCAATGTCGGACAGGGTGATAATTTCGACGAGGTAAAGTCCAAGGCCCTCAAGTCCGGTGCCTGCAAGGTTTATTGCCTGGATCTGCAAAAAGAATTGATCGAGGACTATGCTCTTCCGGCATTGAAAGCCGGGGCGCTCTATGAAGGCAAGTATAACCTCGCGTGCGCGCTGTCGCGTCCGTTGATCGCCTATCATCAGGTGCTTGTTGCCCGCAAGGAAAAGGCCGATGGGCTTGTGCATGGCTGCACCGGCAAGGGGAATGATCAGGTCCGTTTTGAAGTAACGTATCGCCTGATGGAACCGACCATGGAAGTGCTAGCGCCGGTCAGGGTATGGGAGTTTAAGTCTCGCGACGAAGAGATCGATTATGCCAGATCCAAGGGTGTTCCAGTCTCGGCTTCGAAAAAGAAGCCTTACAGTATTGACACAAATGTTTACGGCCGCGCGATGGAAAGCGGGGTCCTGGAAGACCCGATGGCCGAGCCGCCGGAAGATATTTTCTATATGACGACGGCACCCGAAAAAGCGCCGGCGAAGCCTGGCTATGTCGAGATCGGTTTTAACAAAGGCGTGCCGGTTTCTGTCGATGGGACGAAGATGAAGCCGCTGGAGTTGGTGATAAAATTAAACGAAATCGCTGGAAAGCATGGTGTTGGGCGCGTTGACATGATTGAGAATCGCCTGGTCGGAATCAAGTCGCGCGAATTATATGAGAATCCTGCCGGCGCGGTACTGCATTTAGGCATCCGCGAGATCGAGAGCATGGTCATGGACCGTGACAGCCTGCGTTTTAAGGAGATCCTGTCTCAAAAGTATGCCGAATTGACCTATAACGGACTGTGGCTGACGCCGTTAAAATTCCAGATGGATGCATTCTTTGATAAGTATCACGAGAACACCACCGGGGTCGTTCGCATTAAATTGTTTAAAGGCCATGCCATGGTTGTCGGCCGTAAATCGCCTTATTCCCGCTATAGCGAGAAAATGGCTACCTACGGCAAGGGGGACAAATTCGATCAGTCCCTTGCTGATGGTTTTATTAAGTTGTGGACAGTCCCTTTCCAGCGTCATTCATGACGGGAAGGATCCTCCGAAAGGGGAAAATATGTCGACCAAGCTCTGGGGTTCGCGGTTTACCGGTTCATTAAGCAAACTGTCGGAGAAGTTCACGTACAGCATTGCCTATGATTCGAAACTCGCGCTGTACGATTGCGTCGCAAGCATTGCTCACGCTGAAATGCTGGGTGAACGAGGCATCATCAACAAAAAGGATGCTTCCGCGATCGTGAAAGGTCTTAATGTCATTATTGACGAGATCGAGGCCGGGACATTTGCCTACGACCCGGCGTCTGAAGATATTCACACGGATATCCAGATCAAATTAAAGAAATTGATCGGGAAGCCTGCGGATTGCCTGCATACGGCGCGTTCCCGTAATGACCAGGTGGTGACGGATGTCCGATTGTATTGCCTCAATCATCTGGAAGGCATTCAGGCTTTGCTGGATGTCCTGCAGATCTCGATCGTAAAGTTTGCGGACAAGCATGACGACGTCATTATCCCTGCGTATACGCATTTGCAGTCGGCACAGGTTGTGCTTTTGGCCCATCAAATGCTGGCTTATGTTGAGATGCTGGAACGTGATAAAGGCCGCTTTGAAGATGCTGCCAAACGCACCAGTCTGAACACGCTGGGCGCCTGTGCTCTCGCCGGTACAACCTTGTTGACCGACCGCGAGCTGGTTACGAAAAAATTAGGGTTTGCAAAGACGGCGGCGAACAGTATGGATGCGGTCTCCGACCGTGATTTCCTGGTTGAGATCATGGCGGCGATCGCGATTACGGGGATGCACTTGTCGCGTATTTGTGAAGATCTGATCATTTGGGTCACTAGTGAGTTTAACTTTATTTCGTTGGACGATGCGTTTTGTACGGGATCTTCGATCATGCCCCATAAGAAGAATCCGGATGTTCTCGAGCTGGTCCGAGGCACAGCGTCGAAATTTCCGGGAAGGTTGGTTGAGCTGCTGGTCCTGATGAAAGGATTGCCGCATACCTATAACCGGGATATGCAGATGGATAAACCGGCGCTGTTTGATTGTGTGGAGACCATTGAAGACATGCTGTCGCTGATGGCGGAGTTGTTTGGCGGTATTACGGTTAAGAAAGAGGTGCTGGCCGGGCGCGTGAACGGGGAGCATTTCTTTACAGTGGATGTCCTTGATTATCTGGTGCGTAAGGGAATGACCTATCGCGAAGCGCATGACACTGTCGGCGTCATGGTCAAGGAATGCCTGGACCGCGGTAAAAAGATTGCGGATCTTCCGGTGGAGCAATTAAAGAAGTATTCGTCGCTGCTGGAAATTGATGTAAAGTATTTGCTGAATCCGGAAGTATCGGTCAAGGGCAAGAAGTCGTACGGCTCAACCAATCCGCAGATGGTTCGGGCCCAGATCAATGCCTGGAAGAAAAGGCTTAAATAATGTATTCGCATCCGATCCATGATTTTTCGTACAGGAATGAAGAGCTTTATTGCGAAGGCATAAAAGTCTCCGCTATTGCGAAAAAAGTCGGGACCCCGGTCTACATTTACAGCTATCAGACACTGGTTGACCATTTTCGCAAGATTAAAGAGGCTTTTAGGGCTGTTAATCCGATCATTTGTTTTGCCATGAAAGCTAATAGTAATTTGGCTATTCTTAAGGCGCTGGCGAATGAAGGTGCCGGCTTTGATATTGTTTCCGGCGGAGAGCTTAAGAAAGCCCGGTTGGTCGGGGCTGACATGAAAAAAATCGCCTTTGCTTCTGTCGGCAAGACCGATGGTGAGATCGCGGATGCCATCAAAGCCGGGATCCTGCTTTTTAATGTGGAGTCGAAGCCCGAGCTTGAGAATATCAATCGCATCGCCGGGAAGATGAAAAAGACTGTTCAGGTGGCGCTGCGGGTAAATCCGGATATCGATGCCCCGACGCATGACAAGATCAACACCGGAAGCCTTAAGAAGAAATTCGGTATTGATCTGAAAACGGCCAGGAAGATCTTCCTGGAGCAGAAAATTTATAAGAATTTACACATTAATGGTGTTCATATTCATATTGGCTCACAGATCACTAAAGCCGAACCATTTTTGACCGCGATTAAAAAGGCGTTGGCTTTTGTTGATGGCCTTGAGAAGAACGGAATTAAAGTTGATTATTTTGATATTGGCGGCGGGCTGGGGATCGTTTATAACGATGAGACACCGCAGACGGCCAGGGAGTTCGCTGATAAAGTGCTGCCGCTTTTAAAAGGCCGCACGTTTCGGCTTCTGATGGAGCCCGGTCGTTTTATTGTCGGGAATGCGGGGATCTTTATTACCCGCAAGTTGTATCTTAAGGATAACGGTGTCAAGAAGTTCATGATCGTTGATGCCGGAATGAATGATCTGGTCAGGCCGTCGATGTATGGTGCTTACCACGAGATCATTCCGGTAAAGCCCTCCGGCATAGCCAGTGTGATGTGTGATGTGGTGGGCCCCATTTGTGAAAGCGGGGATGTGTTCGCGCATGACCGTCGCGTGATGAATGTTAAAGATGGTGATTTTTTGGCTTTGCTCTCGGCCGGCGCCTACGGGTATGTGATGTCGAGCAATTACAATGTCCGCCCGCGGGCCGCTGAAGTGATGGTTAAGGGCAGGCAATGGGCAGTCGTGCAGGAACGTGAAAATTTTAAAGATCTGATTAAAGGGGCCAGTATCCCTGAATTTATCAGCCATTAATATGAAAAAAATCCTATTTACTAAAATGCAGGGCGCAGGTAATGATTTTGTGGTCATTGATCATGTCCCCGGACTTGATTATTGCGAATTTACGAAAAAAGTCTGCAATCGCCACATGGGGATCGGGGCCGACGGGGTACTGGTGCTGGGCGAGTCGACAGGTTGCGATTATAAAATGTCGATCATTAATGCGGATGGTTCCGAAGCCGAGATGTGTGGCAACGGGGCGCGCTGCATGGCGGTATACATCAAATATAAATTTGCTGTTGTCCCGGAAGTCTTCACCATGGAGACCCTGGCCGGCAAGATTCATGCTTCCGTTTCGGGCGAGGTGGCGTCGGTCCAGTTAAGCGATCCGAAGGATTATCGCGCCAATGTCGAGATCAAGATTGGTGAACAGAAGTTATCCGGACATTTCATCAATACCGGGGTGCCGCATACGGTCATTTTTGTGGAAGGTCTCCAGGAATTTGATGTTGACGGACTGGGGAGTTTGATCCGTCACCATAAGGCGTTTGCGCCGAAAGGCACGAATGTTAATTTTGTCGAGCGGGTGAAAGACGGCGTGGTGGCTGTGCGGACATTTGAGCGCGGGGTTGAGGCGGAAACCCTGGCTTGCGGGACGGGTAGTGTGGCCTCGGCGCTGATCGGGTATCTTCAGGCGCAAAAGCAGATCCTTCCTGGCAAGAATGCGACGATCAGGGTGGCGACCAAGAGCGGCGAGCTGTTGGATGTTTCCTTCGATCTTGATGTTAAGAATGATAAGCCGGTAATCACCAACGTCTGGTTAAAAGGAAGCGGAAAAATAATTTGTAAGGGAGAGTATTATGGAATTTAAAGGTTCGATGGTTGCTTTGGTCACGCCGTTTACAGAGCACGGGGTTGATGAGCCGAATCTGGCTGAGCTGATTGAGTACCAGATCAAGAACGGTACCAGCGGGATTATTCCCTGTGGCACGACCGGGGAGTCCCCGACGTTGTCACATGAGGAGCATGATCGCGTGATCGAGATCACGGTAGATACGGTGGCCGGGCGTATTCCGGTTATTGCAGGGACGGGCTCAAATTCTACGTCGGAAGCCGTGCGACTGACCCGCCACGCTCAGGATGCCGGTGCGGATGCTGCGCTGGTAGTGACGCCGTATTACAATAAACCGACTCAGAAGGGGCTTTATTTACATTTTAAGGCCGTTGCGGATAGTGTGAAGATCCCGATCATTCTTTACAATATCGAAGGCCGTTGCGCTCGTAATATTGAGACCGAAACGGTCATGAAGCTGGTCAAGAATTGCAAGAATATAATTGGCGTCAAGGAAGCGTCTGGGAATTTAAATCAGGCGCAGGCGGTCAAGGAAGGCTGCGGCAAAAAATTTATTTTGTTGTCCGGCGATGATGCCCTGACGATCCCCATGATGAAACTTGGCGGGGCAGGCGTTATTTCCGTGCTGGGCAATATCATGCCTAAAGAGGTTGCCGAAGTGGTTAATCTGATGCAAAAAGGTAAAGTTGACGAGGCTGAAAGCAGGCAGGAAAAATTAATGCCGCTCATTAAAGCCATGTTCTATGAAACCAACCCGATCCCGGTCAAGACTGCCTGCGGGTTGATGGGACTGTGTTCCCCTCGGGTTCGTCTGCCGATGTGCGAGATGGAGCCGGAAAATTTATCCCGGCTTAAGGCGATTCTTAAGCAGTATAAACTTATCAAAGGGTAAAATTGTATGATTAAACTTGCGGTCGTCGGCTGTTGCGGCAGGATGGGGAAACGGATCACAGAACTGGCCTCACAGCACAAGGATATCAAGATTGTGGCACTCATTGAACGGCCGGATTGCCCGGAGATGCCGGAGACATTATGCGGCGTCAAGATCGCTAAGGACATCAATGCGATCAAGGGCGCGGATGTTCTCATTGATTTTACCGTGGCGCAGGCCATGATGCAGAATTTGCAGGCCTGTTTGAGGCATCGGGTCAGGATGGTCATCGGCACGACGGGTTTTACGGCTGAACAGGATGCCGCGGTCATTGAAGCGTCGAAACAGCTGGGGATCGTGCGGTCGTCCAATATGTCGGTGGGCGTTAATGTTCTTTTCGGTTTGTTGCGCAAAATGACCGAGGCATTAAAGGGGTATACCGTATCCATTACCGAGACCCATCATATCCATAAAAAGGATGCTCCGTCGGGTACCGCCAAGACGATGGGCGAGATCGTTCAGAATGCCGGGCAGATGCAGAATGTCCCGATTGAGTCTATTCGCGAGGGAGAGGTCATCGGGTATCACAAGGTGACGTTCAAGAGTCCGGTGGACACGATCGAAATCTCTCATAATGCCAATACCCGCGATATGTTTGCTGAAGGCGCGATCGTGGCGGCGAAATTTGTAGCGTATAAAGACAACGGTTTGTACAACATGCAGGAAGTTCTGGGGCTAAATTAAAAATTTCTTAAGGGGCAATATATGCAGTTTGACGTTTCTGAAAGACTAAAACAGCTTCCGCCGTATTTATTTCTTGAGATCGACAAGGCCAAGCGCCAAGCCATGGCCCAGGGGCGCGACGTTATTAATTTAGGCGTGGGAGATCCCGACCAGACGACGCATAAGCCGATCATTGAGGCGATGAAGAAAGCGATCGAGGACGGCAGCAATCATCATTATCCCTTTGATGCCGGTGTGCCGCAGCTGCGCGTTGATATCGCCAAATGGTTCAAGGCCCGTTTCGGCGTAGACCTGGATCCGGCGAGCGAGATCTATCCTTTGATCGGTTCCAAGGAAGGGTTGGCGCATTTCCCCCTGGCGGTGATCAATCCGGGTGATAAGGTTCTTTTGACCGATCCCGCTTACCCGGCTTATCAGGCGGCGGTGACGTTTGCCAGCGGAAAGATCCAGTACTTGCCGCTTAAGGCATCGAATGACTTTTTGCCCAAGATTGCGGATATCGCGGAAGCAAAGAATGTTAAGGCGATGATCGTCTGTTATCCGAACAACCCGACTTCGGCGGTGGCCAACAAGCAGTTTTATACGGATCTGGTAAAGGTTTGTACGGAGAAAAACATTATTATCGTTTCTGATCTCGCGTATTCCGAGGTTTATTACGACGGGGTCAAGCCGCCGAGTATCCTTGAGATCCCGGGGGCCAAAGATATCGCGATCGAGTTTCATTCCTTTTCCAAGACCTATTTCATGACCGGCTGGCGTTTGGGCTGGGCCTGCGGCAATTCGCAGTTAATTGCGGCGCTGGCGAAGGTCAAATCGAATGTTGATTCTGGTGTGTTCAATGCCATTCAACATGCCGGCATTGCAGCGTTGAAGCTTGACCCGGCAGAGATTGAAGATATGCGCGCCAGTTATCAGGAACGTCGAGATGCCCTGATTAACGGTTGCCGTTCTATCGGCTGGAAGATTGATCCGCCGAAAGCAGCTTTTTACGTGTGGGCCAAGATCCCGGCCAAATTTCCGGATTCGATGTCCTGTGCCAAAGCATTTCTGGACCAGGCCGATATCGTAATGACGCCCGGCGTTGGTTTTGGCAAGAGCGGGGAAGGTTATGTGCGGATGTCATTGACCCTGCCGGTCGAACGTATCCACGAGGCCGTGGGTCGGATGGCTAAGGTTTTAGCCGCTGATGTTATCCCAAGCCCGCAGGGCGAGGGATCTCAAACTTAAGGGAGTTTTCTTGCCCATTATCTTCCTTGGCCTCGGTTCAAATCTTGGCGATCGCAGAAAGAATATTGATGATGCTGTTGAACGGTTGAATCTGTCCGGTATCAAGGTGCTGAAAGTTTCATCAATGATCGAAACTGACCCTGTGGGAGGACCCCCGCAGGGTCTTTTTCTTAATGCCGCTGCGAAAGCCGAAACCGATCTTTCTCCTCGCGAAGTTTTGAATGTCATTCATCGCATCGAGGTGTTACTTGGTCGGGTGAGGACCGTCAAGGACGGCCCGCGCACGATCGATATAGATATTCTACTTTATGATAACATTACCTTAAATGAACCGGACCTGGTTATCCCGCATCCAAGAATGAACGAGCGCGATTTTGTTTTGAGGCCGTTAAAAGAGTTGTTTTGACAAATCATCAAAATTGCGTATAATTCCTCTATGATCATTGCCTCGAAGAATATTGTCCTGATCGGTTTCATGGCTTGCGGGAAGACGTTTACGTCGCGTGAGCTGGCTGTGCGGTTGAAACGCGAGCGTGTTTCGACGGATGAACTTATTGTCCAACGCGAAAAGCGTTCGATTGCGGATATTTTCGCGCAGTCGGGAGAACCGTATTTTCGTCAGCTTGAACGTCAGGTAGTAGCTGATCTTGCCAGCCGACAAAATTTAATTATTGATTGCGGCGGCGGCGTGGCCCGCGATGAAGTGAATTTCAATGCTCTTAAAAAAACGGGCATCAGCTTTTATTTGTACGCTTCACCGGAGGCTATCTTCCGGCGGACCAGGGGAACAACGGACAGGCCGCTCCTGAACGTTTCCGACCCCCTGGCAACGATCAAACAACTCCTGGCTGAACGCGACCCCTTCTACCGCAAGGCCGATTTCCTCATTGATTCCAATGAGGACAATATTGGTAAGGTGGTCGATGATGTCCTTGGTATCCTCTCCCGTTCCGCTGCGGGCGGCGCTGATCGCGCTTAATGCGGTCTCTGGCCTTGCTCCACGTACAGCCTTTAAATTAAGCCAGCAGGAAGATTTCTGGTTGAGGTTGGTGAATACGCCCCGGGCGGAGGCGGCCGCTTCCCTTGAGATCAGTGAAAAAGCTGTTATTAATCTTCTTCATTTTCCGGTCCTGGATTTCCAAAAAAAAGAAGAGGCTAAGGCCGCGGCGTGCGGGGCGCGTATTGTGACGATCGCTGATGAAGATTATCCCGGACGGCTCAGAGAGATTTCGGACCCGCCGATCGTTTTGTATGTCAAAGGGAATCTTCCTGCGATCGACGATGTGGCTATCGCGATTGTCGGGGCCAGGCAGCCGACGGCCTACGGGCATGGGATCGCGGAACAGTTTGCCATGCGTATTGTTGAGGCGGGTGCAGCTGTAATTTCGGGAATGGCGCGGGGGATCGATGCCGCCGCGCATCGCGGCGCGCTTAAGGCGGGCGGGCGGACCTTCGGGGCGCTGGGCTGCGGCTTGGACGTGAAGTATCCTTATCAGAATCATGATCTGCATGCTAATGTTCCAGGCCGGGGATGTTTGATCTCGGAATTTCCATTTGGCACACAACCGCTGCCGTATCATTTTCCCCGGCGTAACCGGATCGTCAGCGCTTTGTCGCACGGGGTCATCGTGGTTGAGGCGAATGCCCGTAGCGGCGCCCTGATCACGGCGGCGTTCGCGCTTGAGCAGGGCCGGGAAGTTTATGCGGTACCGGGCCGCATTGACTCTCCTTTATCGCAAGGCCCCCTGGATTTGATCCGTCACGGTGCCAAGGTGACCCTTTCGGTTGAGGATGTCTTTGAGGATATCCCGGTCTTAAAAATTCAGCCCGAGCTTTTTCCGGTAAAGAAAGTCAAAAGTCCGGTAGATCTTACGCCGGATGAAACCAAAGTAATGGGGATTCTCGAAAAAGGACAATGTTCATTTGATACGTTAGCGGCCTGTTCTATGCTGCCGGTCCCTGT
>PEAR01000154.1 GCA_002753745.1 Candidatus Omnitrophota bacterium | reverse complement strand
TCGCTTTGCCCGTCGATGGCATAATAACCGGCGCCTCCGGCACGAGATACCCGGTAAAAACAATCTTCTCCTGATACCTTGTAAAAAATTCACGATAGGCACGCCGGGCAGACCCGGCGGGATAACCGCCGGCGATGTAGTCCATCTCGATCGCGGGGCATAAAACCAGAACACGCTGGTACATCTTTAAAACAAGGTCGAGCCAGCGGCCTTTCAGGCCGGTCAACAAGGGATACCCCGCGATGGAGACCAACGGCACATTCTGCCTGACTAATGCCCTCAACACCGGCAGGAGCTCGGCGCGGCATTCCCCGCGCCCCAAGGGAAAATACTCGGTAATGAAAATACCGGGCTTTTCCTGTTCGATGATCTTTAAGGATTCCCGCGCGCGGAGGGCGGAGGAAAAAGGGTCAACGGTTACCGGGTGTCTGAAATTGGCCCGGCTGTTAAACGGCCGGCTTAAGGCATGAACCGTTCCCCAATGATCCAGGGCTGCCACCGGTTGAGGCTGGCCGGCCTGAATAAAAAAGAAGTTCCGGTGAGGGAACTTCTTTTTAAATATCCCGGCTAATGCCGCCGCACGGGATGTATGGCCGTAACATTCATAATGGGTAAAATACAGCCCCGTCGTATCGTTCTGCTGCACATCAAGGCCCTGATATGAACGGAGAGAAGGTGTCACCCAGACCACAAAGAGTTTGAATATCAGGATCTGTGATTTTAGTATTACAGTCCGTTGTTCCTGATCCCTCTGATGCCGCCCAAATGTCTGCTAAAGCCTCCAGATCCGCCTTGATCGCCGTCAATTCATTCGACGGACTAGCGCTAAACAGGATCTTACAACCCCATAAGGTGCTGTACATATCTGAACCCCAGGGAGTGGTATCAAAAGAATGGAACTGGCTGGTCTGATAATCCTTTAAATATGCAGCACAGGCGTCTGAACTTTTTCCCTGTTTAAACCCTCTGATCAGCGCGAACGTCTTGACAAGATAAGCCTTGCTACAGCCCATTGCAGGCAAATTCTTCAGGCGTTCCAGTGAATCCGATGTAAAACCCTGATCGACCTCCAGACAAATATCCTGATTGGCTCCCGCGGGAAAACGCTGCGCACATGTCTGTGTGATCAACGAAGGGTCAACCGCCGTATCTTTAACAGGAAAGCCTGTTGGTGCTTTTGCTGCACACGCCGGATTAGGCTTAAATGTTATAGACGAAGGATTCCATTTAAAATTAAAACATTGCGCACTCGCATTGGCGTCAATGTACTGTTGCACATCTGTCGTGTATGAACTCGAAATCGTCGATGCCGGTACGGGCAGCTTTAAAGCTCCACAAGAAGAACCGATCTTTTCAAGCTTAACGCAATGCTGGTTAACACCCGAACCGCTGAAATAACCAGATAATCGGGAGTAAAAATCATCATTCAGCGGCCTGTCTCGAAAAAAGCCGGCTACCTGACCAAGCTTAACTGTATTGGACAAATCATCCAACTGCTTTACCATCGCGGTAAATGTCGGCAGTGCGAGCTTCGGGGCAAATGCCTGCAGATCATTCAGCAGGTTACACTCTGTCTTTGTATCTAGTTCAGTCGACAAGGTGTAATGGTTCGCACAGGTATTATCCTCAAGCGCATAAAGATACATTTCAAGGCCCAGCCGATCAACCAAATCAACATTTGGTTTGGTTGAGATAACTGGCGAAATAACCAAACTTTTTGCATTCGGCATTGTTGGCGGCGAAGGATCAAAATTTTTAGAGTAATTCGGACAAGCGGCCGGTGTGGTCTTTGCGGCAAACGCCGGAGCTATCACCGCTATCAACATGATCGGTAAAAATACCAGAAATCTTCTCATGCGGCCCTCTTGGGTGTCGTTTAACTCATCTTAATAAGAAGCATGCGTGACTGTATTTGTGTGCTGATAACAACAGTTCCCGCTCGCCTCATTCTGCGGAACCCCGACATTATTCGTATGGCTTGCGTGATCCGCCGCCCCCGCGTTCGTGGCCGCGCCCAGAGCCGCCATACCGGCTACCGTGGCCAATCCAACTTTCAGGATAGTTTCCTTGCTGACAAAACCATCCTCATCCATCACGAACCCTTTAAGGCTTTTGACGACGTCTGCTTTCTTAAGCGGTCTTTTTTTTGGTGGCGGCATCAGGCTTTCCCTCGGTCCAGCGGTTAAATATGGTTACTTGGTCCCCGCCCTCGATCAGGCGGCTGAAAATCTGTTCATACTGAGATACCTGTATCTTTTGCATCGGCGAACATGCGACTTTAGGAACGATGTTCTTCTGCACGGCATAATTTACCACCGGACAATAGCCCATCCACGGACTGAACACAGAACTGTAATGCCAAAGGTTCGCGCAGGAGGCCTGCAGCAAATTCAGCAGGTTCTCCTTATTAAGTATAGCATCAAATTCCTCATTAACAATGTTGCCCAGCTTAAACATTTCCTCCCCCAGCATCCGCGCTTCATCACACGGATACGCACTGCCGTCCGGCATGTACACCATCGTCGAGCGGCCTGCCCCGCAGGGACTCATCATATCAACATAGCCGGGATCCCTTTTAGCCAGCACCTTGGTCAGCATGACCCTGGCGATGCGCTCGCTGAGATAACGCCCCTGGCGGTTGATCTTGATAATATGCTCCAGGCCCCGCTGATAAAAATCACAGAATTCTTCCGGTGTCACGCCCAGGTCAGGCCAGGAACAGCGCGCGGATCCCATGCAGTTCGCCGGCCGCAGCGCGATCTCATCCTGGCCCAGCGCCACATATTCATCGATGATCCGCTCCGGATGGGCCAGTGAATATTTAGTGATCGTAGGCAGCAATGACACCTTCCGGCCGAATTTGTCCTTAAAACGCCTGATCCGGGCAACCACATCGCTGTACGTCCCTTGCCCCTTTAGATCGACCCGATGGCGATCATGGATATCCTTAGGCCCATCCAGCGACGAACAAACATCCACCTGATGTTTAGCCAGAAACGCCATTTTCGTGTCATCCAGCAGAAGCATATTGGTGACCAGAACGATCTGCAGCTTCTTGCCCAGAGTATTGATCTTGCGGGCGTTAAGCACCAGCGCCTCCAGAACCGGCCAGTTAAGGACCGGCTCCCCGCCCTGAAACTCAAGGACCACAGAAGGATTGGCAACATCAAAAAGATATTTTAATACCCGCCCGGCCACCTCGAGCGTCATATCCTGGGACGACGCGCCGCCTTCGGCCTGACAATACGTACACCGCAGATTGCACCGTTTCGTAAGAATGGCAATATGCAGGGATGTATCGGTAAAAAGATTGGCGTTAAGGGAACGGTATCCGGCGATAACATCCTGGATATTATTCTGGTCGACCGCGATCCCGCGCGTCAGCAAACGGCGACCCAGGGCGGTTGCCGGATTCAGCTGCAGCGCATTCAACAGACGAAACTCAGCGGGTGTCAGCGCATCCCAGCACCCCATCGCATTACTGACCAGATATTTACCGTTGATCTTCGCGCTGTTAAAAGGAAGGATAACAACATCGTTCTCGTTTTTCATAAGGATCGGTTACGGCTTTTCCGGTAAAGGTGTGGGGAACGGGCCCTGGCAGAAAGCCCTGATGTCCGTGTCTTTGATCGCGCGGCAATGCGTTTTATCCCCGACCGTGCGGGCCAGACGGAAATACGAAAGGTCGGTTGCCAGCTGATCCCCGGCGGCGCCCTCAAAAAGGATCTTACAATCAATAATTTCCTGATAATGCCGGTGAGTCCAGGAGGCCGGCGCAGGGCCCGCTTTTTCCCGGACACTCTGCTGGCACTGGCGCGGGCCCTGAAAATACCCCCGAACAATAACCGGCAGCGCCTTGATCTTTCTCATGCCGGCGACATCAAATTTAAATCCCTGACGGATCGCGTCCCGCTCCCAATCCAGACGCTGCGAGACCGTGATCTCCTGCGGCGATTGCATCAACACCACATCTTTAGCAAATACTGACAGATGCATCCCGGTTACGCCAAATACCACCACAACACCCGTCAGAATAACAGAAACTTTCGTCGACAATCTCATTTCTTTCTCTTCTTGGCGGCAGACTTGCCGGTTTTAACTTCTTCAGCTTCAAGCTCTTTAATAAGATCCTCGATCTCCTTGTCTTCCGCTTCTTTGACCAACGCCGGAGAAGCCGAGAAAAGCGCGCGCTGCAGCAACAACTTTAACCCTTCCGCATTTGTTTTAAGACTTGAAAAATAATGTGCATAATTCAGCAATTCCTGGGAAAAATCCAGCGCGAGCTGATCGAGATCATTTTCCTTCCCCTTGACCTTCGGGGCCAGCCACACGTCCACTATCCCCTTTTTCCCTTCATCCAGGCGCACATACGCCCGGTCCATATAAACATACCCGGCAGAATGAATGGATTGCAGCGGATAAACAGCCACGTTCACCGGCAGCTTGACCCAGCCATCGGCCTTCTGAAAAACTTTTGACATATGCCTCTCCAAAAAAACACTCGATTAAAAAAACTTTAACCTGAAATGTCGTGCGATCAAAAAACGCTATTCAAGCAGACGTTCAACCTTGAGGATCAGGAATTCATTACGAAAAGGCTTGGTCAGGTAATCATTAGCACCGGCTTTCATAAAACGTTCCACGCTATCCATGTCAAGCGCCCCGGAAACCACAATGATTTTGAGGTCTTTGGTTGCCGGATCCTGACGCAACCGCACGCACACTTCATAGCCGTCCATCCCGGGCATTTTAAGGTCCAGCAGGATCAGATCGGGATGAAACTCCCTGACTTTCTGTTCGGCGGCGGGGCCGTCATAACAAACCTCCACCGTGTACTTCTTCTGGTTCATCAACACACAGCGCAGTGCGTTTGCCATCTCATGGTCATCGTCAACGATCAGGATCTTTTTTAAATCGGCCACAATTTCTACCCTCCCAAAGAAGACATTATTTTTAAATGATAGTAACGAAGAAATTTATCCTTCTCCTGCCCATCAATGCCTTCGAATTTTCCTCCGACGCGATAACTGGCGGCAGCCTTGAAGTATTCGGCCCAGACGACCTTGATCCGCACCTCCAGCTTACCCATAACAGGCAGTTCGATCCTCAAGCTCAGGACATCTCCCGCCTTGAGCTCCGTGGAAGCTGTAAAACACGCGCCATCAGGATGAATATTCACGACCCTGCCCGTAAAAACCTTCCCCGGTGAAGAAAGAACATCGCCTTCAGCCGCGAGGTCAACTTCGACGCGACGCCACGCCCGTGATTCATTTAAAATATTATCCAGTTTCATATATGTAAGACAGCATACCACCGGACACCCTTCACGAAAAGAAGAAAAAAATTAAAACACCCCCCCAATCGGGACTGTTGCAAAATGCCCGGATGCAAGGCATTGGCGAGTGAGCGCGGAGGCGTACGCGCCGGTACGCCGCACAAGCGAACGAGCCAATAACGCCGCAGATGGGCGTTTTGCAACAGTCCCCGAGCCTTACACACCTGCCATCATTGCCGGGACATCAGCCTCGGCCGTACCGGTCGGC
>PEAR01000153.1 GCA_002753745.1 Candidatus Omnitrophota bacterium | reverse complement strand
GCTCGCACAGAGCAATATCGGAATTACGAAACGCCCCAAAGCTGCCCGCCTCGGCATGAAACCCGCCATCCCGGACATGCAGGCAAACAAAAGGTGCGTCCGCTGGAAGCCCCATCTGGACCCGCAGCTCTGCGGCCAGCTTGTTCTTCTGTTCTGAAAGCTGCAGAGGGTATTGCTCGGCCATGTACTTCTCCCAGCCATAGGACTGATCGGCCGCCCACGAGAAATCTTTCTGCCGCGCGGGATTATAAACCTCAATTTGCCCAAACGCCGGCATCTCAAAAACAGACACCGGGCTGAACATTTTATTGTAAAACAGATCGAACCGGGTAACTTTATAAACAATAACCTTGATCACCAGAAAAAAGATATACAGATGATCCAGGAAAACAGAAAAGAATCCATACCCGACGATATCGCGTCTTGAGAGCACCACTCCGGGACAATCCAGGTCGAACATTTCCGCGTTCGTAAACCGGTATTTCCTGAACCTTGCGATGACCCTGCGAAAGAATCCCGGTTTCCGTGAAATAATGACCAGCTGCCTGTTGGTCATCTTCGCCACCATCAGCCCCAAAAAGATCTCTTCAGCAGCGTTGCCTAGCGACTTCTCGTACGGCGCAAGGCAAAAATACTTCTTCCTGTTAAACAGAGCCTCCCACAGCATGACGTTCCGACCCATGACTACCTCTCCATCGCCCCTATCGCCGTAACCAAATCTTTAGAATTTCTCCCGTCCGACCATCTTGCGAAACTCCGGGCACGACACCGACAATTCTTCAAATCTCCCTTCGCTGACCAGACGTCCATCCTTCAAAAAGAATATCTTGTCACACTGCTGTACCGTCGTCAGCCGGTGCGCGATAATAATGATGGTCCGCTCACCCGACAGGCCCAGGAGGGCTTCCATGAATGAACGCTCCGTTTCATTGTCCAGCGCGGCGGTTGCTTCGTCCATCACCAGCACTTGCGGATCGTGATACAGCGTCCGGGCGATCCCTAAACGCTGCCGCTGTCCGCCGGAAAGGCGCACCCCGCGTTCACCTACTGTCGTATTCAGACCCTCGGGCAAAGAGCGCACGAATTCATCCAGCTGAGCCAGGCGCAATGAACGCCAGACCTGCTCATCGCTAATCTCGGCCGCAGCAAGACCAAAAGCGACATTGTTCCGAATCGTGTCATCGCATAAATAGATCGTTTGCGGGATATAGCCGATCACTGTCTGCCATGACCTTAAATGCGTATGGATATCGACCCCGTCGACCAGGATCTTTCCCCCGGAAGGGTCTAAAAGCCCGAGGATCATATCTACCACTGTCGTTTTCCCCGCGCCGGAAGGGCCGATGAACCCCACCAGGCCGTTCCTGGGAATGGTCAGTGAAACATGATCCAACGCAAGCCCCGGCGCGTTCTCATAACTAAATGACACATCCTCCAGCCTGATTTCTTTAGTGAGACTCAACGGGGCTCCGGTCGTCCGTGCCCGAAGTTGACCCTCGATCTTCTCGCAAGCCACGAGATCATCATAAATCGCTTCGAAGCTCGGCAAAAAGAACTTGAACGACGCCCAGGAACCGCTGATCTTATTCAAGCTCGGCATCAACCGGACGGAAACAATGGCAAACAGCGAGATCGTCACAAAAATACTGCCCGGCGCCTGCCCCGCCAGCAGACAAATAGCCATCGCCGACATCACCAAACCGACCACAATAACTTCAATGAATAGTTTCGGACTCTTGGCCACCACATCGCTTTTACACTGCTGACGCGTCATCTGTGTCATATGATGATAAAACCGGTCAACGAAGAACATCTCCTTGCCCAGTAACTTTGACTCCTTAATGCTGCCCAGCCCCTGATTTAACTGTTGCCAATACAGGGCGTTGTGAAGATTGTTTTTTTCTCCCCAACTCTGAATCCGATCCTGGAGAAAATAAAAATACATCAGCAGTCCCCCGGCCAGCACCGTCATCGCCGCCAGGGTCATCATAAAATTGGTCCTGAAAAGGACCGCCAGCAAGCAAAGCACCAACAGGCCTTCGGTAAGCATATAAATGATATTCAAAACACCGTTAAGCATCACCCCGTCAACAGCTCCGATCTTCTGCTGAAACTGCCCCAGGTTCCTTTTCAAATGAAAGCTGTATGGACTCAACATATAGGCCCGAAAAAGTCTCGTCGCCAAAACCGCCCTTTTGCCAAAAATAAATTTTGTCTGAAAAAAGGTCATCACCATCACGATCACGTTCTTAACCACGAAGACAACCACAATAAATACCGCCAGGACAATCATAAAATCCAGGAAAGAATGAAACGGGAAGAAATGATACACCCGGTTTAAATGATGATTTGTTTCCAGCATTTCCGGATGTGCCAAAAGCGAAATAAAAGGCACAATAAGCCCGATGCCAAGGACTTCCATCCCGGAATTCAACAGGATCCCGATAAAAAGAAGAATGAAATTCAGCCGGTCTTCTTTCTGAAAAAGGACAGCCATTCGCTTCAATAATCCAACCACGCGTCTTCTCCTGGCACTTGCTCTAATGATACAACCATCAAATGAAATTAATATGCTGCGGCGCCTTTTCTCCAGGCTCCGGAAATTTGCCTCCCGCCTTCAACCCGGCCAGGCATTCATTAACTTTATGCTGAAGACACAATGTCCCGCACATCGTCTTTGCGTCGAACTTCTTTGAGGTGATCAGATCCATCACCTGCCAGTACCGGTCACTTTGCCAAATTTCTTTAAATGACGTATCGACAATATTCCCGATATGGTACTGATTATATTTATCATTAAAAAGAAATCCGCATGGCGCCACCAAACCAGACCCCGAGATCTGTAAAATAAATGGCGGCCCATAACATTGAGAATAGCTTCTCTTCCCGTCGCTCAAAATCTTCGACCATTTCGCCGAAACCTGATAATCAGGCCGCGACAGCGCTTCTGCCTCTTTAATGACCTCAGAAAGCTGGTGATACGCCGCATAGTCGACACCCAGGGCCCCATTCTCATCGTCGCTGCAATGCTTGATCACCAGGTAATCCACGCCAAGTTCAGAGCCTAATCTGGCCAGCGGGATGATCTGGTCGGCATACTTGGGCAGCAGGACCATTTGCAGCCCGATCGTTACCGGCCAGCCGTTCTTCTTCTTTAAGTCGACACAGGCACGAATCGTGCCCATGACCTGGTCATAACAGGTCACATCACACCCCATGACCTTGGCATAAGCGTCCCGCGTGCCGGCGGAAATGTTGAACCTTAAATAGGTCAGGCACGGCAGGATCTCGGAAAGCTTGTCCCTTTTTAACAAAAACCCGTTGGTGCCAAGCGCCATGTCAAGGCCTTTGCCATACCCATGCGTAATGGCGTCGTAAAGATAAGGAGAACAGGTACTTTCCCCATCGCTCACGAAACTGATCGCCTTAACGCCGATCCCGGCGGCATCATCCAAAAACCGCAGGATCACTTCCCGCGTCATCCGCTTCTCGTCGTTCGCCTGCAGCTGGCCGTAACAATATTCACAATGATATGTGCACCGGCGGGTCAAGGAACAATCGATCGTGATCGGAGCCACCCGCTCGCCCTTGAGCCACGCCTTCACCCGCTCCTGATGCCACGCCAGTTTATGCCCGTCTAAAATCAATGTTCCCATACGTCTCCTTTTATCGAGCATCCGTCGGCCATGCCGCCGGGATACACATCATCCGTTACACATCCCGAAACAACGGCCCCTTCATCAAAAAGGCCCGGTAAACAGCGCCGGCTTGCCCGCCTGCACATTGATCACAGAAGAATCTTTTCCCAGCGTCCGCAATGCCGCCGCCACGATCTCCCTGGCCGCGGGATAAAACATCTCCTCGGCCGCAACGCTGGTCGGGCAGGGCATATCCGGCCAAACAACCCGCACCGGCGCGCTCTTGAAAACCGATGGATCTTTCTCGGCCACCGCCGCAATCAATTCCCCGGACACGCCGCAGGGACCCCAGTCCCCGTCGACCACTACCAATCGGCCCGTTTTACCCACCGAAGCAGCCACCGTCGCCGTATCCAAAGGCCGCAGACTCCTCAAATCAATTAGTTCTGCGGATATACCTGCATCTGCCAAAGCCTTGACCGCCTTGACCGACTCAATGACCATCTGCGATGACGCCACGATCGTCACATCGCGCCCCTCGGTCACCAGGCGCGCTTTACCAAACGGCGTCCGATAAATGCCGGCAGGGACATCCCCGGCCTCATCATAAAGACGACGGTGCTCAATCATCACGGTCGGGCCGCCATCCTCAAGCGCTGAGATCATCAGGCCCTTGATGTCAGCCGGTGTCGCCGGAGCCGCTACTTTCAACCCGGGAATATGGGCAAAAAGCCCGTGCATACTCTGCGAATGCTGCGGCCCCTGCCCCCAGCCCTTGCCCACAATCAGGCGCACCAGGACCGACATTTCCTGGCTGCCGCCGAACATATATTTCCACTTCGCCGCATGATTGATCAGCTGGTCAAGCGCCAGCAGAAAAAAATCAACCCGCTGATTAAGCATGATCGGGCGCATCCCCTGAAGAGACGCCCCCAGCAACAACCCGAGCGTCCCGTTCTCTGACGCCGGCGTGTCAAAAACGCGTTTAGCACCGAATTCCTCTTTCAAACCCAGCGTTGACCCGAAAACCCCCTTGGGATCAGGCACCCCCAGCCCGCAAATAAAAACCCCCGGATCCTTACGCATCATCAACGCCTGGGCTTCACGGATAGCTTCAAAATATTTCATAAAGCAACGGCCTCCCTGCCCGGGAACACGGATGCGCGGGCAAACGCCAGCGCGTGGTCGATTTCCTGGTCGATCGCCCGGGTCCAGGCCTCGACATCGGCCGCGGCGAATTCTTTTGCCAGTCTTTTAATCGGACAACGCGCCATCCAGCTTTCGCCTTCTTCTTTACTGCGGTACCCAAGGTCCCAGTCGACATTCGGACCAACGTGTTCCCTCCAGCGATACGTCATCAATTCAAGAAACGTCGGGCCGTCACCACGGCGCGCGCGCGCGACCGCCTCTGACGCCTGCGCGTACACTTCCGTAACATCGTTGCCGTCGCAACGCCGGCCCGGCATCCCGTAGGATGCCGCGCGGCGATAGATCTCAACGGGAGGCTGGCGGTCGCCCAGCGGCGTTGATGTCGAATACAAATTATTTTCGCAAATAAAAACAACCGGCAGTTTCTTTAACGCCGCCCAGTTCATGCTCTCATGAAAAACCCCTTCTTCAATCGCCGCGTCCCCGCAGGGCGCGATCGCCACCTGCGGTAACTCCTTGATCGAAAATGCCAGCGCACAGCCAACCGCGTGCGGAATGGTGCCGGCCAGGATCGACGAAGAGCCCATCACCCCCGCCTCAACATCCACCAGGTGCATGGAACCGCCCCAGCCGCCGCAACAGCCCGTCTTTTTGCCCATCAATTCCGCCATCATGGCCTGAAGGTTGCCGCCCCTGGCGAGATACCAGCCGTGGGAACGATGATAAGGATTTACCACATCGCCTTTTTCCAAAGCAGCACCAACGCCGACCGCCACCGCTTCCTGCCC
>PEAR01000152.1 GCA_002753745.1 Candidatus Omnitrophota bacterium | reverse complement strand
CAGAACGCCCGGCGTTAAAGCCTGCATCGAAACGTCCGGCTCGTCCAAACGCACCACCATCCGCACATCGGTATCCGACATCACCGGCACATCCGACACCGGATATTCCTTAACAATCCCAACCGTGTCCAGTGCCTCGATCAAAGGCACAAAATCCGGACTTTCAATGGTCCCCAGACTTAACGCCTCTCCCTTGCCCTTGCCGCCCAAAAACCGGTATTGACCCTCGAGACGAAAATTCTGATGGTCGGCCACGATCCCCGACCAGTCCACCCCGTCAAGATGTTCATCATCCAACACCACATGCACCAGCTTGGCCTCGAGAACGATCTTGCGCCCGCGGGGATCCAGCGCCTCGACCGCCCGACGTACCCGCTCCACCGTCACCGGCGTATCCGTAACCGTGATGGTATTCGCAGCCATATCCGCCGCAATAACGCCCACGCTCTGGGTCAGTAAAGCCCGGACACTGTCGAGCACTTCATTCGCGCGGCTGAATTTAAGCGGGATGACCGCCGTGACCGTCTGCACATCCATCTGGCGGATCACCGCTTCCATCGCCCGGACCTTATCCGGCGTATCCATCAGCACGACGCTTTTGCCTTCTTCATTGGCGATCACTTTACCATCGGGCCCCTTCATGGCGGTCAAAACAGTGGCCACGTCATAAACATGAGCAAAACTTAATTTAATGATCCTGACCCCCGGTTCCCCGGCCTCAGCCGCATAAACGCCCCGACCAACGCCGATCAACAGGACACATCCAAACATCATTTGAAATATAATCTTTTTCATTATGCCTATTCTTATTAAAGACGGCGGGACTGTCAATCTTTTAAATACGTTATATACGCAGAAACTGCCGGTCGAGAAATGACTCCTTGAGTTCGATAAAGACCGGACGGCCGTGAGGGCAGGTGAACGGGTCAGCGCAGGCCAGCAGGCGTTTGAGTTGCTCGCGGGCTTCATCGCCATGCATCCGCTCGCCCGCCATCACCGAAGCTCGGCAGGCGCGCCGGGCCAACAGGTCCTTGCCGGTGAACGACTTAACCTCATCCGACAATAGCGCCCGGAACGCCGCTTCCGGCGCTGTGATCAGCCGGGGATAGGACTGCAGAGCCACGGCCCCTTCCCCCATCAGCGTAGACTCAAATCCCAGTGTGTCGAGCTCGGGCTTGATGACTTCCCAGGCCAGCAACTCACGCGGGGACAACCTCACCACCATCGGCACCAGAAGCCGCTCCACGTCCATTGTGCCGGCTGTCATCTGACCGGCAAAAACTTCGAACAAAATACGTTCCTGGGCCGCATGCTGATCGACGGCAAAAAGACTGCCGCCCTCTTCAAATAAATGATACTTACTGGCAAACGTGCCGATCAGCCGCGCGCGCGACAAGCGGTCCCTGAGCTGATCGTCGCGCCGTTCGGCGATCGCGCCGGTAAACGCGGCAAAATCATTCTCCTTAACCAGCGCCGCCGGCGCCTCAAACAGGTCCGACCCGGGCCGCGCCATCGCAGGGCGCTCGGAGCGCGGCTCAAAAGACGGCACGCTGCTTCGCTGACCAGGCCCGAAAACAATCTTGCCCGAGGGAACGCCACCCGGATTCGACGGTTCCCTGCGTTCATCGCCCGGCATCACACCCGGCTCAAAGGTAAAAATCTCCGCCCGTACTTCTTTCGCCGAACCTTTGGTCATCAAGGCCTGCTCGACCGAGCGGCGAATCAGACTGCCAAGCACCGCTTCGTCCTTGATCCGCACCTCACGCTTGGCCGGATGGATATTAACATCCACATCCGACGGTGGAATATCGACAGATAAAATAAAGAACGGATGCGCGCCTTCCGGCATGACCAGGCGGTAAACATCGTTCATATGAAACAACAGGCCCTTGGCCTGGACCGGCCGGCCATTAACAAAAATATACTGCAAATCCCGCCGAGCTCGCTGGATATTGATGTCCCCCAGCCAGCCCCTGACGCGCAAACCGTCCCTGCCTCCCTCATCGAGCGCAACGATATGCCGCGCATCCAGCGCAAGCGCGCGCGCCGCACGCTCGGCCCCATCTGCTGCCGCCGGCAAATCATAAACCGTACGGTTATTATGGGTCAGCGTAAATTTCTTCTCGGGGAACAACAGCGCATACGGCAAGAACACATGAACCGCCTGGTCGAGCTCGGAGGTGTCGGACTTTAAAAATTTTTTACGGGCCGGGGTATTCAGGAAAAGCTCCTCTACCCGGATATCCGTGCCCTGCGACGGCATAGCCGCCGGTGCCACGGCTTGCCGCACACCGCCGCGCACGTTGATCTCCCAGGCGTCCATAGCGCCTGCCAGCCGGCTTTTCATGGTCAGTTCAGACACCGACGACACTGAATACAAAGCCTCCCCGCGGAATCCCAGCGACATGATATGGTCAAGGTCATCGGCGCTTGCGATCTTGCTGGTGGCATGCCGGACAAAAAGCCGCTCCATATCAGCCCGCGCGATTCCTCCGCCGTTATCCTTTACCTGGATAAGCGTCTTTCCGCCCGAGGCCAAATTCACCTCAACCGATGAAGCGCCCGCATCCAGGCTGTTCTCCATCAGCTCCTTGACCACCGACGCCGGACGCTCCACCACCTCTCCGGCCGCAATGCGGGCAATCAACTCCGCTGGCAAAACTCTTACCTCAGGCATATTTCCTTTTCAGATCATTAAGCTTCTGCAGCGCCTGCATCGGCGTGATATTCTCAATATCAAGAGATTGCACATCCCGGCGCAAATCTTCAAGAAGAGGATCAACGGCGGGCTTGAACAGATCCTCAACAACCGTTGTGGACACCGCTCCTGCCTCGGCCGGCGCCGCCCCGTGGCTCTCCAGCTCCACCAGAATATTGTTGGCCCGGCTCACCACCCGGCCCGGCATCCCGGCAAGTTTGGCCACATAAATACCGTAACTGTCATCCGCCGCCCCGGGTGTTATCTGGTGCATGAAGATCACGCGGTCTTCCCACTCGCGCACCAGGACATTATAATTCTTCACGCCCGGCAATGTAGCCGCCAGTGTCGTCAATTCATGAAAATGCGTCGCAAAGAACACCCGCGCCCGGCATTCATGCAGATGCTCAACCAAAGCCCACGCCAGCGCCAGCCCGTCGTACGTTGACGTGCCGCGCCCGATCTCATCAAGAATGATCAAACTGCGGGGCGTCAGGTTATTAACGATATCCGCCGCCTCGGTCATCTCGACCATGAAGGTACTCTGCCCTTTGCTGATCTCGTCATGCGCGCCGATCCGCGTAAAAATCTTGTCCACGATCCCCACCCGCGCCGCTGCCGCCGGCACAAAACTGCCCATCTGTGCCATCACAACCAGCAGGGCATTCTGGCGAATATACGTTGATTTGCCCGACATGTTCGGTCCGGTCAACACCACCAGCCGCGTATCCTCGCCGAGCCGCGTATCGTTCGGCATAAATTCCCCGGCCAGAGACCCTTCCACCACCGGATGCCGCCCCGCCTCAATGACCAGTTCGCTGCCTTCGCTTAATACCGGACGTGTATATCCCGTCTGCAGGGCCACGACCGCCATCGACGATAAAACATCGATCCCCGCCACCTCGCGGCAAAACCGGTGCACATCGCTCATGGCCTCCATGATATCGCGCGTGAGACCGCTGACAATCTCTGCTTCCAAACGCAGCACCTTGTCCTGGGCGCTCAGGATTCTATGTTCATGTTCCTTGAGCTCCGGCGTCACGAAACGCTCGCCGTTCGTCAGGGTCTGCTTGCGCTGATAATCCACCGGCACAGACCCCAGATTGGCATTGGTGATCTCAATATAATATCCGAAGACCTTGTTAAAACCCACCTTCAGCGAATTAATTCCCGACCGCCGCACTTCGCGCGCCTGAAAATCCTGCAGCCACTCCAGGCCGTTATCCTGCAAATTTTTCAACTCATCGAGCCCGGCGTTAAACCCTCGGCGGATAACCTTGCCCTCGTTCTTGGCCAGCGGCATGTCGGGATCAATAGCCGCGCTCAACTTTTCACGCAGATGAGGAATGTCCCGCAGCTCAAAAAGATTATTCACCGAAGCTGCCGCCGATAAAACCCGCGCCATTTCCGGCGCCCGCGCCAGCGCCTGGCGAACGACCAGAAGGTCTTTCGGTGTCGAACAGCTGCAGCTCAATCGCGACAGGCTTTTTTCAACATCGGGCATGTCTTTCAATAATCGCCCGCCCAGCTCACCGCGCAAGGCCGTGTCATTCTTCAAGAATTCAACCGCATCCAGCCGGGCATTGATCAGCGCCACACTTTTAAGGGGATGATAAACCCACGAGCGCATCAGTCGCCGCCCCATCGGCGTCACGGTACGGTCCAGTGTTTTAAGCAGGCTCTCCAGCTCCAGTCCGTAATGAGCCGACGGAGAAATATACACATAAGCCGTATCATTATAAAGCGCGATCCGGTCAAGATGCTTCAGCGGCGTCTTGTTCATGTCGCGCAAATACTCGATCAGGGCGCCAGAAGCGGCCTGCGCCTGCGTTAACGGCTCAATGCCGAACCCGCGCAGGCTCTGCACCGCAAAATGTTCCAGGAGAACTTTCCGCCCGCGCTCGGGCTCGAACGACCAGCCGTGGAACGGTGTCAACGTGAGCGCCTTAAGCCGCAGCATCGGATGCGCCAGCAGTTTTTTTACCTCAGCCTCTTTATTATCAGGAAAAACACATTCATTGACAGGGATCTTGGAGAGGACTTCGAGCAGCTGATGCTCGCTGACAAATTCATTGGCCTGGACCGCACCGGTGGCGGTGTCCGTAAACGCGATCCCGAACGCTTTGGGCCCCGGCGCCAGGCACACCAGAAACCGCGCCTCCGCACCTTCGTCAAGAAAAGTGCCGGCCGTGATCACCCGCACCACGTCCCGGCGCACGATGCCCTGCGCGGCGACCGGGTCCTCAATCTGCTCGCAAATCGCCACCTTGCGCCCCGCGCGCACCAGCCGCGCAATATAATTATCCGCCGAATGATACGGCACCCCGCACATCGGAACCTTACCCTTACCGTCTGATCCGCGGGAGGTCAGCACCAGCTCAAGGATGCGCGAAGCATCCCGCGCATCGTCATAAAACATCTCGTAGAAATCGCCCAGGCGGAAGAAAAGGATGCAATCCTGGTGCCGGGACTTGACTTCAGAATACTGCCGAAGCATCGGCGTTGCGGCGGGACTATTTTCCATAACAGACATTATATCAGAAACCTTCCCCCTCCCCGGGAGGGGGAAGGTTTTTTAGCGGCTGTCCCATTTTTGCACGATCGCGCTGATCTTGTCGGCCACGCGGTCTTTGGTCTGGGCATCATTTAAAATGGATTCAAGAAGCTTTTCATGTTCCTCGGCCATGCGCAGAATGTCAAGCTTGAGCTCTTCGTTCTGCCGCTCGAGGCGCACTTTCTCGAGAGCATGCTTCAGGGGGATCAACAACTTTTCCTTATCCTCGATGGGCTTGAGAATATAGTCGAACGCGCCGCCGCGAACCGCATCCTGGCAGGTCTCAAGGGTGCCGAAGCCTGTCAAAAAAACCACCGGGATCAGCC
>PEAR01000151.1 GCA_002753745.1 Candidatus Omnitrophota bacterium | reverse complement strand
ACACCCGACGAAAGGTTGCTAAAATGAACAGCTCACTAATACCCAGCGATTTTAAAATCACCTTCGACATGACGCCCGGCGCAATGATTTTTGTCGGCGCGCTGGTGATCTTTCTCGTATTCACGGCAAAGTAACAACCCCAACCCCCTCCTAAAAGCCCGTCCGGCTCATCCCTGACGGGCTCTTTTCTGTCCGGGCGGTTGAAACAGGTCAAAGGGTAGCTCAAAATTATAGGGGCTTTAAAAACGATTTAAACAAAATCCCGTGGATCCACAAAATTGCAGGCGACAGCGTATTGTCGTTTCTCGACGAAAAAAACTATTACAAAAGAACTGTTAAAAAAATAACAAAATACATTTGACACAACATGGTACGACATGGTTTACTATTGACATGAATAGAGCGGTCAAATCCCCAATCTTAAATGTCAAAGAAGCGTGCCAATATCTCCGTATTTCGAGATCTACTCTTTCTCGCTACATGGAAGATGGAAAAATTGCTTATGTTAAGTTGGCGGGAGCAGTTCGTTTCTTCGAACGCGATTTACTTAACTTCTTAGATTCCAACAGAATAACAACAGTTTAATTCGTTCTTTTTGATACAAAAAGTGCAGTTTTGAACTACTCCATCGCATATATTATAGGAAGTTACTGGGGTGCGAAAAAACCGGCATCAAGCCGGCCAATGTTGAAGATTTTATTAATTGCAACAATCTGAATCCGCTTCTTTCATAAGATCAATCCGCCAGTATTTATAACCTGACTGACTCTTTACCCAATCTTTTGAGCACCTGCGATACCATTCACTCGCCGCCTGACAAACGCCGATCTGATACCCAAGACGGAAACTCTCTCTTTCCTGAAAAGCATCAATTTCAGCCAAAACCCGCGGATCATCAAAAATGGCACAAGTTGTCATATTTTACCTTTTTGAACATTCTAACCAAAAGGCATGAACTTTGTATCAACTTGGTGTTAGCTTGGTGTGAATTGTTTTATTGCTCGATTTGTGGTTATCAATGCCTAAGAACTACGTTTTTTACTAAGTGTTATATTACATAAACAACATCATAGCAACAACTTGCTTATCATAATGTATATTATGATAAGTTGGACAAATAGATGATTACGGCATATAATCTTACTAAAGGATGCCCAATATGCCTACTACACAGCCCCAGAAAGCCCGTTTAAAGCCCTCCTAGAGCGTCCCTTGATCAAGGACTGGCTTTTAAACGCCACTTCCTTTAACACCCGCGACGCCCTTCGTACCGACCTTCATGAATTCATTCGTTCCCTGAAGATCCAGGCCCCTGAAGACCTCAAAGCCATTTAACGCCAAGATGTCATGCAGTGGCGCTCTCCCCAATAATTCCCGCCAGTTTCTGTAATTTCTATTACAAGAACTGATCCGATCGTTCAATTCTTATCGGTGGCTACTTTCCAAAGGGAAGACCACTACTGTCTATCCAGCAACTTCCTCTTTTGAACCTGGAACTCCTCATCTGTAAGAATGCCCTTCTTTCGCAATTCTTCCAATTTTGTTAACTCGACATAAAGATCTGCTTTCTTATCAGTTATTGCAGAAGAAGACGCCCGTCCATATGTACATTTATAAGCTACTCCTTGTACTTGATCGGTAATAGTACCCCAATTATTCGAGGTCATGATCGCGGCATTAGCACCTTTTTCAGCTGCCGCAGCTTTCAAATGAGAATGTGCTGTACGATGACGCCCCCAAGGAGAAGTCATAAAAACGTTATACGCTGAAGCTATACCACCCAATGATTCACAACTGGCATTAAGATTCATTTCTTCGATCGACTTATATTCAATTACATCGATGGAGGTCTTATTCGAAATAGTTGCACAACCAGAAAGCGACAACAAACATAACCATACAACAACCTTTTTCATAATTTTCCCCCACCATAAGGATTAGAACAGAATCGTTTATCTTTCGTACTCAAATAGACTCAAACTTTTCTTCCCCTACGTTTGTAGACAAAGTGCAGCGTTTCATGCGACCTAGTTATCATAATCCTCGACTGAATCTTTACTCTGTTTACTTCTTCTATCGACAGGCTCGGGATCGGGATGACACGCGAGTCATTTCTTTGGCGGGCGCTCGCCAAAGTACTGGTAATAGTTGGTTTCAATCGTGGCATTGAAAAGCTTGCGCACCTTGTCCGGCTTGGCGCGCTTAAAATAATCCGGGAACCGCTGGTCAGGCGTCAGAAAATACAGGGACCAGCCGGTCTTATTCTTCAACATCTTGTTGAGCGCAATGTAGACCCCTGTGAGTTCCTTAGGACTCCCGATATGCATGCCGTACGGCGGGTTGGAGATCATGACGCCGTATTGTTTGTCGATCCACAGATCCTTGATATCTTTCTGTTCAAAGGTGATGTCCTTCGAAACGCCGGCTCGCAGGGAATTGGCTTTGGCGTCCTTAATACGCTGGGGATCAATGTCAGAGCCGAATATTAAGAGATTCCCCTCGGGAAGGATCGCCGCGCGAGCCGCTTTGCGGGCATCGTCCCAGGCTTTTTTATCGATCTGAGCCCAGGCCTCGGCAGCAAAAGAACGGTTGAGGCCTGGTGCGATGTTGCGCCCGATCATGGCCGCTTCGATCAGAATGGTCCCTGACCCACACATCGGGTCAATGAGGATCCGGTCTTTGTCCCAAAAGCTCAAAAGGACAAGTGCGGCGGCCATGGTCTCTCTGATGGGCGCTTCCCCCTTATCCATCCGATAGCCCCGCTTGTGAAGCCCCTGCCCCGTTGCATCGAGCGTAAGGGTCGCCACATTGTTAGTAATCGCGATCTCGACGATGAACTCGGGGCCCGTTTCGGGAAGAGCCGTGTCACCGCGATCTCGATCTGAGCCCAAAGGGCGAAGCTGGCTTCGTTTCTCGGGGAGACGGCCAAAGAATTTCTCTTGAAGACGGTTCACGATCGCTCTTTTGACAATGGATTGACAGGCCCTGACGCTCATAAGTGTGGAGCGCACGCATTTGCCTGTGACCGTGATCATAGCATCTTTCGGGATCCATTCCTCCCAAAGGACCGCACTTGTGCCGTCGAACAATTGATCAAAATCAGCCGCCGGGAATTTCGCGATCTTAAGGAGCACGCGGTCCGAGGCCCGCAGGAAAATATTGAGCCGTGGGATATCATCAAAGGTGGCGGCAAACTCAATCCGCCCATCAGCTGTGGCGTAATCCGTAATCCCCAGGGCCTCAAGCTCGCGCTTGACGACAGCCTCCAACCCAAAGGCGCACGTAACGATCAGAGTAATGCTTGTCGCGTTCATATTTTAGACCTCTTAAGTTTTCTTAATAACATTTCGTAAAAAACAGTCGGCTCCTTAGTTCGCCTTTTAAAGACCGACAAATCCTCCGCAGCCTCAATAAAGACAGATACCCAAACAAGCAAATCAGGTTCGACACCTGATTCAATACTGACACAATACATTAAGACAAAAGGGATTCCAGGTGCCTTGTTTCTGCGCCACACTTTCTACAGAACTTTTCGGCTTTTTCAGGGCATTCTTTTAGCTTATCAGTAATTGCGTGCCCTCGTTAACAAATCTGCGCGACATCAAAATGTGCTCCAACCATATTGATCACTCCCCCATTATTCCCGCCGTATCATAATTCCTGTTCAGTTTTGCTTCAAAAATCTCTTAACATCGTCATGGTTCCCAGCAAGCACAAACTCAATCAGATCCCCATCCCAACGAAAAAGGATCCTGACCTTTAACCCCTGACGAACTTCCCA
The DNA here is from genome assembly GCA_002753745.1 of Candidatus Omnitrophota bacterium. Taxonomy (GTDB): domain Bacteria; phylum Omnitrophota; class Gorgyraeia; order Zapsychrales; family Fredricksoniimonadaceae. The sequence continues at coordinate 1,816 of PEAR01000151.1, read as the reverse complement.
GAAGTCCCCTTTGAGGCGCTTTAAGCCTAAACCCTGGTATATCTCTCTGTCTTTGGATAGAACTTCGATAAGCTGACTGGCAGCCACCTTGACATCGGCCTTGTCATTCAAGGTCAACTGTTTGATCGAGCGATCAAAAGATGGCTTAAATTCAAATCTCATAGGCTGGAAAGGTGTTTTTTAGCTGCGTCAGCCCCAGAGAATGTCTTCCCCTTATTCGCCGCCAATTTCTCGATCTCATGCCATTCCTTAGATGTGTACGGCGATTTAACTGTCACCTCACACGGCATCAGCATCACGCCCTCTTTGGTAACACCAAAAGCGATCGAAGAGCCTTCTTCTAGATGCAAAAGCTTGCGGATCCGGTTAGGAATGGTCACCTGACCCTTTGTTGTGACTTTAGCCGTTTCAATGATATTCATAAAACAATCTCCTGTGTAGAGTAATCCTTACTTCCTTACAGTAAGGATAACCTAACTAAACAATAAAGTCAACTTATCATAACAACCGCTGCTTATCCCCAGAAACAGCCATTCTTGTCTTCTTTCACTTCTTTCATAGCCATATCAAGCGAGTCATAAACTTCAAATAAATTCCATTTACCCGACGCCCGCATCCAATATAGCTTCCATTCGCCAGTACTCCTAATGAAAGTCACCTTGCAAGCGTGTTCAAACACCTTGCGATGGCCTTCTCTGCCGTCGAAGTAAGGCACCTCACGTTCATGCCCAATAACGTAGCTTTGTTTTTCTTTAATAATCTTAAACAGGAGTTTTTCATGACCATACCGATCAAGAATGGCCATAATACGAAAGAGAATGGGATCCATCATGGCGGGATCAGACATGCAGCGCTTCCATTACAGCCTTAGGACTAACATCAGCTATACGAAGCAAGGCTAACGCAGGTCCCTCCGGACGACGTCTCCCCTGTTCCCAATTTTGTAATGTATCAACACTAACCCCAATCATATGGGCAAACTCAGTTTGTGATTTATGAAGCTTCTCTCGGATCTTCTTCACAACAATAGGGCTAAATTTAAAAACTCTACTGGGCTTTAGCGTACCGCGATGAATGGCCCTGGCCTGGTCAATGCCCGTTAATAGGTCTTTGAAATCCTTATCTTTCATAACACACCTTCTTTCACGTAATCAGCTAACATTTTTAACTGCACCTTTGACAGATCTTCCTGTTCAGTCTTCTTGTACGGAAAGATCAGATAAATTTTCTCATCCTTTAACAACGAGTAGTAAATTACCCGCAACCCTCCGCTCTTGCCACTGCCCTCAACTCCCCAGCGCAGTTTCCTTAACCCATGGCCTCCTGGAATGACCGCTCCTGCCAGAGGATTGGCGATCAAAGTCCACTGAAGCTCCCTGTATTCATCGTCAGAAAGGATGTCTGTGATCCGTTTTGTAAATATTGGCGCTTCGATTATCTCCACAGGATCCTTTCTTCACTCACAAGTATACGCCATTGGCGTATGTTTGTCAACCCGCACTAACAGCACTAACAGCAAGAATGAGTTGCGGCCACTTATAGGCAGAACATTCTATAACCGCGTATAAGCTGCTATAAGTAGACGCAACTTATCATAACAACCATTATTAAACGATTCGATACCTCGCCGAACGAGTATGCCCTTCCTTGGCTACAACACCCGCTTCAATCAAAGGCGTGATTAATTGTTTGTTCTCAATATCCAGCCTCTGCTTCATTTGTTCTGGGCTAAAGATTTTACTAAAGTGTTCATTTTTCGATTCCCGCAAAGACTGTTGTGCCGGAAAGCTGGCTTTAATGGACTGATCGTCGTGCC
>PEAR01000150.1 GCA_002753745.1 Candidatus Omnitrophota bacterium | reverse complement strand
ATTTGGCGTCCTGGGCGCGCATATTATTTTTGATGCGCTCAAAATTAAGAATATTCCATTGAAATGATGGACCGAGCTGGACTGTCCGATTACGCCATTGAAAAGTTTCGTTGAGTTTTGATGTTCCTGAATTTGTCGCGAGTAAGCCAAAAGCGCCGTTCAACGAAAAAGCCGGGAACAGATCTGACTTAGCGATCCCAATTTGAGCGCTTTGGGCCATGGCCTGATATTCGGCGCTGCGAATATCGGGGCGGCGGCGAAGCAGATCTGCCGGGATCCCAATGACGACATTTCCCGGAGATGCAGGAATCTGTGAGGGGCCCTTCAAAATGTTTGTAAGGTCGGAGGGGGCCAGACCAAGATAAAGAGAGAGACTGTTCTTTTCTTGTCGCAAGAGGGTTTCCAACAATGGGATGGTTGCCAGGGTGTCATTCAGTACTGTTTGCGCCTGTGCAACGTCAAGGGATGTCACGGTGCCGTGATCAAGGCGGGCCTGGGCAATTTGAAGACTTGCTTTTTGGATTGCTACGTTCTGTTGTGCTATCTCGAGACGTTTCTCTGTTGTTCTCAGGCTTATATATGAATCCGCTACACCCGCCGTAAGGCTCACCAAAGCATTGTCATAATCAGCCAGAGAACTTAACCATATGCTCCGCGCGGATTGGAATTCGCGTTTAAATTTTCCCCAGAAGTCTAGTTCCCAGCCGGCCGCAAGACTGAGCTGTGATTCGCTATACGTCGATCCAGGACTGCTGCCAGTTCCTGCGTGGCTTGTTTTGTCATATTGCACTGATCCATTGACCTGGGGTTGGGGAAAAAATGAAGCAGATGCAATGCCCAGCTGGGCTCTCGCTTCGAGTACTCTCGCGCCCGCAATCTGAATAGTTAGATTTTGATGATAAGCGGTTTCGATCAAATTGTTTAGGACTGGATCATTGAAAGCCTGCCACCATTGGTAATAAGGGGTTGTTTTAGCGGTAAATTTTGTATTAGAAGCTTCCAGCCAGTTCGGCATTAGGGTTACTGGCGGTCGATGATAATCGGGCCCAATAGAACAACCATGAGACATCAGAATAATAATGGCACCACACACTAGACCCGCTGAGTTGACAGGTCTAATCATTTTATCGGCAACGTTTGCGTCATGTTGTTCTTCTGTTTTCATGATTTGCCTTTCATGGAACCCTTTTTAGTCTATGTTGGTGAAAATACCTTACTTCACACGATGCGGGTATTTGGTTATTTCGATGCTAAAGTGTCATTTTTGGCCACCGAATTCGACAAAAATGATATGAACGAGGAATCACGTTTTTATCCCTGAGAGGCGCGATATGAAAAATATATTTTTTACTCTTATTTTTGTGGTTCTGAACTGTTTTTTGATCCCTGAGCATGTATTCGCAAAAGAGGGGCATGGACGTAATGCGGAAAGTTCAATGGTTTTCGTTACAAGAACAGACGGATTCGGGTACAGGGGCCATTGGCGACTTGAACAGCAACGATACAACGCCAGGCCATACGCCCATTACCATGAAGGCTATTTTTTCTCCAACAGGGACTATCCTCTACCTAATTATTCGTATCCTGCGCAGCAGGTACAAAATTGCCCTGTGCTATCGGGGGTATCATACCCGCCTATTGGCGCACTTGTTGCCAGTCTTCCTTACGGGTCCAGTGTTCTTGTTTTAAACGGGACAACGTACTATCTTTCCGCCGGGGTCTATTATGTTCTGATTCCGCAAGGTTATATTGTTGTCCCCCCGCTATGTTGAAACCTGTAAATTTGAAGAATCATGTGTTTCAAAGAGCGAGGACCGGCAAAAGATATTGGTTAGATGTACGCATTGTTTGATGATGCGCTTATTTTCGTTGCGAAATATGGAGACGTATGAAAGATCTTTCTGTTGTGCTATATGACGGCGACTGCGCCTTATGTTGTCACTGGGTTGAAAAGTTGCGGAGCGCAACCTGCGGACGTTTAATTTTTAAACCATATCAAGCGACACTTGGGGAATTTCCTCAAATTTTAGAAAAACAGTGCCAGGATGCTATTCAGTTGGTTATGGTCAATGGCAAGGTTTTTTCAGGTGCGCACGCGGTGATAAAGGCTTTGTCATTAAGCGGAAGAAATAATTTCTTGCTGTATGTTTATGAGTATTCGCCCTTTATGGCCGGGATGTTTGAGCGTGTTTACCGGTTTATTGCAGCTAACAGGTTTCGATCTTCATTGTCAAATAATGCCGTAATAAAGCAGCGTCCATAACGACAGAATTGTCTGTTGTTCTTAAGGGCTGAATATTTTGCAGGTAATATGAAAAAGAATTTTCTTTTTGCTGTCTATAGTTTGATTTTGCTGACAATAGTGCCTGTTGAAGCGCGGGATTTTCCCGTTGACCAGCAAAGTTCCAATGCCGGTGGGATTATCTCGGTACATGGTGCGTCTGCTCAGCTATCATCAGGTACACTTCAGGTCGGTGATAATTTCTTGGATCTTGTTAAGGATATCGATATCGTGTTTCCCTTTGAATACCGGGTAACGATCGTTAGCACGGTACCATCCATAGATACTCCGGTATGCGAATTACAGACGAACCAGTTGGCAAATCAGTTAAGTGACCATCCCGGGATTGATGTCGTAACGATCAGTCGCGACCTGCCTTATGCGCAGGAACGATTTGCAAAATCCTCGTCTATAACTAAAATCAAGTTCGTTTCTGACTACAAAACTGGAAGCTTTGGTTTAAGGACAGGGCTTATGATCAAGAACGTTCAGTTACTTGCAAGATCTCTGGTCGTGCTAGATAAGAAGGGGAATGTTCGGTATATGCAAGTCGTTCCTGAATTGTCACATTTGCCAGATATTGCAAAAGCTGTGACGGAGGCCGTCAGGATCGATAACCTTAAGTAGAATGTCCGGGGGAAACTATGAAAATGCTTAGGCTTTACGAAGATAAGGTTTATGCCATATTGCGGATGGTGGGAGGGTTCATGTTCGCCTTTCACGGTGTTCAGATCCTGTTTGGATTTCTATCAACCATGCCGCGTCCATCGTTCGGTTCACAAATATGGGTTGGTGGGATCATTGAACTCGCTTGCGGGATCTTGATCATTTTGGGATTTCTTACTCGATGGGCTGCATTCCTGTCAAGCGGGACCATGGCGGTTGCGTATGTTCAGTTTCATTGGAAGTTCCAGCTAAGTACCGCCGCTTTTCCAGCCATCAATCAGGGCGAGCTCGCTCTGCTTTACTCGTTCCTTTTTTTATATATTTCATGCCGCGGTGGTGTTGTCTGGTGTCTTGACAAAATGGAGATAGATGAAAAGGCCCATTTAATGAAGCTTGACCAGCTCAGAGATTGAATGTAAGTCTTTTTTCTCTTCTGCGACAAAAAAGATACAGCTGTCAGTAATCCCTCGTTTGTGGTGTCTTCCATATCGAAAGGAGTAGTCCATGAAAATCTTCTTGTTTCTCGTAATGGTATCCATGATGTGTTTAACTCAAGCCCCGGCTTGGTCTGCGCCCGTTGATATTCCCACCAGTTTAAAGGGAGATGCAGATAATGGCCATATTCAGGTTGGTGCTCAAGGGGAGTGGTTTTCGCGAAAGATCAAACCTTCCAGCGGTAATAAGATCAGCGGTCAGGCTTATGTTGTTAAAGCTTCCGTTCCACTTAAATACATGGGGCAGTGGGACTGGTACGGTGAGTTGGGAATTGTTAATAATGTAACCGTCAAGTCAAATGCAAATGACCAGACAACAAAGTTTGATCTTGAAGATGCTAAAACAATGCTTGGCGGCGTCGGAGTGACTTGGAAACCGATTGAATGGCCGGAATTGAATCATCTTGCGATCTTTACAGATCTAAAATATCGTCAGATATTTAACGGTGATTATGACCGTGTTCGGGTTAATGGCAATGATATCAACTCTTTTGATAGTACAAAGACGCCCGAATTCAGGGAATGGCAGGGAGCGTTAGGCGTTGGCGCTCGCTTTTTTGATTCAGTAGTGCCATATGCTGGCGTAACATATTCTGATGTCAAGGTTGATACTCGCGCTACGATCAACGGGATAGATTATGCTGTTCATAATGCCTCCAGCAGAAATAAGGGGGGCGGTGTGATTGGTTTGGAGTATATGCCTCAATGCGCGGCTCTGAAGAACATGTCATTTAACGCTCAAGCCCGTTTTGGGGATGAAAACTCCTACTCCGGAGCTCTTGTCTGGAAGTTTTAGGATCTCCCGGGGTTTCATATAAATCCTTACGCTGGAAGCAGGGATCTGAGAGCCAGGAGATTTGAGGTGTACGGATAGGTTACGCTCTGTCTTACCTGGCTTTCGCTTCCAGTCTTTATGATGACGAAAGGATATCTTTATGAAAAGAAAGGCTCTTCTTAAATCTGCGTTCGCGTTGGCATTTTTAACAGGAATGGCTGGCGTTGCGCATGCTTTGAGCTCAAGTTCCCAGGAAATGAGCGCTCATCAGGAGAAGAAATCACAGGCAACAGTCTCACTTTACGAACAGGGACTGGCGGCCTCTAAGAATAATGATTTCAAATCAGCCCTGAAATTGTTCAAACAAGCGCTTGACCAGGAGCCGGATAACCCGGACATTCTCAATATGCTGGCACATACCCAGCGTAAGCTTGGTCAAATTGATGAATCATTGGAGAACTATCGCAAAGCTTTGAGGGTAAGACCGGATTTTCCTGAGGCGAGAGAATATTTGGGCGAGGCATATATTCAGGCAGCCTTAGGGGAAGTCGAGACATTGCGGCGTTATGGTGATAAGGGGCGGGAGTCTATGGAGGATCTTATTCAGGCAATAAAAGAAGCAAGTCTAAGCTTGAAGAAGGATTAATTTTCCATAAAGGAGGACGTATGAAATTGATTCTTAGAATTTCTGTCTTTATTATGTCTGCACTCTTGATTATGGTTGGTATTGCTGTTGCAAAAACGTATGCACAAAATGCTGATCCCAATGTTCTGATCAATTCACTTAAAGGCGGTGGTTATGTTGTTGTGCTGCGTCATGGGGCTACCGACCATAGCCAATCAGATGTCCAGCCTCCAGATTATACCGATGTCACAAAACAGCGCCGTTTAAGTAATGCCGGTCGGGACACGGCAAGGCAGATTGGTAATTCGCTAAAGGAAACAGGGATCGTATTTGGTCAGGTTAAAACTAGTCTTCTGGATCGCGGCATTGAAACAGGGAAAATTGTTTCCGGCATTGAGGTGACTCCCGTACTGGATCTTACGGAAAGTGGTGATTCTGTAGACCAACCGGAGAAAGACCGGCGTTCTCAAGTGCTTCGCGATCTTGTGGGTGTGAGTCCCGAGCCGGGGAAAAATACTCTTTTGGTCACCCATAAGCCGAACATTGTGTTTGCGTTTGGAGATAAGTTGGCTGATATTGATGAGGGCGAAGCGGCCATTTTCAAGCCTGATGGTGCAGGACATGGTGATCTGGTCGGCCGAGTTAAGCCGGGAGACTGGATGGGTGTAATCATGCAGCACAATATGTGAAATTAAATATTAAAATTTAAATGTCTTGTTGTATATGCGTCGAAGACGTATGATACTCATAAGCTAACAATAATAA
>PEAR01000149.1 GCA_002753745.1 Candidatus Omnitrophota bacterium | reverse complement strand
AAAGATAAGAAGCCCGACCTGGACCAACGCTTGCTGATGATCCCGCCGGTCGACCTTGATAAACTGCTCAACTGGAAAATGTCACTCATTCAAGGGGGTAACGATCTATTGACCGTTCCCTAATTTTGTTTACAATAATTTCAAATAAGAATCTCATACTCACGATATGCGGTCACCTTCATGCCCGACACGTCCGGCACTACGCCCGGATGGCGCTGATTGAGGCGAGTTAGATGCCAGACCGGAACCGCCCGGCCACGGCTCAAATGCACAGCCTTGAAATAAGCGAGGAATGCTTCCTCTATTTGCTGCTGATGCTCAAGACTGACACCCAGATTCTTCCACGCTTCCCATTCCTTTGAAGCCAGCTCAAGACTTCGCCGGCAACATTGCTCTGCTGTCCTGAAATCCTGCTTGTAGAGCCAGCAAAAGCCAAGATTGCTCCAGATCACGTGATGCAATTCGTCCGGCCTTGAGGCACAGGCCAGACTGTGGCAGTAATAGCCAATAGCCGGGTCAAAGTCGTAAAGACGCTCGTTCAGATCACCCAGCCAAAAAAGCAACCGGGAGCGATGAAATATCATCATGGGCTCATTCAAAAGCCGTTCGGTTATGGTCAGGCCCTCCAGAAGATTGCTTTCCGCGATGCATACCTTTAATACAGCCGTCAAGGCGGACATCTTGTCATCCGCAGTCTTTGCCGAATAAAGCGCCTTTTTGGCCCGATCCTGCGCGCCCTTGGCAATGCAATAGACAATGCCATCACGCAGATCGTTTATAAAAAGCTCTTCAATCATGTTTAATGGCATCGGCCTCGTCTTCATCATGTGAACATAGCCATACATTTCGAGAGATAGCAAGTCCCCTATCCGACGGAGAATATATCTCCGAATAACTTGCTATTTGCTCAAACCTATGGCCATATTGCATGTAGGAGGCGACGAACCATGAAAGAATCCATGCTAAACCAGATAATGGCGCTAAAAAATGCATCACTGAAGGACATAAAAGCCAAGTATGCCACGCTATTCGGTCAAGAAAAGCCTTGCTCAAACAATAAGGTCTTCCTTTGGCGCAAGATCGCTTGGCGACTGCAAGAAAGCGAATGCGGTGGATTGGCGACCGAGACTCAAAGCCATATCAACGCGCTCATTGAGCGCTATGATCCAGTGAATAACAAGATGTTCCGACCTCAACAAAACACCAGCAGGGACAAGGCCGGAAGGCGCGACCGGCGGTTGCCCATTCCCGGCGCGATCATAAGGAAGGAATATAAAGGCAAAATCCTGGAGGTCAAAGTGCTGGAAAGGGGATTTGAATACGAAGGTCAGGCTTATAGAACTCTCTCGGCGGTCGCCAAGGCGGTGACCGGAGCCCATTGGAATGGCCACCTCTTTTTTAAGACATGAATACAGAACCCGAAAAGAAAAAGCATCTCGTCTGTGCCATTTACACCCGCAAGTCCACGACTGAAGGGCTGGATCAGGAATTTACATCTCTTGATAACCAGCGTGAGTCAGCCGAGAACTATATCAAAAGTCAGCAGCATGAAGGCTGGACCGCATCACCGGAACTGTATGACGACGGAGGCTTCACCGGAGCCAATATTGAACGGCCAGGACTTAAAAAGCTTCTTTCCCATATCAAGGAAGGAAAGATCAACTGTGTTGTCGTCTACAAAGTAGACCGCCTGTCGCGATCACTGCTTGATTTCAGCCAACTGCTGGAGTTCTTCGACAAACACAATGTCACCTTTGTATCAATTACCCAGCACTTCAATACGAATACCTCGATGGGCCGGCTGACGCTGAACATTCTCCTGTCCTTCGCGCAATTTGAACGGGAGATCATCAGCGAACGCACGCGAGACAAGCTCGGCGCGGCCCGCAAGCGCGGCCAGTGGCTGGGTGGTCGTCCGCCCTTTGGCTACAAGTACAACCCGAATAAAAAATGCAAGATTCTGATCAATCCGGAAACGACGAACATTGTGCGGAAGGTCTTTGCTCTGTATCTTGAGAAGAATTCCGCTCTCGAAGTCGCTCAATACATGAACGCCACCGGACAGCGGACATCGTCATGGACAACCAAGGCCGGTAAAACCATTGGTGGGGCCAAGTACAGCCTGACGCGTGTCGTTTACATGCTAAAGAACCCTGCCTACATCGGAAAGGTCAAATACCGCGGTGAAATCTATCCCGGGACGTGGCCTGCCGTTATCGACTGCGAAACGTGGGCACAAGTCCAAGCCAAACTTGAAGACCATCGCAAGGAGCGCAAGTCTTTCCGAAACTCTGGCTGCGGCGGACTTTTGTCAAAAATTCTCACCTGCAAAGCCTGTGGCAGCGCCATGGTCCACACGTACGTCCTCAAGAAGAACCGGCGCAAGTATCGTTATTACTACTGCTCAAACGCCCAGAAACGCGGGCAAACGGAATGCGCCATTCGGTACGTCAACGCGCAGGCGCTGGAAGAATCCGTCGAGAAGTTCCTGCGCGGAGCGATCAGGAACCCGAACACGGCTGAAGCCGAGGCGATTCTTTCGCCCGTTTGGGAGTCTCTGTTCTTTGAAGAGAAGCGGCGAATTATTCGAGCACTCATCGCCAGCGCTGACTTTGATGTGAAGAGTAATAGGATAGGTCTGATTCTTGCCGGATCGACTGAACGCCTTGAATTCGATGCCAACATCCAAAAGATTCATGCGCCAACGCGAGATGGCAAGGAGCGCCGGTTGTCCAAAGAACCGCCGGTCCGAAAGCTGCTTCTTCTGGCGCATCATCTAGATCAGCATCTGGCACAAGGCAAGATCAAAGACTTAAACCAGGCCTCTGCGTGGACGGGGATCAGCCAGTCGCGGTTGGGCCATATTCTCGGACTTCTCCACCTCTCGCCAGGAATTCAAGCCGAAATCATGGCCGAGAATTCGTTATCTCTCCCGAACATTCCCGAATACAAACTCCGCAATATTTCCGCTGAAGTGGACTGGAAGCAACAAGACGTCCTCTGGCAAAACCTCAAACGAACAATCGTCTGAAAACTGATATCTCTGGCGGCGGTGTAGTAAAGAGCCGACAAAACTGTTCCATATTGGGATGAATATTCATTTACTACGGCGGTCTTCAAAATGCGGAGATTGGAGATAGAGAGATAAGGGTGCGCCAGATTCTGACTGAGATTAAGGCAGATATCGAAGAGAGATGTCGACGATGAGGCGGATTAATTTTAAGCAGTCTGGGTCTGGAAATTCGCGGAATCGATGCTTTCACAATTGAAATTCCCGACGGTAAAGGCGGGGCACTTGGCCGGACGGAGCCGGCCAAGTACTCCCGCCATTCTTCTCCCATAAAAGCGAAAAACCTGCGCCCTTACGGGAAGCAGGTTTTTCGTTTAGAGAAGAATGGCGGGGTGGACGGGACTTGAACCCGCGATCTCCAGCGTGACAAGCTGATATGTTAACCAAACTACACCACCACCCCAAAAATTCTTCGGTAGTTTACTGATGCGATGCCACTTTGTAAAGAAAAAAATGTCCCTGCTCTATTTTATTAAAAACTGGTGGGCAGTGCAGGACTCGAACCTGTGACCTTCTGAATGTAAATCAGATGCATTATTCAACAATGCTATAACCAGACGACTCCAACCATTTGATTCTCAAGCGCTTCTCAAAACTGAACAATTTTCTCCTGCACCCGTCGGTAATCCTGGCGCCCCTATGGTGCTAAAACAAACACTTCCAACGATCCCAAACTCCATCCGCAACAACGTTAAACAGACTTGCCATCCAAGTACAATGTGTCCGGACAAAAATCCTGACCATGAGGCCATTCAATGCTTCCTAAAAACGGTCGAACAGCATTAAAAACTTTTAAATCTTTCAATTCCTGAAACACGCCCTTATCTAAATATGGCTTTACATCAAACACCTTCCGCTCCCCATTGTCAAAAACAAGGGTCAACATATAATCAGCATTGGGTTTAACGTCTTTTACTCTTGGATTCATATCATTTTAATGGATCGATCTTAAATACTTCCTGACCATTTGCCGCCAACTGCCAATCCGCCATCAGCTCATCCTTATGAATTTCTATCCACGCCTGAGCGAGTTTTAATTTTGCCGGATTAAGTTCTCCAGAGAATATCCTGCCATCCGGAATACTCAAAACAATTTCTTCATCCTGAAACTTTATATGTACATGCGGAGCTTTATGCTCTTTATTATCAAAGAAGTAAAGAGAAACAATAATCCCATAAAACATCGAAATAACCGGAATAAACCACCCCCTCATCTAAATGAATTATAACACTCAATCAGACTGTTTCAACCAACATGTCCACAGCCGTTACTTATGACTTGCAGCCAGATGACTATACCGCAATGTCATCGTAATATCTTGATACACCATCAATTCCCGAACTGCATTTAAGTCTACCCCTGCCATCACAAGCTGAGAAGCAAACGCATGCCTCAAATCGTGAATTCAAGGATTGATTATACCAGACTTTCTTGACGCTGTCGAAAACGGTTTGCGGAAGGAAGTGCGGAAGGAAGTCACCAGAAAAGAAACGCTGCCCACGTTCTGTAGATAGCGTTCCTGTGCTTCCGGATCAATGACCAGCAAACAAAAAACCAGAAGAACTCTTCCAACTTAAACCGGTCAAGCACCGGAAAGAATCCTTTCCGGTACAGTTTTTCTTCTTCCGAAAACAAAAACCTCGCCCAAAGGGAACGAGGTTTTTGTTTTTTTATTGGAAAAACTGGGCAGTACAGGACTCGAACCTGTGACCCTCTGAATGTAAATCAGATGCGTTATTCAGCAATGCTATAATTAACCTACTCTAACCACTTGATCTTCAAGCACTTCTCAACGCTTAGCAGATTTCTCCTATACCCGTCGGCAATCCTGGTGTCCCTACGGTGCTTAAACCAGCACTTCCAAAGCCCCCAGACTCAACCTACTGCGACTTTAGAACGACGAGCATGCATAAGTGCCGACTTAGAACGATAAAACTCCAGCAATTGCACACGAGTCATCTTTTTCGTTTGCTCATGCCTCCGGTCACGGATTTCACGCACCATTCTAACAGCATCAAATTTCTTCTTCATTCTTCAATTCAATTGTTCTGAGTCAATCTCTGCTTGCCTTAAAATGCTTTTCAGAGTACCGAGCTTTAGAATCTTATTGCCATGAACAGGAACCGTGACTCTGTGCGACCAATTGTTTTGCTCATCGTCCCATTTATGCAAATACACATGACTTCCGCTTTGGTCAAAGACCTCAAATCCCAAAGCCTTCAACTTACGGACAACATCCTTACCGGATATGCGTAACAGCCTAACCATGCACAGACACCGTCAACAGCTCGGCACCTTTTGCCTGATTTACTAGAATCGCTTCTTCTTTCTTAACCGCCCTTAAATACAACTCAATAGCGTCTTGAATGTTAACCAACGCTTCTTTTTTAGTATCACCTTCAGAAACACAACCCTTCAGCATCGGGCAAGTGACGGTATATCCGCCCTCAATCGCTGGCTCTAATATGACTTCAAGTTTTAACATTTCGTCCTCCATTCCTTATCTTCTCGATAAAGTATAACACCTATCACGCCGCTGCGACCAACATGTCCACCGCT
>PEAR01000148.1 GCA_002753745.1 Candidatus Omnitrophota bacterium | reverse complement strand
ATGAAGTTTCGAAAGGCTTTGTAAGCTTGTTTGATCTCAGCATAGGTTTTAAGGGTGATACATAGAATTTTGCCCGCCTCACCGGGTATCAGGGGGTAAGGATCAATGGTATCATTCCCAATTGTAAACAAAATTGGCATAGACGATAGCGGTCGGATATTGGATAATAACCTTGTTGGCTGTTTTTATAAACAGTACAGGTGCACTGATATTAAAGTTTCGACAATTTAAAAAGGAGAGCTGATTTGAGTCTTTCTTGCGGCGCCATTTCTTTTTTGCCAATAACAGCCGTTCTTGAGATGACGTATCGATGCAATCACAAATGTCAGTTCTGTTCCTGTCCATGGATGTCCAAAAATGAATGTGCGATACGAAGTGATGAGCTTACTACAGTACAATGGAAAGATGTTTTAGATATTTTGTCGCTGCACGGTGTTCATAATATTTGTTTCACCGGTGGCGAAGCATTACTCCGTCCGGATCTTTTCGAAATTGTTGAGTATGCGTCCAGCCTAAAAGTTAAAGTTGTGAAGGATGAGGATGGTCAACTGCTTGAGCGGCTATTGTCTCCCAAGCTATATCTTCTTTCAAACGGTAAGGCCGTAGATGATCGTGTTCTTGATCTGTGCAAGAGACTTAATATTCAACTCAGCGTCAGCATGCCTGGACTGCGGACTTTTGCCGAATTAACTGACGGCGGGGATGTGGATCATGTTTTGCATGTCTTTGAAGGGGCTCGAGCGCGGGGGCTTTCGACAGTGGTTGGCATCACCGTGACCAAGAAAAACCTTTTTGAATTATACGAAACTATCTCGGCGGCTTTTTTGGCAGGGGCTACCCAGCTTTTGCTTAACCGATTTCTTGAAGGTGGTCGTGGGCGGTCGTATGCGCAGGAGCTTTCTTTAAATCGTGAGGAGTTGGTCGAGATGCTGGATACAGCGGAACAAGCTCTTAATGATGCGGGCCGATATGGATCAGTCGGCACGGAACTTCCTTTGTGTATATTCAAACCAGAAAAGTATAAACGGCTTGAGGTTTCAACGGGGTGTTCTGCGGCTAAAGGCTTTTTTGTGATTGGTCCGTCTGGTAAAATACGAGTATGTAATCATTCTCCGGTTGAGCTGGCTCATTATTCCCAGATTGAGACTTTAAAACTTGATCCATACTGGATGAGATTTACTCAGAGTGCATATTTACCAACGAGTTGCGCAGGATGTCAGGACGCTGGTCGGTGCGCCGGAGGATGTCGGGAAGCTGCACATATTGTCAGCGGCGCGATTGACGCGCCCGATGCGCTTCTGGTTTAAGGAAAGGGTGAGAAATGATTATTATTCAAATTCTATTTATCATCGTTGTGTTTGTTGGGTTGCTGGTCTTTTCCGCAAAAGCTGAGGAACAAAAGGCACAGGCAAAGAATGCGGTTAGTTCCGAGCAAGTTCAATCAATGTCACGCGAAGAAATTCAACGCGCTTTAAAAAGAATCGAAACGAAGTCTGCGCCAGCTCAGAAAATGGGTGCGATGTGTTATGAAATGGCGGCATCACCAGAGAATTTAGAATATGTTTGTCCTCTTGATGGTGAGAAGACCGTATATTCAAGAAAATCAAAGGCGTACGGTCAGGCAGGGGGTGTTGTTGAATTAAGACGGTTGCTTAATGATCTTCAAGTTTTGGCGAAAGGAATTTCTTTTTCCTTAGATGAGAGAAAGCTTTGCTCAAAATGTTCCCCCAGCATCGGAGATGACGATAGAAAAGTCTCTTTAATTATAAAGTATGGGGATGGTAGGATTGTCCAGACAGATGGTGTTAGTTCTGAAGATATTCGATATTTGATGGGGTTCTTCTCTGATGGGTTAAGCTATAAAACCAGCAACGATGGGCAACTTCCATTGAAACAGGTCGACGCTCGTCTTAAAGAATTATTGGGCGAAAAAAGGAGAAGCTAAATGATTTTTGTGCAAATTGCTTTTGTCGTCATGCTTGTTTTAGGTTTCATGGTTTTATCTGCTCGCGCTCAACAGGGACAACAGCCGGAAGCCAAGAGCAGGCAGACTGTAACGTCCGAAAAGGTTCAGACAATGTCGCGGGAAGACATACAAAGAGCCTTGAAAAGGATTGAATCGAATAACCCGCCACCGCAGAAAATGGGTGCGATGTGTTATGACATGGTTGGTCCGCCGGACAACTTTGAATATGTTTGCCCTGTTGATGGGGAAAAGACTGTTTATTCTCGAAAATCAAAAGCATTTGAACAGGCAACGGAATTACAAGGGCTCAGAGGATCGATTGAAATATTGCGCCCACTTGCAAAGGGTGTTTCCATATCACTTGATGAGCGCAGGCTTTGTAATAAATGCAACCCCTCTCTTTCTGACGCAGAGAGGTATGCGACGTTGGTTCTTCAGTATGTCGATGGCCGAACTGTTCGCACGGATCGGGCTACTCCTGAGGATCTCAGATATTTGATCGGCTTCTTTTCCGGCGGGTTAAGTTATAAGACATTTACTGATGGTCAAGAGCCATTGAAGTCGGTTGAAGAACGATTGAAGCAGCTTTTAGGGGAGATTTAGTGCTAATGGGACAGTTGATAAAAAGTTTATGAAGAAAAATATTGAACAGGCTGGCGGTCATTCAGAGATTGTCCTTTACCAAACGGACGACCAGAAGACGCGTGTCGAGGTGCGTCTAGATGACGGCACTGTTTGGCTCTCCCAGAAGATGCTGTCCGATCTTTACCAAAAAGACATCAGGACCATCAACGAACACCTTCAGAATATTTACGAAGATCGCGAGCTTGAGCCGTGGGCAACTATCCGGAAATTCCGGATAGTTCAAAAGGAGGGCGTACGGGAAGTCGCGCGGGTCGTTGATTTTTACAATCTGGATGCGATTTTGGCCGTAGGATATCGCGTTCGTTCGTCACGCGGCACGCAGTTCAGGCGTTGGGCCACTGAGCATTTGAAGGAGTATCTGGTCAAGGGCTTTGTTTTGGATGATGAACGGCTTAAGAATCCGCCGGGACCGGGCGTTCCTGATTATTTTGATGAACTATTGGAGCGCATCCGTGACATCCGCGCCAGCGAACAGAGAGTTTATTTGAGGGTTCGCGAAATCCTGGCCCTTGTCGCGGATTATGATCCGAATGACGCAGACACACAGGAGTTCTTTCAGATCGTTCAAAACAAGCTTCATTTTGCTGCTACGGGCAAGACAGCGCCTGAATTGATCGCTGGTCGGGCTGATCATGCGAAGCCTAATATGGGGCTTACGGTGTGGAAAGGCGCGGTTGTCCGAAAGGCCGATGTTCTTATTGCCAAGAATTATCTCAATGAAGAGGAGATTCAGGGCCTTAATCGGATTGTGACCATGTTTTTGGATTATGCGGAAGATCAGGCCAGAATGCGCAAGCAGGTTTTTATAAAGGACTGGCGCGAACAACTGGATGCCTTCTTGCGGTTTCACCATCGGAACGTCTTAGTCTCACCCGGCAAGGTGTCGCGTGAAGATGCGGACCGGATAGCCCAAGAGCAATATGTGCTTTTTGAAAAACGTCGAATATCTCAGGTTGAAGATGAGTCTGCCAAGCAGTTGGAGGCTTCGGTTAAAGCCCTAAATTTTTCCAAGTCCCAGCCGATTAAGAAGCGTCGCCCAGAGAAGAAATAGCGTTTTTTGAAGCTTTTTTGTGTTAGATCCCCTTAGGACATGACGGACAAAAAAGCATGTCCGGGGGACAGTAGGGACATTTCTATAGGACATTGTGGCACAAATGGTTGTGATTTTTTGGATTCTTTCGTACTAAGGGCGAAGGTTTTGTTGTAAGTGGTTGAAGCCGGAGAGGAAACATAAAAACATCGATCGCCAGTGAAAACTGATAAAGTTTGTTTACGAAGACGAACTTATCAGGAGGCGATCGATGCAACGTCATAGTATCACCCGGGCGCTTAATTTTCCAGAATACAAAATAACCGATCTGCGCCTTAATCAAGACGGCTATTGGATTCAGGTTGAGGCATATAAACGAAAACCATTTGTTTGCAGCAAGTGTGATGAGGTTCATGGCGGGTCGATCAATAGCGTAAAGAAAGTCAGCGTCGATGATCTCAAGCTATTTGGCAAGCGGGTGCGGCTCATTGTTGTTAAGCGGCGAATGCGTTGCCCGAAGGACGGAAGCCTTCATGTTGAAAGAGTTGCGTGGCTAAAACCGCGCGCCCGGGTAACGAACAGGTTTGCGCAGGATGTGTATCGTTTAACATCGATCACGACGAACACAGAGGCCGGCTGGTACCTTGGGATTGACGATGAAAGGGTTTATCGGATTGATCTTGAAACGCTTGAAGATCTAGCCGCGAAAAGGTTGAAGCCAACGCCCGCCGCGAAGAACATGAGCGTGGATGAAGTTGCCTGGCGGAAATATTACAGATATTTGACCAATGTGATCGACGTGGATTTGCGCAGGGTTATCTGGAATTCAATGGGACGCACAGCAGAGGTCTTAGATAAGTTTTATGACAGCATCGGCAAAGAGGCGTGTGCGGAAATAAAGTCGGTGGCGTTGGACGGGGCGATGACGTATATATCATCGACGTCAAAAAAAGCTCCAAATGCGCTGATTGTATATGATAAGTTTCATGTTGTTCAGAAGCTGAACACGACGGTGGATACGGTTCGCAAGCTTGAATTGCGCAAAGCGCGCAAAGAAGATCGCACGGATCTGATCGAAATGATGGATTGCAAACAACGGTTCATTCTTTTGAAAAAGAAGGCAAACCTGACGGAAAGCCAAAAGGGACGCCTTGATCGACTGTGCGCGTTGAATGATTCGATCTATAAGGCCATGATTTTGAAAGAGGACTTCTTGCAGGTTTACATGCAACAAGACGAAGTGTCGGCGGAGGCGGCTCTTAACGAATGGTTTGCGCAGGCCGCCGCCAGCGGAATCCAAGCGTTTGTCGCTCTCGCGGAGAAATTTAGAAATAAGGCGCGGTACATTCTCAATTGGTTTAAGAAACGAATAAGCTCGGCAATATCGGAAGGGATTAATAACAAGATTAAACGCTTAAAACGAATGGCGTATGGGTATCGAGATGTCCGATACTTTTTGCTGAAAATTCACCAGCACTGCGGATTATTAAGCCCAAGATTTTCGCCCTAAACACGAAAGAACCATTTTTTGTCCATTGAAAAAAGGGACAAAAATGGACAATTTTGAGGTCATTTGTCCTTGCAGGACATCGCTAATCTGAGCCTCGAACTGTCTTATCTCTGTTCCGCAGAAATTCCTCAATATTATGGCTGGATTTGCTGATGGCGTTTCAGAGATGGTGTTATAAGTGCCACATCTCGACCCCGTTTTTTCTTCCATAATACAAAAAACCTTCTACCAGAAATGGGGAAGGTTTTTTGTTTTTGTTAGGAAAGAAAAAACGGCACTGGCGAGGCTCCGTCCGAGCCAGTGCTGCCATTGAGAATTCGACTGTACGGCCGCACGATGGCCTCTGCCGGCTGGCAGCGCCTGGAAAGCGACTGGAGGGCGCCAAGTCCCGTCCACCCCGCCACTGTTGCCCGTCGATTACCGACGGAGAATGAAGAATCATCTGGATAGTGATCAACGACTTTCATTTTTTCCGTACAACGACAACCATTATTGCCGATCCTCTGCGGGCGTTTTTGCCTGATCTTTCTGGCCCATTACCTTCTGTTTCGCGGTGTTAATCCGATAGCTT
>PEAR01000147.1 GCA_002753745.1 Candidatus Omnitrophota bacterium | reverse complement strand
TCTGAAGAGGATAACCTGCTTGGCTTTTATTTCAGTATTTTTGAGCGGCTTAAGAAGAAGATCGATGTGCCATTTAAGCAGGAAGGCGAATGGCTCATGGGGATGGAGGATCAGCCGCAGGTGCGGGCGGTCAAAGAGGGGTTGGTCAATCTCCTCATGCACACGGATTATTTTAGCAACGCCAAACCTCGGATTCGGGTTTTTCTTGATCGCATTGAATTCTTTAATCCCGGTGCCTTGCCAAAGGATATCAAGTATATCCTCAAGGAAGAGTTTTCTATGCCGCGCAATCCAACGATAGCGCGGATATTCCGGCATATCCGGTTGTCCGAGAATATTGGTTCCGGTTTTGACAAGATGTTCAAGGGGTGGGCCTCGTATTACAAGAAAAAGCCGGAGGTGTCCGGGGATTTTGATTATTGCAAAGTTGTGTTTTATCTGGAACCCCAGACAGGTAAGGCTGGGGTAGAAACTAGGGTGGAAACTAGGGGAGAAACTGGGGTAGAAACTAGGGTGAAAAGCGGAGAAAGAATCCTTCAGATCATCAAAGAAAATTCTCACGTGACCATCCCAGAGATCGCAAAGGCAACGGAATTGACAGTTAAAGGCATTGAGTGGAATATTGACGCTCTTAAAAAGAAAGGGTTTCTCGTTCGTGTTGGTCCAAAAAAAGGCGGGCATTGGCAAGTTGTCGAGAAGTGAGTTTTTGTTATCCCGTGCTAGCACCGTGCTAGCAGAATAGGCCGAATCAGCGTCAATAACGGCATTCCACCAGCAAGTCAAGTTTTTCGTAACTGCTAACACCCCTTACAGATAGCAACGAAGCGCAATCAGCGCGAATACCGTCGAGGCCTCTCATAACCTGAAGGCCGCAAGTTCAAATCTTGCCCCCGCAACCATCAGAAAGCATTGGGAGTCGGTCACTTAGGTGATCGGCTCCCTTTGCCTTTTCCCGCCGGAAACGTCCGTGCTAGCAAACCTCTCGTTTTCCTCTTGGTTCTCAATGGTTTACAACAATATTTTTCTCGAATCTTTCGTACTAAGGGCGAAGGTTTTGATGTAAGTGGTTGAGGTTGGCGAGGAAACATAAAAACATCGATCGTCCGTGAAAACTGATACAGTTTGTTTGCTTAGAACAACTTATCAGGAGACGATCGATGCAGCGATATAGTATCACCCAGGCTCTGAATCTGCCAGAATACAAAATAACTGATATGCGGCTTGATGCAGACGGGTATTGGATCCAAGTTGAGCCATATAAACGAAAGCCATTTGTTTGTAGTCAATGCGGTGAGGTTCATGGCGGGACGATCAATAGCATCAAGAAGGTTCGTGTCGACGATCTTAAGCTATTTGATAGGCGGGTGCGCCTCATTGTCGTCAAGCGCCGAATGCGTTGTCCAAAGGATTGCTGCCTTCACGTTGAGAAAGTTGAGTGGTTGAAACCACGCGCCCGGGTAACGAACAGGTTTGCGCAAGATGTGTATCGTTTAACATCGATTACAACAAATACTGAGGCTGGCTGGTACCTTGAGATCGACGATGAAAGGGTTTATAGGATTGATCTTGAAACGCTTGAAGATTTAGCCGCGAAAAGGTTGGAGCCAACGCCCGCCGCGAAGAACATGAGCGTGGATGAGGTTGCCTGGCGGAAATATTACCGATACTTGACGAATGTCATTGACGTGGATATTCGCAAGGTTATCTGGAATGCAATGGGACGCACGGCAGAAGTCTTAGACAAGTTTTACGACAGCATTGGCAAAGAAGCGTGTGCGGAAATAAAGTCGGTGGCGTTGGACGGGGCGATGACGTATATATCATCGACGTCAAGGAAAGCTCCAAATGCGCTGATTGTTTACGACAAGTTTCATGTTGTTCAGAAACTAAATACGACGGTAGATACCGTTCGCAAACTTGAACTGCGTAAGGCGCGAAAAGAAGATCGCACGGATTTGATTGAAATGATGGACTGCAAACAGCGATTTATTCTTTTGAAAAAGAAAGCAAACCTGACGGAGAACCAAAAAGGACGGCTTGATCGACTGTGCGCGTTGAATGATTCGATCTATAAGGCCATGATTCTGAAAGAGGACTTTCTACAGGTTTACAGCAAACAGGACGAAGCGTCGGCGGAAGAAGCCCTTAACGAATGGTTTGCTCAGGCCGCTGCCAGCGGGATTCAAGCATTCGTGGCTCTTGCTGAGAAGTTTAAGAATAAAGCACGGTACATTCTCAACTGGTTTAAGAAACGGATAAGCTCGGCAATATCGGAAGGAATTAATAACAAGATTAAACGCTTAAAGCGGATGGCGTATGGGTATCGAGATGTCCGATACTTCTTGCTGAAGATTCACCAGCACTGCGGATTATTAAGCCCAAGATTTTCGCCCTAAACACGAAAGAACCACAAATTCAGGATTAAACTGGTAAAACTCGGATGAAGTATCCAGAACCAACCGGTCGATCTGGTCATAATCAGCTTCCCAAATATCAAAGTTATAGCCAATATCGTGCCCGTAACCTTTAATAGCCTGGGCCAGCAACTGGATGGCAGAATCTCCGAGAATGGCAATTTTAACCGTCTTTAAATGAGAACGATCCTTTTTGATATTCTTTCTTAATTCATTTAATCACTGCCAACACTTTCCCCCTTACTTTTCACCTTACGTTTACTAACCTAAAACGTCAGCGTTCAACAAATGAAAATAAACCCATTCCTTGGAAGTAACGCAATGCGAGCAATTTCAACAAGTTATAGATTAACTGCCGACGAAATAAGTTTTATTATCACACCCCTATGAAAATAAACGAGCTTCCGGCTTAACGCCTGGCTTGTGATAATACTTCGACTTCTTGGCAACGCCCTGTGCCTCTTCCAACAACTTCTGCTTTGTCCATTGCTTGAGCAGCCGCGAAGCCTTGATCGTGTCCTTGATTCCGGTGATCTTGCGGACCTCGCCATTGGTGATGCGCAAATGTTCATCCAAATACCGACTGACCGCGTCCCAATAGCTGACGCGCTCGAAATTAAACAGAATGACCGTCACCGCATTCTCCGACAGATCATCGGACCAGTACACCGGATCATAAAGGTTAGCACCCTTCATCATATTGAACATGCGATCAACGCCCTCGCCAATATCCAGGTTTGGCGCATCTTCACCGAAGCGGTTCAATGTCCTCAATATGATCGGATTCCGCGCGAAGCGTTCTTGTCTGATGTTTGTAACCGTGACCTGCCCCGGCAAAATACCCGGACTCTCAACTTCAATGCGGTTATCAAAGATCCTGATCTGAATATCATTCTGAATGCTGTAATCCCGGTGAATAACGGCGTTGGTGATCGCTTCCTGCACGACCCAACTTGGGTATTTCACCGAACTCTTGAACGCCGCTCCCTTTAGTTTTGGCGGATTCACAAGCCACGTCTCGAGGTATTTCAACGCCTCCTGGATTTGCCGGATCAGGGGACCTTCGATCGTAAACGGCCTTCTCAGGAAATTCGGCTCACCGGAGAAGTTCGGCTCTGTCCCCAGATAATGCGAAACCTTAATACCGCATTTGAATTTCAGCGAGATGGATGGGTTTTTCCCAAACAGCAACACCGCGGCCTTATTCAGGACAACCTTTCCGTCATGAACAACGGCCAAGCCATTATCCTTAAAGAACTGCATCCTGTCGGCGTTGGTGCTTCTATTGGCCTGCTGGAACCTGACAACGAGATCACTGTCCAAATCATCCCACGACACATCAACGGGCTCGCTCTCAAAGTGAACCGATCCCTTGGCGTATTTAAGCCGGATGATTTCCTGCGCGGTTAATTTCCGGGTAGATGCTCCGCGCCGAAGGAACGTATCTCCACGACGCAGGGAATGGACATCCGAACTCCGCTCAATCTTCAAAACGAGCAACCTGTCGTCCTCGCCGCGGACATTCTTGATAAGGATGTCCTCTTGCTTGATATTGACAAGAGGCGGTACGATTTCCTTGGGAATCAAATTGATCAGATCGTCGATATTCTGAGATTTCTCAGACACACCAATCAGCCGGGCCTTCCCCTGGGCCTTCGCAGGATCTTCAAGCCCCAGGACGAACGCCCCACCGTCCGCATTTGCAAACGCAACGACCGTCTCAAGAGCCTTGGCCGGATCAATTCTTGCCCGCTTACAGTCAAAGAACTGGGATTCTTTTTGTTCCAGAATAATCCCGATCATTTCATCTTTTGTTATCAAATCACTCATTTAACCCCACCTGGTTGTCATCGATCTTTGCAAACGATGGCAATTATAATTGAAATGCCTTCGCGCGGCTATAAATACTTGCCCAAACGAAGGCTCAATAATCATGTTTTCTCAAGCTCAGCGGGCAACGGCCATCTTCTCCGTCTCGGCGTTCAACCCCAGGAACATCGGCACGGTCGTCGTCATCGGCTGAATATCAACAATGACCGGCGTCAAACCGGAAGCGTGTTGCAACTGCCGGATCATCGCCGGATCGAATCTAAATTGAACGCCATCACCCACGCCCTGAACATGCAACCCAATCTTGTCACGGGTCAAATCGATACCGCCTTTCATCGCGAAGTCTTCTTCGACAGAACCCTTCAAGTCAGAAGCCAAAGACTGCCACAATAAGGGTGAAATCCGAAGATACTCTTCACGCAATCGAAATAATGCGCCAGCAATGTCAATAGTAAAATGCCCGTCTGCGACAAACTTCTCCCGAGCCAATTCTCTTTTTAACTTTTCCAACTCTTGACCCCGTGCCTTTTGAATACTCCTCTCTAAAGTTCCTACACTATCGACCCGCAGGGTGATCTCCCTCAACCTTTCAAGATCATCGCTAATATCATGTGTCGAATTATATGTTCCAAGGGAATCGAGATTCTCCCTGAGAATTTCCCAATCATTCCAAATATCGCTTCTTCTTTGATTCTCCAAATCCCGCCCTATCATATCCAGTATAGTTCTAACCGTTTTATAAAAAGCCGGCTGTACACTTGGATCCTGAGACTCAAAGGGGCCGATTAACTGCTCATAAGAGGACTGAATCTCAGCATACAACGCGTGCGCGCTGGCCAAGGAAGCCGCTGACATCTTTGCTTTTTCATCGACTAAATTCTGCAGTGCCAAAGCCGCAACCGTCTTGACTCCAGGAAAAAAATGTTCGATATTACCAGAGATACGCACATTAACCGCTTTGGATTCCTTACCGAATGATGCCATCAACAGCCGTGCCAGATAAATACAATCGTTGCGGCGCGCCCGCTCATATGCATCTGAAAGCTCTGTATCCGAAATGTTGAGAAACTTGATGGCTCGTAACTTTGCATTTATTTGGGTAACGACATCGCTTAAAACGGGCGCATTTATTTCCACAGCATCCAAATCGCCTTGCTGGTTGTACTGCGCATCCATCCGCATCCAATCCATCCGCAGCGGATGCTTAAGATCAAAACCTGTCCCAACAAGCAGTCCAGCGTGCCCCAACGAGGTGGAACCTCGGGTGTCATCAAAAACCAGATTCAATTGCTTATTCGCATCAAAAGTCAATACCGAAATCCACTTGCCTTTGCTAGCAAACTGCCCTGATAAAGGCAAAATATCACGCAATAATTTTATCGCGCCAGATTTCGGAATTGTTAGCAATTGACCTCGAGCTACCGATAGGCTCGCACCCATAACCGTCTCCACCTTACCCTTGAGGGCAATATCCTGAGCCTGTGTTGGAACAAGCTCATAAATACGAACCCACCGCATCGGATTTGTAACTTCCCCGGCGGCCAATATAAAAAGATCTTCCGGTGGCTGAATAGTAGAGAACTCATCG
>PEAR01000146.1 GCA_002753745.1 Candidatus Omnitrophota bacterium | reverse complement strand
GCAGCATCGCGTGCCAGCAGATACGATGACGCCAATACAGCCAGAGCCAGCATGAGGCCATAGGAATATACAGGGAATGGACCGATATGACAAATTAATGGAAACATAGCAAAAAATTCCTGCACGCATGTACAGGCGGCCCCCCGTGGCCGCCCCCTGCATCAATCTTTCAATATAACCTTCATTTTACCATCCTTGTCTTTCGCCAGGGGGAAACATTTCAGAAGGATGATAAAGGCGCCGATCGTGATCGCGCTGTCCGCCACATTGAAGACCGGCCAGACACGCAGATCGATAAAATCCACCACATGCCCCAGAAAAATACGATCGACCAGATTTCCGATAGCGCCCCCGAGGATCAGGGAAAACGCGGCAATGTACAATCGATCAAGCTCGCCGAATTTATAGTAGTAATAAATATTGTAAACCAGCAGGCCAATGGCGATAACCGGGATGATAAAGAAAACAAACCCGTTGTTCTTAAACAATCCGAAGGCGATGCCGGTGTTGTGCACCAGCGTGAAATGAAAAACATTGCGGATAACCGGGAGTGATTCGCCGGGATGAAGAACAGTAGAAAAAAAGAACTTGGTCAACCGGTCAAGAAGAACAACGAACGAAACCGTTGCCAGGCAGATCAGGATGTCCGCGAGGGATCTTTTCATCCTCAAACCCGCCAGGAGGACCGTATCATCTTTCACCCTTGCGATCCATCTCTTCCTGGACCTCAAGACTATACTCGGCATAAGGCAATGCCTTCAAACGCTGCTCTTGAATTCTTTTGCCGGTTTTCAGGCAAAAACCATAGGTTCCTTTTTCAATACGATCCAGGGCAGCGTTGACCTTCTGAAGGATCTCACGGTCGTTGGAAGCCAGCGACAGGTTGAACTCACGGTCATACATGTCCGTCGCAACATCTGCCATATGCATCGCATGTCCGGAAAGATCCCCTTTATCGTTCTGATCCCCTTCGCTCTCGTTGGACATGCTGCGGATATCGCCGTTGATCTGAGCCTTGATCTGCAGCAAAAGCTTCTTGTACACGTCAACTTTTTTGGCATCTACTTTGTCTGGCATGTCATTCAAATCCTTTTTTATTGCGATTAAACCTTATCCGTCTTGTCTAAACCCTTGACCGCCCGGGCGCAGCGGCCGCAAATTTCCGGATGATCAGCGTCCAACCCGATATCTTTCTTGTAATTCCAGCAGCGGGGACATTTGGCACCTGCGGCTTTCTCGACAATAATGCTCGCAAAAGCGCCAGGAATCAGACCGGCCTTACCGGCAGCGTCGATCTTGCGAACCTCGACCTCGGAAATAATCAACAGGGTCGTCAGCTCACCCGCCAGGGAATTCAAGTACTGGACATCCGCATCTGAAACAGCCTGAATGATCACCCTGGCTTCCAGGGAAGCTCCGATAACGCCTTCAGCCCGTTTTTCTTCCAGTTTCTTGAGTATTACCGGACGATATTCAATAATACGCGCGAATTTAGCCTCAGCCGCCGGATCACTCCATGTTTTATCCGCCGCCGGCCATCCCAGCAGCAGGACAGAAACCACCTCTTTATTAGCGGCGGTTTTTGGCATAAATGAATAGATCTCATCAGCCGTAAAACACAGGATCGGCGACAGCATCCGCGCCAAACTGTCGATCATATGATAAAGAACTGTCTGCGCCGACCGTCTTTTCAACGATTGAGCGCTCGAAGTATATAGTCTGTCTTTTAGGATGTCAAGATAAAAGCCCGACAAATCTTCATTACAAAAAGAGTATATTTCTTTATATATAATAGCGAATTCATATACATCATAAGCCGCAGTTACCCTCTCGATCAGGGAATTCAGGCGGCTTAAAGCCCAACGGTCGACCGCCATCAGGTCCTTAGGCGCCACAAGGTCAGTATCAGGATTAAACCCGTCCAAATTACTTAAAAGATAACGGGCCGTATTGCGGATCTTGCGATAAGCATCCACCAGCCGATCCATGATCTCGCGGGAAAGCCGGATATCATCATTATAGCTAGACGACGCCACCCACAAACGCAAAATATCCGCGCCGTTATTCCTGATGATATCGTCAGGGGCGATCACATTGCCCAGGGATTTGGACATCTTGCGGCCTTCGCCGTCGACAACGAACCCGTGGGTAAGCACCTGTTTATACGGCGGCCGGCCGTCGATCGCCATCGAAGGGATGATCGATGACTGGAACCACCCGCGATGCTGGTCCGAACCTTCAAGGTATAAGTCGGCCGGCAGGGGTTTTCTTAACATCGAATGAAACACCGCCTGATGGCTGACGCCGGAATCAAACCAGACATCAAGAATATCATTGGCTTTCTCAAGATCCTCGATCTTAACGCCCGCCACCTGAAAGTCCGGCGGCCAAAGTTCGGCAACGCTTTTTTCGAACCAGATATCTGTCCCATGCTGCTCGACGAGCTTCGCGACATGGTCGATTACTTCAGGAAACAGGAACTGCTCATCCTTGCCCTTAAGCTTGAACGCCGGGATCGGCACGCCCCAGTAACGCTGACGCGACAGGCACCAGTCGGGACGGGATGAGACCATCGCCTTGATGCGCTCCTCACCCGCCGGCGGAAACCAGCGCACGTCCTGGTGGACAGCGTCTTTTAATTTGGCGCGCAACCCCTCATGGTCGATCTTAAGGAACCACTGGAACGTCGCACGGAAAATGATCGGATTCTTGCAGCGCCAGCAATGCGGATAGGAATGCTGGATCTTTTCGGTATGAAACAATAAGCCGCGCGTTTGCAGATCGGCAATGATCGCCGGGTTCGCTTTAAAAACATGCTGGCCCTCGAACGGTGCGCCGGCGGCAGTAAAAACGCCCTTGCCGGTGACCGGCATCAGGATCTCAAGCTTGTTGGCGACCCCCGTCTGGTAATCTTCCTGCCCATGGCCCGGCGCCGTATGCACCAGACCGGTGCCGTCTTCCTTGGTCACATAATCCACCGCCACCACCCGGCAGTTCTCTTTTTTTCCGAACGGATGGGTATAAAACAATTTTGTCAGCGCCGCACCCTTAACCTGGGAAAGAACATGCCAGGCCTTTTTCCCCGGCTCCTTGTCGAGCACGCTCGCCGAAAGAGTTTTCTCGACGATCAGGATCTCGCCGTCCATCCCGGCCATCACATAATCGAACACGGGGCTGACCGCTACGGCCACATTGGCCAACAGCGTCCAGGGAGTCGTCGTCCAGACCAGCAAGGAAACTTTTTTGCCCTTCGGCAGATCAAGGACCTCGGGATTATTGACCGGGAACTTCACAAAGACCGTCGGTGACGTATGATCTTCATGCTCGACTTCCGCCTCAGCGAGCGCGGTTTCGCAATCAAAACACCAGTTGACCGGCTTCAGGCTGCGGTAAATATATCCTTTGCGGGCCAAGGCGGCTAAAGATTTCAGGATCCAGAATTCATAGGCCGGTGTCAACGTAAGATACGGCTTGTCCCATTCACCCATCACACCCAGGCGCTTAAACTGCTCGCGCTGGAGACCGACATATTTCATGGCATACGCATGGGCATCCTTGCGGAACTTGAGGCAATCCACGTCGGACTTGCGCGCTTTCTGCTCTTTAAGCAGCGCATGTTCAATCGGCAGGCCGTGACAGTCCCAGCCTGGCACATACAGGCTGTCAAAGCCCTGCATTGTTTTATATTTTACGATAAAATCTTTAAGGATCTTGTTAAGAGCATGCCCGATGTGGATATTCCCGTTGGCATACGGCGGCCCGTCGTGAAGAATAAAATTCGGCTTTCCCTCGGACTTGGCACGGATCGCCGCGTATAGGCCGTTCTTCTCCCACGCCGCCAGCCATGCCGGCTCCCGCTGCGCAAGCCCGGCTTTCATGGAAAAATCAGTTTTCGGTAAATTAAGGGTCTTTTGGTAGTCCATAGGGGGATTACTTTATATTAAATTGTTTCTTTGTCAAGGCTGGTTCGTCGCCCCTATATATTTCCCGATAATGATCTCCAGATCCTTTTTCTTCTGCTCAGGGATCAATTTGGGATCAGTCATAATGGCGTTTTGCAGAGCATTAGCCGCGACAAATTCTTTCATGGCGCCGATCCTGGGGATCGCGATCTTAAGGATCTTTTTGGCGTTGCCGACATTCTTGTTAAGATATTCAATGATCATGTCCACCGTCACGGATCCGTGCGAATGATGCCAGCAGTCGTAATCCGTTACAGCGGCCAGTGTGCAATAATCGATCTCCGCTTCCCGGGCGAGTTTGGCTTCGGGCAAGTTGGTCATCCCGATGATGTCGCAACCCCAGCTCCGGTATAGATTCGACTCTGCTTTCGTCGAGAATTGCGGGCCCTCCATATTCACATAGGTACCGTTACGGTGCACCGTTACCCCGACCTCGTCGCAGGCGTCGTGAACGATCCTGGCGACCTGGTCCGAGATCGGCTCGGCAAAACCCACATGGGCCACGATCCCGCCAGAAAAGAAGGTCATGTGCCGGCGAGGCGCCGTGCGGTCAATAAACTGGTCCGGCAAAACAAAATCCGTGGGCTTGATCGGCAATTTCAGGCTGCCGACCGCCGATATCGAAACAATCGCGCTCACCCCAAGTTTTTTCATTCCCCAGATATTAGCGCGATAGTTGATCTCAGTCGGAGAAATGCGATGCCCCCGGCCGTGGCGCGGCAAAAATACCACCGGCGTGCCCTCCAGCTTTCCCGTAAAGAACGCATCCGAAGGCTGGCCGAACGGGGTGTCCAGCACCACTTCCCTGACATCCTGAATGCCATCAATTTGATATAAACCGCTTCCGCCAATCACGCCGACTGTTGACATATATAACTCCTTTTATAATCGGATCATTAACGGGCCGGCACGGGGGCCGGCCCCTACATGCACATCCGCATGTACGGGCGGCCCCCCGTGGCCGCCCCGAATATTATTTCGCCAATTCCTTTGCTCTGGCACACGCCGCTTTAAGGGCAGCCTCAAATATGCCTGAAATATCTTCCTCCATGAATACATCCGTTGCTGCCTGGGTCGTGCCGCCTTTGGAGGTAACCTTTTGACGCAGGACCGCCGCACTGTCGTCACTTTTGGCCAGCATATGGACGCTGCCCAGCATCGTCTGATAAACAAGGGTCTTTGCCTCGCCCTCGCTAAACCCAAGCTTGCGCGCGGCGCCCATCAGACATTCAACGACCAAAAACATATACGCGGGACCGCTGCCGGAAACCGCGGTCACCGCATTGATCATTTTTTCCGGCACCACGATCACTGATCCCACCGCCGCCAGCACGCCCTGCGCGGTCTTAAGGTCCCCAGGCCTGGCATGGCGCCCTTTGGCCAGCGCCGTCACCCCTTCACCGATCATGGCCGGCAGGTTCGGCATCGTGCGAACAACGCGCGTTTTGCCGCCAAGCGTATTCTCGATAAATCCCGACGTGATCCCGGCCGCGATCGAAATAAACAACTGTTTTTTGACCGCCGGCCTGATGCTTTCCAAAACCGCCGGCAGGTCCTGCGGCTTGACGGCCAGCAGAACGACGTCCGCACCCGTTACCGCGTCCCCCGCAACAGCCGTCACGGCACAGCGATATTTCTTCTTTAAATACGTCCGGCGTTCTGGCCGCGCCTCACAAACAATGCAAACATTCTTCCTGTAAAGCCCGGCGAGGATCGCCTCGCCCATATTGCCCGCGCCAATAAATGCGATTTTCATTTGAATATCAAGCTCCCGATACGGACCATGGTGGCACCTTCCTCGATAGCAATATCATAATCACTGCTCATGCCCATGGAAAGATGATTCATCTGGACGCGATCCGAGCAAGACCAATCCTGCCCGATCGTTTCAAACAGCTCATGGCAACGGCGAAAG
>PEAR01000014.1 GCA_002753745.1 Candidatus Omnitrophota bacterium | reverse complement strand
TTTCTGGTTTTTTTTCCCGTTTTTTTTCCCGTTTTTTTTTGTTTTTTTGTATGTGTCCCGTTTTTTTCCTAGTGCTTTTGCGCGGGATAATTGTATGTGTCCCGTTTTTTTCTTGTATGTGTCCCGTTTTTTTCTTTGCCTTATACGGTAAATATCATTACTAGTGAAGCAGAGGCGCATCATTGGGTTTCGTTGAGTGGTTAAAAAGTTGGGAAAATCCGGTTACATTGACAAATGCTTTTTTACATGCTTTACTTGTCAAAATTGGTACTTTGGCATTTATAAACTCATTTTTGTAGGAGGTTAAAATATGAAGAAGATTTTATTGATGTTATTGTTGGGAACATTTTTAGGTAGTTCAGCCGCGTACGCCGGAATTGTTGGTTATGTCCAGATCAGTCCTAATCCTGCGGCAGCGGGATCAATGATTTCTGTGGCTGCTTCAATGGATCCGGTGATTCTTAAGGGTGTAACGACCATGAAGTTCTCTGTTAATGGGGCGGCGATTTCAGCCAATTTAAATTGTTCAAACGGGTATTGTTTGGCAAGCAATATTAGTGTGCCCAGTACCACCAGTGCCGGGGATTATTCTTTTACACTGAGTGCTGCCTCTACGATGGGTACCAAGTCGATGGTTTTTTATAGTGGTATCGATGTAATGCCAGCAAGTTTTCGTGTGACAAGCGCGGCAACGGTTGGTATCCAGAGTGTTGTGGTAACGCCCACAACGGCTAAGCCGGGGGATTCTGTGACCGTGACAGCCGTTTTTAACGGGACAATGAATATCGCCAATGTCGGTATTAATATTATTCCAACGAATGGTCAGTTTATCGGAAGTCAGGCGCGTTCTCTTGGAAATAAAACATTTAGAACAACAATGGTAATCCCTCCGTCGTTTATGCCAGGCGCTGCAGCGATTTCAGTAACTGTCATGGGGCTTGGTTCTTCAACAACAAAAGTCTTTGTAAGTGGCAAGGATTTTAGTGCTCCGCTTACTATTCTTTCATCATTATTGAATATTGGCATGAGCGCGAAGACAGAGAAAATGTTTTATAAAACAAATGAGTCGGTTAATGTTCTAGTAGATATTAATAATGATAAGTCCGATATTCAGCCCTTGACTCCAGGGATTAATTGGTCTGAGGCTCAGTTGTTAAATCAAAATGGGGTGAATTGGTCAGATCCTGCGTTATTGGCCGGTTCTGCAGCTGGCTGGAATTCGGCGGTAGTCCCGTCGACAGTTACGTATGAGTTGGATAAGATTAATTCGGGTTTTTCTGCCATGACTTTTATCGGCAGCGGGACGTTACCAATTCTTCCGTTTGTCAATGCTGGAAGTTTGACGATAGAAATTCCTGCCGGGGCTGCGGCATTAATTTCGCAGGGAGATGTTTTTGCTAATATGACTGTTTTGGGTACGACGACTTCTTTATCCCATGCTGTAGGGACATATGCGCTACAAGTCCGCTTCTCTGGTGTGAAGAAAGAAACAGGGGAGCGCGTCAATGGCGCGGCGTTTACGCGGTTTACAGTTCAATCAGGCACAGCAACGATGGAAAAATGATTGCTGGGGAGTGTTTGTTGTAATGCCGAGAGATGAGGTGGTTTTAAAAAGCCCGGGGGTTATTCTCCGGGCTTTTTTGTAAGCCTTGTTGACTTTCTTGCCGTCATGCTATAAAAAGAGTTATAATAATTTTATTAAGATCAGGAGCAGCGTAAGGTTGCGGGGGTTAAACCGAATAATAGGGCGGAGGTTTTATGAGTGTTGAGCTGAGCGGGTTTTATCAGCAGTATATTTTACCCTGGGCGCTTAAAATTGTTGCCGCTTTGCTGATCTTCATGATCGGCAAATGGGTTGCCCGGCTGATTTCGGTGCTGG
The DNA here is from genome assembly GCA_002753745.1 of Candidatus Omnitrophota bacterium. Lineage (GTDB taxonomy): Bacteria > Omnitrophota > Gorgyraeia > Zapsychrales > Fredricksoniimonadaceae. The sequence goes on along the minus strand of PEAR01000014.1, from coordinate 24,934 downwards.
TGGGGCGGGCCATGACGACGGCGAAGGTTAGTCCGTCTTTGGTGACGTTTAGTTCGCATGTTACGTATTATGCTCTGTGGATCATGGTGGCGATCGCCGCCTTGAACAAGCTGGGTGTTGAGACCACATCATTTGTGGCGCTGGTCGGCGCGGCGGGGTTGGCAGTGGGGTTGGCCCTTCAGGGCGCTTTGTCGAATTTTGCGGCCGGTGTGATGGTGCTGATCTTTCAGCCTTTCGGAATCGGCGATGAGATCGAGGCGGGCGGTACGATCGGTATCGTTACCGAGATCCAGATGTTCAATACGGTTTTTCAGACCGCGGATGGAAAGACCGTGATCGTTCCCAATGCGAAAATTACGGCCGACAAGATCACAATTAACAAGAAAGCGTAAGGAAGCGTATGGCAAGCAAGGTAAAGAACAATGTGTACTGGATCGGTAAAGTTGACTGGCAATTGCGCCGGTTCCATGGTGATGAGTATTCTACCAACCATGGCTCGACGTACAATTCGTATTTGATCAAAGAAGAAAAAACGATCCTGATCGATACGGTCTGGACGCCGTTCTCCGAGGAGTTCATGCGTGAATTGCCGCGCGAGATTGATCTCAAAAAGATCGATGCGGTGATCGTCAATCACGCCGAGGTGGACCATTCGGGCGCTATGGATGATTTGATGTGTCATATTCCTGATGTTCCGGTCTACTGCACGCCGAACGGTGTTAAGTCGCTGAAGGGCCATTATCATAAAGAGTGGAATTTTAAGCCCGTGCGTACCGGCGACACGCTGGATATCGGCAACGGCAAATCGCTCAAGTTTATTGAAGCCGCGATGCTGCACTGGCCGGACACCATGTTCACGTATTTGACTGGCGACAATATCCTTTTTTCCAATGACGCGTTCGGCCAGCATTTCGCTAATGACCGGATCTTCGCTGATCTTGTCGATCAGGCGACTCTCTGGGAAGAAGAGATCAAGTATTACGCCAATATCATCGCCCCCTGGAGCAAGCTGGTTGACGCCAAGCTCAAGGAGATCAAGGCGATGAATTTGCCGATCGAGATGATTTGCACCAGCCACGGCGCATGCTGGCGGCAGAATATCGCTGAGATCTTTGCCAAATATGAAGGCTGGGCGAATGGTTATAAAGAGAACAGGATCTGCATCATTTATGACTCCATGTGGGGCGGGACGCGCGCCATGGCCGAGTCGATCGCCAAGGGGATCAGGCTGGCTGACGACAAGGTTGAGATTTCGGTTCATTCCTTGTCAAAGTCGGACAAGAATGATGTGATGACGGACATCTTTCGTTCCAAGGCTGTGCTGGTGGGGTCTCCGTCGCACAATAAAGGCATGTTGTCTACCGTTGCGGGAACGCTGGAGGAAATGCGCGGGCTGGCCTTCAAAGGCAAGAAGGCCGCGGCGTTCGGCTGTTATGGCTGGTCGGGTGAGGCGCAGACACGCATGAGCGCGATTCTAAAAGAAACCGGATACGAGGTTGTTGATGACGGCATCAAGAATGTCTGGGAGCCGGATGGTGCGGCGCTTGACGCGTGTCTGGAATACGGCAAAGCCTTTGCCAGGAAAGTGGCATGACAACGTTCTTCCGGAGAAAAGATCAGGGTGAGTTAAGCCCGGAGAAGGAAAAGAGATCCGCGGCGAAAAGCTCGGTCGTTTCCGCTCTGGGCCTGGTGACGATGAAGGTCGTCGTCGGTTTCTCGACCGGCAGCCTGGGTATTTTGGCCGAAGCCGCGCATTCGGGGCTGGACCTGGTAGCGGCGGCGGTTACTTATTTCGCGGTAAAAGAAGCGTCGAAACCGGCGGACCGGGAGCATCGTTACGGCCATGGCAAGGTAGAGAACCTGTCGGCGCTTTTTGAGACCTTGCTGCTGTTGCTGACCTGTGTCTGGATCGGTTATGAATCGATTCATCGGTTGATGTCGGGCAAGGTCGAGGTGACGGTAACGATCTGGTCGTTTATCGTGATGGGCATTTCGATTGTGGTGGATATATCGCGTTCCCGGATGCTGCATCGGGTGGCCAGGAAACACAACAGTCAGGCTCTGGAAGCGGACGCGTTGCATTTTTCGACGGATATCTGGAGTTCGGCGGTCGTTATTCTGGGCCTCGGATGTGTGGCGTTAAGTGATATTATTCCAAATTCAAATTTTCTGCATTACGCGGATGCGGTCGCGGCGCTTCTGGTTGCCGGGATCGTGGTCCATGTGAGCTGGCAATTGGGTGTGCGCACGATTGCAGCGCTGCTGGATGCGGCGCCGAGCGGTCTCTATGATAAGGTGATCGTGGCGGCTATTACGGTGCCGGGCGTCATCAATTGCCACCGGGTGCGTATTCGCTCCTCAGGTGCCCAGGTTTTTATTGATATGCATGTTCTGATGGATGGAAATTTATCTTTTCGGGAAGCGCATGCCTTGACCAAAGCTGTTGAGAAAGTCATTCGCGTGGTTGAACCGGGAGCGGATGTTACCGTCCATCCTGAGCCAAAGTGATCCGAGCCATTTTACTTATAATTTCAGGTATTGTTTGCTTGTTCACGGGGTTTGCTGCGTGGCTTGTTTTTACACCCTGGGGTGCTAAAAGTGTTGTGCGAGAACTCGCTCGCAGGACGTTGGGCGCCAGGACAGTGTCGTGGGAGAAACTCGAGGGCAGTTTAGTCGGCGGGATCCAGGTCGATCAGCTGGAAGTCAGGGTGATCCCGTTTTTGCCTGAGGCCAGTTTCTTGCGGGTACAGTCGCTGTCGATCCGCATTTCAAGATTCTCTCTCGACGGGGTAGATATCCGGGTGGTGAACGCACGGCTCTTTCAGCTGCAGGAAGAACCGATTTTTTTGAACGGTCAACTTCGGGGCTGGGAGGTATCCGGCAATGCCTTTACCCGCAGCCTGGAGCTGGGGAACGTTCGGGATGTTCTGGTCCAGTTCTTTGAGATTCCGCCGTTTAAGGGGACATTGCGTGATATTGATCTTTTTGTCAGCGGACGCGTGGACCGGCCCGATGTCCGCGGTCATTTTTTTGTCGAGAAGATCTTGCAGAACGATTTTCTGCTGCAGGAGGTTAACGCCAGGGCAGATCTTCATTTTACGCGGGGCTCACCGCGGTGGGAAACGCGCGGTAAATTATTCCTCGACAGCGGCAATTTGAAAAGTTCAGTGGCGTTGATCGAGCTAAAGCCCAGCATCCTGACCTTTACCGGACGTCCGTCGAGGCCGGAACTGGATATTCACGCGACATCTAAAATAGCCCGTACGCTGATCAATATTTCGGTAAAGGGGGCGCGGCAGGCGCCGGAAGTGGTGCTAAGCTCCGAGCCGTCATATCCTAAACAGCAGCTGCTTTTGATGCTGGCCACTGGCAAGCGCTGGTCGGGGATCGTTGAGGGGGCGTCGGAGAAATCCAGGATGTCACCGGTACTGGCATCGAACTTTGTCGATTATTTGCTGTTCGGTGGCGACCGGGTGAAGATTATCCGGGCGATCGGTTTAAGTGATATTTCTTTTAACGCGGATGATAAAAAGCAGGGGGTTACGTTCAGCAAGGATGTGACCGACCGGCTGGGGATCGGTTATGGCGTTGAAGTAGGGACCACGGCCCAGCGCCAGCGCGATCTGACCCAGCGGGTCGAAGGTGAGTATCAGCTGACGGATAAGGTTATTTTGGGCGCGCAGAAAGAGATGCGGTTCAGCCGCGAGGGATCAACCGCGGCCGGCCAGAATAATACGCCGATGGCTTCAGGCGATGTCAATGAGCCGTCGAGGATTTCGTCACGGGACATTCCTGATGACCGGGTGTTCCTTAAATACCGGCTGTCTTTTTGATCAAGGCAAATGTTTAATAACAATGGAGGGGGCAATGAAGAAATCATTAAGTGTCGTATTGGGTGCGGTGATCCTGGCAGGATTGTTCGTGGGGTTTTCATCGTTCGCGGCTGATATGAAGAGTGCAGACAAGCCGGCTGACGTCAAAGGGATCAAGGGTTGCAAGATGTGTGATAAAGGTCCCATGAGCGGGCGGATGATGGGTGAGATGATGGATAAAAAAGTTGTCGCCACCTCTGACGGCGGGGTTGTGGTGGTCATGGGCAATGTGATGATCAAGTATGATAAAGACCTGAATGTCGTCAAGGAAGTCGAGATCAAGAGCGCTTCCCTGGCGATGCCAATGGAAAAGATGGGCCCCGGCTGTCCGATGATGAAGGGCAAGATGATGAAGGGGATGGAAGAGCCCGCAGCAGTCCCAACGAAAAAATAGGCACGTGCGTGTACGTAAGAATCGGGGCATGTTGAATTATTCATTTGGAAAAAGATGAATAAATTAATGTGCCCCGGTTTTTTTCTGGTACACTTTTCGCATGACTGAAACGATTCCTCCTTTTATTACAGAACTGATCAGCAAGCATGGCGACCTGGGGACGTTTATTGCCATGTTTCTCGAGTCGAGCGTCGTTCCGATTCCTTCAGAATTGGTGATCGCGGGCGCGGGGGCGATCGGGGTGCCGCTGTGGTCGATCGTAATTTTCGGCACGCTAGGCTCCACGCTGGGCGCTATGGTAGGATACGCCATCGGGCGGTTCGCCGGACTGCCGGTTATTATTAAATTCGGCAAATATGTTTTTATCAAGCCGCATCATATCGAGAAGGCGGAAGCTTTTGCCCAGAAGCATGGTGTGTGGAGCGTCTTGCTGGGGAGGTTGCTGCCTATTATTCCATTTAAGGTATTTTCAATCGCCGCCGGACTTACAAAGATCCCTTTTGTCCCTTTTGTCGTGTGTACTTTTATCGGTGTTGTCCCTCGTCTTATCCTCCTGGGGCTGGTTGGCGCAATGGCGATGCGGTATATCAAGGTCGCCTGCATTGGCGCGGTCATCGTTGTTGCTGCCTATCTGGTTTTCCATTGGTGGAAAAAACGCGGTGCTGTTTGAATTAGTCAAGCACCACACATGCGTGCGTATATTTTAGTTGACACGATTGATCATCGCGTGTAATCTGCGATATATGAGTGCAAATAAAATAATTTCAAGCGGTCTTGTAAAACAGCCGATCTCGCCGGATGAAGTTGCAGATAAAATATTTTCTCTTCGTAATAAGAAAGTCATGCTGGATAGTGATCTTGCCAGGCTCTACGGTGTTCCTACGCATGTTTTAAATCAGGCAGTCAAACGAAATATTGACCGTTTTCCGTTAGACTTTATGTTCCGCCTTGATGAGAAAGAGGCTGAGTTTTTGATATCACAAATTGTGATATCAAAAATAGACCGTAGAGGTGGGCGTCGAACACTTCCTTATGTTTTTACGGAACAGGGAGTGGCAATGCTCTCAAGCGTACTCAATAGTAAACGTGCAATTCTGGTTAACATAGAGATTATGCGGGCTTTTGCCAAGATCAGGGAAATGATTCTTTCTTATCGAGAGCTTCAACAAAAGATAAATGAGATGGAGCAGAAATATGATGAGAATTTTGCTGAAGTTTTTGATGTATTGCGAAAACTTCTAACTCCCCCAGAAAAGCCGAAGCATCCGATGGGGTTTCATCCATAAGAACATATTGTGAGATCTTATTATGGAAAATAACACGTTCGATTTGATTATAGTTGGCGCTGGCGCCGCGGGATTAATGGCTGCGGCGGAAGCTTCCCATTTTAAGCTGAAGGTTTTAGTGCTTGAAGGGCAGAAAGAGCCGGGGCTAAAGATTCTGATGTGCGGCGGCGGGCGGTGCAATGCCACTAATGTCAAGGTGACGGAAAAAGATTATCACGCCGGCTGCGAGCATACGTTGCGGCATGTGCTTAAGAATTTCTCTACTCAAGATGTGTTGCGGTTTTTTGAGCAATGGCAGGCGCCGTTGGCCTTGCAGGAAGATGGTTGTTATTTTTCGGCTGATGGCAGCGCGCGGACGGTGCTTAAGGCATTGATGGCAGCAGCCCAAAGCGGTGGTGCGCAGATTCGTTTGGGGGCCAAGGTGAGTTCGCTGGCGGTGCAGGATGGAAAATTTAATGTTGTTGCCGGCGGACAGGTTGAACAATCGCGTTCTGTATTGATAACAACCGGTGGTTTGTCATATCCGTTAACAGGTTCTGACGGCAGCGGTTACAAGCTTGCTGAACGGTTTGGACATCGGCTTGTTCCGTCTCGCCCGGCGTTAACGCCGTTAATGGCTTCTTCAGAGATGTTTACAAGCCTTTCGGGGATCGTGGTGAACGTCGGCCTGAATTTATGGGTGGGCGGCAAGAAAGTCCACACGGTCAAGGGCCCATTATTATTTACACATCACGGGTTCAGCGGGCCGGCGGCGCTGGAAATGAGCCGGGCCTGGGTGGATGGCCGTGCGAAGAAGGGTGAAGTTAAGATCGACTTCTTTCCGCAGGAGAAATTACCGGGTGCGGATTTTCTGTTTCAAGGGACCGGTCCCAGGGAAAAAAGTCTCAAGAATTTGCTGACGGCCTGGCTTCCCGAGCGGTTAGTTGTTATTTTGCTCGGTGCGGCAGGCGTGGATGGCTTGAAACGGCCGGGCATGTCGGAAGTGTCGAAGAATGACCGTCACGCGATCGAAAGGGTGCTGCGGGCATTTCCGCTACCTATCAAAGATACCATGGGTTATGCCAAGGCCGAGATCACTTCCGGGGGCGTTGACCTGAAAGAATTAAAAGGCGCCAGCCTTGAATCCCGTTTGCAAGAGGGGCTATATTTTGCCGGTGAAGTTATTGATGTCGATGGCCGTATCGGCGGCTTCAACCTGCACTGGGCCTGGGCCTCTGCCGTCTCTGCTGCCCGGGTGATTGCTAAAAAGGTTAAATCTTGATAACAATTATTCTTTTAACATTTTCGAATATTTTTATGACCTTTGCCTGGTACGGGCATTTGAAGTTTCGCGATCAGCCTTTGTGGCTGGTCATTCTGGTTAGCTGGGGGATTGCGTTTTTCGAATATTGCCTGATGATTCCAGCCAATCGCTGGGGGTATGGTCAGTTTAATGCCGCGCAACTCAAAATTATTCAGGAAGTGATTACGCTAACGGTTTTCTGCGGGTTTTCAGTCTGGTACCTGCGCGAGCCTCTCAAGTGGAATTATCTGGTCGGTTTCGCCTTCATTCTCGCTGCCGTATTTTTCGTCTTTAAAAAGTGGTAAATTTCAAAAAGTTTTAATGTAAATTAGCATTTTTGGAGAAAGTGTGTTATTTTTGTATATAATATTGACATTTGGTGGCATTCTGTACACAAAACTTGGCATTAAATTAAAAGAGGTTAGTTATGAGTAAGAAGTTGTCATTTCGGTGCATTGCTATTGTTGTGGTGGTAACCCTGATCGGCCAATCAATTCTGCCGTCAGTTTCGTACGCGCAAAGTGTGATGAATTTGCCCGCACCAGGAGCGATGGTTACGCCCAGTGCCGTGTTTGTGCCGGTATTAATGAAGGGTCTGCAAGTCCATCCTGAAAATCCACTGCTGTTTGATTTCATTCTTGATTCTGGCAATTCCGGTTATCCCATTGAAAGTGCAGCATTTAAAACCGAGTCGCAAAAGCTTATCAAGTATTTCTTATCCTCGCTCACAATTCGAGAAGACGACCAGTGGGTGAATTTATCGCCCTATGAACATGACAGGATGATTCCCCAAGAACTGGGCCAGACCGAAATGGGCCGCGATATGCTGGCACAGGACTATATGCTTAAGCAGCTCACCGCTTCGCTGATATATCCTGAGAAAGATCTGGGCAAAGAGTTCTGGTCTCGTGTTTACGCCCAGGCCCAGGAAAAATTTGGTACGACTGATATTCCAGTCGACACTTTTAATAAAGTCTGGATCAAAGCCGACCGAGCAAGAGTTCTTGAGCGCGACAATGCGGGCTATATCACTGGTGCCCATTTAAAAGTGATGTTGGAAAAAGATTATCTTGCTAGTAACCTCCTCCCTACCGGGGAGGGGGAAAGTTTGGGGAAAGAATCCTTTTCCCCCTCCCCGGGAGGGGTTGATGCAAGGTCGGGTGAATTGGCTAAACAAATCATGCGCGAGGTGATCATCCCCGAGATCGAAAAAGAAGTAAACACCGGCGCCAATTTTGCTCCGCTGCGCCAGATGTTTTATTCCATGATTTTATCCACGTGGTACAAGGTGGCATTGAAAGATGCCCTGCTTAACCAGGTGTACAGCGACCAGAACAAAACCAGCGGCGTCCTGTCTGATGATCCCTCTGCCAAAGAAAAAATCTACGATCAATATCTCGAAGCCTTTAAAAAAGGTGTGTTCAACTATATCAAGGAAGAACCCACTCTGCCAATCGGGGGACATGTAACCCTGTCAGCGGATCAAGGTGAGCGGGGTTCCGTGTCCCCCAGCACGTTGCCAACCTCTCAACCAATGAATGTGCAAGCGACCCAGGTCTCAACCCTAACGACGACCACCGCTGAACTTACAACTATTCCTCGCAAGTACTTCTCCGGCGGGTTGAATTTAGAGATTAAACAGGCGCTTAGCCATTCCCAAAACACCTTACCCGGCGACAATGCTCAGCCAACCGGTCTGATTGGAAAAGCCTTTGTGCGCATTGCCGGTAAATCTAGCGCGGCGGAAGCAACAGATGCCATAGATGCTTCAATGACGGGCAAAGTTTCTCAGAATGATTTTGCGGCCTTGCCAGTTAGCCGCAGGAATTTCTTGCGGATGGCGGCTTTGGCGGCGTCGGCACCGTTGTTTCCGTTGTCAGGTTTTGGCGCCGGAACCGGAGCGCAGGATCCGTTAATTTCGTGGCTGCGGTCGAATGTGTTTGAGGATGGCATGCCGCGCAGTTTTGAGATCCCGGGCACGCCTGATGAGAAAGCGGCTTTCTGGAAAACCGTGGGCGGGATGGATATTAAAGGGGTGATTGAGCGCATGATTATGAATGACGGGCTGTCATTCTACGACGGCGCGGTCTGGCAGATGGCGCTGGCTTTTGCCGGCGGCAATGACAATTTGAAGGCGGCGGATATTTATACTCAGACGCTTCTTTCGGGTCACTGGAAGCGTATGGGCGATTTGCGTGGTTTTAGTGATTTTACTTATCGTGGAATGAAGTTAAGCCTTGAGGAAGCTTTATTTTTTCGCACCATGTCGCCGCGTTGGGAACAAACCGACCCGTTGACAGGAAAAACCGAGATGCCAGGTTTCATCGGTCCTGGTTATAATCCCAACCTTATTGTCTGGCAGGACTGGAAGCCGATCACGGGTGAGAATGCCTGGATCATGATGGGCGCCTTGCAGCAGGCGAATGCCAAATATGGGAAACAGATTCCTCTTGATGGTGATGAAGTAAAATTGGCTAAGAGTATTGTCCCGGCACTGCGGGCCTTAACAGCAGATATTGGTGCGATTTTTCATGCGCCCGAGGGAACGGCCGACAAGGATCCTAATGATATTTCAAATGAAAACAATTTTTCTGCCTATGCTGCATTAAGAATGTTGTATCAAATAACAAAAGATGCACGGTATCTGGACATGATGAAGGGCATTGAACAGTATATGAGTAAATATGCCTGGGACAAGCGCATGGGCAAGTTCCTCAACTCTGGCCGGGCAGAAGAGAATGGCATTTTGTATCAGGGTGGTTTATATAAAGGTAAAACTTTTGAGCCAAATACCCGGGAGTTTGCGGTGGACGTGCAAACCTGGGGTATTGTGGCTTTTTCGCCCAAGAAACTGGATGAAATGTATGAAGAGGGTGCGGCCTATCGTATGTGGCGGGCGACCAAATTGCGTTCTGGTTTTACGCAAGGCGGAAAGTTGTTCGGGGTGGGTTATACCGACGGGCATGATGTATTTAGCGGCGAATGGACGGCCGGAGCGATTGCGGCTTGTCTGGAGCTGGCGCTATACTATAAGAATTCGCATACGGCCTGGGCGGAAGAGGCTTTAGCTGATGCGCAGTCCATGGTGAAGGGAATGGAATCGCTTCGCCGGATTGACGGTAACACGAAAAGTTATCTTTATGCGGATAAGCGGTATGTCATCCCTTTTGGGTGGAACGCTAATCCTGTGCCGAGCACGGCTTCAACCGGGTGGGCGTATTTTGTGCAGAACGGACTCAATCCGTTTCAGTTGGGCGGCGTAAGCCGTTGGTCGGAGCTCAAGGAGTACCTGAAAACTACTTCTGATGTCAAGAGCGGTAGGGTGTCGCCGGTGACGTTAACGTCAACGAAGGGAGCCGATGTTAACAACGTTGCTGCGGCCGTTGTCGTTAAAGATATTTGGCCGAATGGGAGACAAGGGCGCTATGAAGATGCTCAGTGGTTGGCAAAGTCAGTTTTCGCCGATTTTGATACGCCGGTAGCTTTAAAAGCTGGTCAGAAAATACGCATTACATATACATTAAAGAATGGTTCTGGTCTTGGGGTTCAGATGCTTGGCGAGCGTGATGCTGAAGATAGCCGGGGAGATATGGTTACGTTGACAAAGGCTGATGGTGATCACAAAACGGTTGAGATCACGGTTTCCAGTGCCCGTAACATGCGGCGTATTTCATTTCACTATGGAGCCAAAGCCTGGGGATCATTGGAGGGGGGCAGTTTTGACGCCAGACTTGGTATTCATTCAGTAGAAGTTGTTGATCATTCCGAGCTTGCTCCCGGCGGTATTGATTTGAACGCGAAGGGCATGGAGCTCGACCGGGCGAAGGAAAGCCAGGGCATTGACATGAAGTTTGATCCGGCCATGGTGGCGGAATTTCAAAAGGGAAATTACAGCGGTGTTGAGGGGATTATCCTTAAAATCGTTCCGGTACAGAGGGCCTTTTAAATATAGGCTGTGATTATAAAAGAGATGGTCAGTGACGAAGCAAAGGGATAGAATTAGTAAAAAGAACCGTCATAAGGAAAATATTATGAAAAATGTTAAATCAGTGTTTTCCTGTTGGATGGCATTACTTCTGCTGTCTGTCATTTTTTACTCACCGGAAGTTCACGCCGCGACAGCGACGCCGTTGGTGAAGGTGAAAGACGGGACTTTATGGGTGGATTACACCCGGACCGGCGTGTATCAGCCTTACCTTATCAAAGCGGTCGGCTATAGCCCTATGCCGATCGGGCGGCATCCCAGCGACTGGGGCGCGCCGGCGGGGAGCTCCCGCAGCAATAATATTTATGACGACCAGGCTATTTTGACGCGAGATTTTACTCTCCTCAAACAGATGAATGCCAATACCATTCGGATCTGGAAGGGTAATAATACGACCGCGTCTAATGGGAGATATCCCAACAAGATTACGACGCGCACACTTGATATGGCCTTGCAGAATAATATTCGCGTTATCGCCGGGTTTTATGTGGATCCGTTGTCGTTTAATGCCAATAATACGATCAGTTCGACACAGCGTGCGGATTTGATCGCGCGCTTTACGTCATATGTTAATGCGTTCAAGAATCATCAGGCTATTTTGTTCTGGGCGATCGGCAATGAGAATAATTATCAGAGTAACGGGATGAGTGCGGCGCAGTTGAGTGCATGGTATGCCTTGGTTAATGACATGGCCAAAGCGGCGCATACGGCGGAAGGCGCGGCCTTTCATCCGGTGGCCGTTGTTAATGGCGAGATCGGGACAATTGGCGCGAGCGCGTATGGATCGACCGATGCCAAGCTTCCCTATCTGGATATCTGGGGCGCCAATATTTATCGCGGCGTAAGTTTTGGGACGCTTTTCAGTGAATACAGCGCGAAATCCCGGAAGCCCTTGTGGATATCGGAGTTTGGGATTGATGCCTGGGCGGGAACGAACCCCGGGAATTTTGACCTTGGTCGTGAAGATGAAAATACCCAGTCATTGTGGGACGGGTTGCTTTGGGATGAGATCGCCCGGCAATCAACAGGGGTGTTAGGCGGATCCCTGATGGAATATTCCGATGAATGGTGGAAGCCGTATGAGTGGTTGTGCGGTAATAACAGCGACGTGTGTAACAGCACCCAAAATCATTATGGAGAATATCCGTTTGCTTCTCCCGATAATATCGCTAATGAAGAGTGGTACGGCGTGATGGCGATCAAATATAATCCTAATCCGCAAAATCCGGATATCGTGACGCCGCGTAAAGTGTATAACAATCTGAGAATTAAATGGGAGAGTGATCCCTGGGCGGATTTGGGCGTAACGCAGTTTTACCCTGGCGCGCCGGCCAAGGGGGATATCAGTGGAACCAGATTTACCGCCAATGCCGGCGAGAAGATCAATCTGGTGGTTAGTTATGGTAATCATGGCCGGTTGACGGCACCTGCCAGCAAAATTTCATTTTATGCCGATGGTGTTCTGCTTTCAGCAACGAGCATTGCGGCAACGCCGGTTAACGGCGCCGGATCAACAACCAGTTCTGTGGCGTGGGTGGCCAAAGAGGGGACGCATGATCTTAAAGTGGTGCTCGACACCGATAACCAGGTACCGGAATCCAATAAGGCTGATAACACGGTGATCAAGACGATCACGGTGACGGCTGATCTGGTCCCGCCGACGATTGCCAATGGCGCACCGGCCGGACAATTGCCGTATGGCACCAAAAGTGCGACGTTGATTGTAACCACTGATGAAGATGCGACCTGCAAGTACAGCACCAAAGCGGGCGTGGTTTATAAGTCAATGACAGCGTTTAAATCCACCGGGACACGGGCACACAGCTCGCCGATCACCGGTCTGACCAATGGCGTTACCAAGCAGTATTACGTCAAATGCCAGGATAAGTCGGCGCATTTGAATGTTACGCCCAGTGATTATCTGATTCAGTTTTCCGTAGCGCCGCCGCAGCCGCCGACAGCACCGGCGAACGTGAATGCTGTGGCAACGGACAAAACGCACGTTAGCTTGTCCTGGGACTTATCGACGGGGCCGGGGACGATCACCTACAAGATTTACCGGGCGACGGTTAGCTCAACCGGCAAGGTGGGCGCGTTTACATTGGTCGGCTTAACACCCCAAAATCAGTGGCTCAATAGCGGTCTGAAAAAAGCGACGACCTATCAGTATTATATTGTCGCGACCTCTGCCCAGGGGCTTTCGCCGGCGTCTGGGAAAGTGCAGGTCACAACAGCGTCGTAGTTCTAGAAACTATAAAACCGGGACACGTTATATAAAACCGGGACACGTTATATTATTCCGCGAAATAATATAACGTGTCCCGGTTTTTTATTACAGCAAATCGCTGGCCAGTTCCGCCAGTTCGGATCTTTCGCCTTTTTCCAGGAAGATGTGCGTATATAATTTTTGTCCCTGCATTTTATCAATCAGGTAGCTTAAGCCGTTGGAATAAATATCCAGATAAGGATGGTCGATCTGAAAGATGTCGCCGGTAAAGACCATTTTTGTGTTTTCACCCGCCCGGGTAATGATGGTTTTGATTTCGTGAGGGGTCAGGTTCTGGGCTTCATCGACAATAAAATAGGTGTCGACCAGGCTGCGGCCGCGGATATAGGCCAGGGGTGCGATCACCAGCTTTTCCTCATCGAGCATTTTCTGGAAGCGCTTGCCCCGGCGTTCGATCGTGTCAATGGTGTTGTCCTGGATAACGCCGAGGTTATCATACAATGGCTGCATGTAGGGGCTGATCTTTTCATCGACACTGCCGGGCAGGTAGCCCAGGTCCTTGTTGGACAGCGCAATAATAGGGCGCGCCAGGAAGATCTGTTTGTAATTGTCGCGCTGTTCCAGCGCGGCGGCGAGCGCCAGCAGGGTCTTTCCCGTTCCCGCTTTGCCTGAGACGGTCACCAGCCGGATATCTTCGTTCATCAGGGAGTGCAGGGCGAACATCTGTTCGACATTGCGCGGCTTGATCCCCGAGGCGTTCACTTTGGTGATGTGCTTGATCATCATGTCTTTGGGGTCAACATACCCCAGCGCCGACATTTCCTTGTTGCGGGCGACCACGAATTCATTGGGACGGAATTTGTTGCGTGATTTAAACGCTTTCAGCGATACGCCGCTGGGGTCGTGACAAAGTTTGTTGATCACCTCGCGGGATACGTTCTCTTCGAAGCGGTAGCCCTTGTAGATCGTCGAGATATCTTTGACGTGGTCGGTGGTATAATCTTCCGCGATCAGGCGGATGGCCTTGGCTTTCACCCGCAGGTTCACGTCTTTGGTGACCAGCGTCACTTCGCGGCTGGGGTATTCCTTGGCCAGGCAGTAGGCGCAGTTAAGGATCTTGTGGTCGGGTTTGTCGTTCTCGAAATGCGGCTTGAGGTCGGGGTGGAAGCGCTGGTCAAGCTTGATCAGCAGGTTGCCCTTGTTCTTGCCGATCGGGATCCCGCCGTTGAAAATCCCGTCCTCGCTGATCTTGTCGAGCTCTTTTAAGAAATGACGGGCCTGAAAGTTAAGGGATTCATTGCCCTTCTTGAATTTGTCGAGCTCTTCAATGACGGTAATCGGGACAACAACATCATGTTCCTTGAATTGGTGGAGACAGGCGCTATCATGGAGAATGACATTCGTATCGAGGACGAAAAACTTGGTGGTTTTAACAGTCATGGCTGCCTCCAGGTTAAATGACGTCGTTAATAATAGAATCCTTAACCTCTTAATGAAAGTATAACATTTAAAGATATGAAATTACTGTTTGCTGTGATCTTTTTTGTCGGATGTTTCGCGGGGGCCGTTCAGGCGTCGGAGAAGGCTTGGGTATTGCCGGCGAAAGAAACGGTTGTTTTCAGGATTAAATGGCTGGGGATCACGGCAGGGGAGATTACCTCCGAGATCAAGGGGCTGACGGAAATTAAAGGGCGCAAGGCGTATCGCATTGAAGTCACTGCGAAAACGGTGGGTTTATGTTCAAAGCTTTACCGGGTGGAAGATCATTTTGTTTCCTATCTGGATGTTGAGCATCTATATTCACTTCGCCACGAGATCCACCGGCGCGAAGGTCATTATGCCAAAGATGCGGAGATAGATTTTGACCAGGAGAAACACCTGGCTCATTTTAAGAATCTGGCGGACGGGCGTGAGCGGTCCTTCGCCATTCCGCCAGACACCCAGGATACAGTGACGGCGGCGTATGTCGCGCGAACCTTCGACCTTCAAACCGGCCGGCGCTTCGAGATTAAAGTATGTAACAGTGAAAAGAATTATGTGATCGACCTGGCGATCGCCAATAAAACAAAAATGCACACAGCTGACAATAAGTTGGTGGAGGTCGTCCGCCTTCAGCCCCGGGCGCATTTCAGAAATAATGTCGTGCGCGAGGGCCGGTTAAGCGGCTACGTTGAAAGTGCTCCCGGCCATGCCCCGGTGTTCATCACCATCAAAGCTCCGGTTTTCACCCGCCTGACGGCAACGCGCATTAAGTAATGTTTAAAATTCCAGAAGGGCGGGGAACTTGGCGTGGCTTTGGGCTACGTCGGGCGTTATCACGCCGCGTTTGACCAGAGAGGAAAGGCTTTGTTCAAGGGTGTACATGCCTTCGCGGCCGGTTTCCATCTGGCTGCGGATCTCGGACAGCGCGCTGCGCCGGATCATGTTACGTACGGCTAATGTTGACACGATTAATTCGGATGCCAGCACACGCCCGGAATCATCTTTTTTCGGCAGCAGGTGCTGACCGATGACCGCCAGCAGGTTTTCGGCCATCTGCACGCGGATCTGGTTTTGTTTGTCGCCGGGATAAACGTCAATGATGCGGTTGATTGCCTCGATCGCGTCAGGGGCGTGGATGGTCGCGATCACCAGGTGGCCGGTTTCGGCAGTGGTGAGCGTCATGGATATTGAATCCAGGTCGCGCATTTCTCCGACCACGACTACATCCGGGTCCTGCCGCAGGGCGTATTTGAGGCCGGTCGTGAAGGTGGCCGTGTCTGCGCCCACCTCGCGTTGGATGATCAGACATTTACGGGATGTGTGCACGAATTCGATCGGGTCTTCGACTGTAATGATCTTGAGGTTGCGGTTCTGGTTAATGTGTTCGATCAAATGCGTCATGGTCGTGGTTTTGCCCGATCCGGCGCGTCCGACGATAAGGATCAGTCCCGAGCGTTTGAATGTCAGTTCGCCGATTTCCTTTGAGAGGCCGAGCTGGGGAAGGCCGCTGAGAGAGCTGGGCATGACGCGGATAGTGGCTGCGATATTATTGCGCTCCTGATGAACGTTTACGCGAAAATAATAGCCTTCGATACAGGAGTAGGAAAAGTCCATTTCATGAGTTTCGAGGTATTGTTCACGCTGCTTGTCGGTCAGCATCTCGCCGATAATTTCAAGAAGATAGTCAGGATCCATGGCTGGCAAGTCCACCGCCTTGAGAGCGCCCTGGACGCGGCAAACCGGCGGGCGTCCGGAAACAAGGTGGATATCCGAGGCGCGAAATTTGACCGCCAGGTCAAGGTATTGCTTGATGCGGGGGTTCCCACTCCCGCGGGCAGCTTTATTCATAGTATAAAGATAGCATGCAAAGGGACGCAAAACAAGGCGGCAGAGTTTTGAGTTTTGAGCTATAATTGTGCCTGGAAATTAGTTGTGTTAGAATATTTGCGAAAATTATATTCGCAGATTGACGCCGGTATTTCCTTTACGTTTAAATATCGAGGTGATTGTTTGGCTTATAATATCATCAAGGGAGCTCAAGCGCTAATTAAGTACCGTCCGGCGGTATTGCTGTTGGCTGGAGTTGCCGTCTTTCTCTTCTTTATTCTTTCTTCTTACGAACATGTTTGGGTTCTTCCGGAGGCTTTTACGCATCAGGCTTTTGCTTTGGAGAATGGGCGATCGTTAACTTTGGAGGAGGTTGTCCGGGCATTTAATTTCTCGGTTTTTGAATGTGATGGCAGGGCATCGCGACCGCTTTCTGAACTTTTTTCCATTATTGATTACAAGTGTCGTTCATATCTATGGCAATGGATCCCTCCGCATCCAAGTCTTTCACTGACCTGGATCTTTTCTTTGTTTTTAAGCCCCGTCTTTTTGTACAAGTTCCTGCGTAATCTCAAGATCGATGGGAATGTCGCCCTTGCCGCGGTAGCTCTATATCTGATGAATCCGGCGGTGCTTTCATATTCGGTCATGTTGTTCAGGCCGGGCAAGGCCATGACCAATTTTTCGATCATTTTTTTATTGTATTGGGGGTCTTGTCTTTATCGCCCATTTTTGCAACGGGATAAAGGGCTTGTTGTCGATCCGGGAACGGGCCGCGTGATGGCCCTGTTCGCTTGTATTTTTTGTTCATTCTTCTGGGACGAGACAGCCCTGCTGGTTTATCCGGCCATGCTGGTTTTCTTCCCGAGACTGTTCCTTCGTGTTCGGTATTTATTGATCTATCTCTTGTTGCCAATAGTGCTGGTTCCGGTTTATCTGGTGATCCTCCCGATATTGTCAAAAATATTATGGCATGCGTCAGGCAATAACCTTTTGCATTTTATTCAGACGTCTGATGTGTTAGTGCGCCCTTCATTTCTGGATTTCTTGAATCATTATTACGTTAATACGAAGCTCTTGATTCTGGATTCATTAGGCATTGCGCCTGTTCATCGTGCATCTTCCTGGCTGAACCTGTTGCCGATCATGGCTGGTCAGCTGGCTTTATTGTTGATTCTTTTCAGAGTCAGGGATATTGATCAACGTCCACGACTCGCAAGACAGTTTTTTAGGAGACTGCTGTTCCCGTTAGCGGGGCTTTTTGTGCTTACGCTTGTTCATAATGCGCTGATGGCTGTCCTTAATGGCATTTGGGGATTATATTGGTACGGAGCATATTGGGCGGTGTTTTTTGTGATCTTTGGGGCCTTGGTTCTTAAGTCACTTAAGATCAACCGTTATCTTTTGACTGTTGCCATGATGATTGTTTTGTTTAACCTGGGCAATATATTCTTGCAAACGAACTTGGTGTATAAGAGGTTGCATTATTATCCCTACAGTCCACAGGCTATAAAATATCTGTTCTTGGATGTTGTGAAACGGTTTGATCCTGGTTTAGAAGCTCAATTTTCCAATAAGGAACTTCGGAATTCTACGCTGCAATATTGGCAAGAGGAGAAAAGGCTGATCGTTCATAAAAAAGAACTTCCCAAAGAACTGTTTTTTGTTGATATCGAGATGCATCCTGGGCGTTATAGGCTACCAAATAATTTCTTCGAAAAGTATCCTTTGGATAATTATTATTCCTGGTCGGCATTAGACCAATACCGGATCGACCGGTCTTATCTGGAACAATCTAATCGTGTTGGCAATCATCCATAAGAGGTTGGGTTTTTGACAATGCGCCTTTGTTGTGGTAGAAGGAGTGAGCTTTATTACCGGGAAAGGCAGCTATGAAGAGTAAAATTGTTCTGGTGACGGGCGGGGCGGGCTATATTGGTTCGCATATGGTTCGTGCTTTGTCCGGCGCAGGGTACAGGGTGGTTGTGTTTGACAATTTGTCGACCGGGCACCGGCAGCTGGTTCCCCGCGGCGTGCCATTCCACAAAGGTGACATCCGAAACCCTAAAGCGCTGGCCGCTGTCTTTGCGGCTTATAAGATCGACGCGGTTGTCCATTTTGCCGGACTGATCGCGGTGGGGGAATCGGTTGTCCAGCCGCTGAGTTACTATGACAATAATGTGGCAGGATCTTTGCGTTTGCTTGAGGCGGGCGTTGCGGCCAAGGTTAAATGTTTTGTTTTCTCATCGACGGCTGCGGTTTACGGGCCGTCGAGGACGCCGCGGTTTTCCGAGAATGCCGTGTTGGCTCCCGGCAATCCCTATGGAGCTTCCAAGCTGATGCTTGAGCGTATCATCGCCGATACGGCGCTTAGCACGGGGCTGCGTTTTATGCTGCTGCGGTATTTTAATGCGTCGGGCGCATCGGCCGATGGATCAACCGGCGAGTGGCATGAGCCGGAAACGCATTTAATTCCTAATATTCTGCGAGCAGTCAGGAACGATACGCCGATCAAAGTCTTTGGCGATGATTATCCAACTAAAGACGGCACATGCATTCGGGATTATATTCATGTTGAGGATCTTTGTGCCGGACATCTGGCGGCACTTAAGGCGCTGGAAGCTGGATCGTCGTCAGGCGTTTTTAACCTTGGCACTGGCCGGGGGCATTCAGTCCTTGACGTTATTCGTGCGGTTGAGGCGGTTACCGGAAAGAAAGTGACTGTTTCTGTTAAGCCTCGTCGGCCCGGGGATGCTGCCTGCCTGGTGGCTGACCCGACGCGGGCGCGCAAGGTTTTAGGCTGGAAGGCCTGCCGGGGGCTCACCGAGATCGTGCGTTCCGCCTGGGCCTGGGAACTGTCCTAAAGCGTTTCGATCTCTTTTTTCCCCACTACATTGATATTGCTGCGTGTCAATACCTCGATGGCTTTGTCGGTATTGTCAAAACGGAATACCAGCAGGGCTTTTTCGGAATGCTTTTCCACAAATCCGTACATGTATTCGACGTTCACCTTGTTTTCGGAGAGAATGCCAAGAATCCCTGAAAGTCCGCCGGGGGTGTCGGATACTTCAACGGCGACGATCTCCGTCAGGGAGGCTACGAACCCGCCGGCCTTAAGGACGGTCAGCGTGCGGTCGGGTTGGTCGGTTACGATGCGCAGGACGCCGAAATCGCGGCTTTCCGCCACGGTCAGCGCGCGGATATTGATCTGTTCACGGCCAAGCAACGCGGTCACTTCATGAAGCCGTCCGGCATGATTTTCGAGAAAAATAGATATTTGCGTGATTTTCATTTTAGTATTTCCTGATCGTTGGCGTCTTCTTAGTAACGCTTGTTCGCTTGCGGGTCCTGCCGCCTGCGGCACCCGCTCGCTGCGCGTTTGCGTGAAGCATGGACATTTCTTTAAATGTTTCTTTTATCAATAACGCGTTTGGCCTTGCCTTCGGAACGGGCAATGCTTTTGGGTTCCACCAGCCTGACGGAAGCGCCGACGCCCAAAACAGCCTCGATCTGTTTCTTGATGGTGTCTTCTAGGGCTTCCAGTTTTTTCAATTCGTCGGAAAAGAATTGTTCTTTTACTTCAACGAGCACTTCCAGTTCATCCATGCCGTTGGGTTTGCGGTCAACGATCAGCTGATAATGCGGTTGGGTTTCTTCAATGTTGAGCAGGACCTGTTCGATTTGCGACGGGAAAACATTAACGCCGCGGACAATCAGCATATCGTCGGTACGGCCCTGGATTTTGCTGATCCTGGGAGAGGTGCGGCCGCAGGCGCAGGGCTCGCGGTTGATGCTCACAATATCGCGCGTGGCGTAGCGCAGGAGCGGCATGCCGGTTTTGGTCAATGTGGTCAGCACCAGCATTCCTGGTTGACCTTCAGGGACTTCCTTGCCCGTATCGGGATCAATGATCTCGGGGTAAAAGACGTCCGAGAAAAGGTGAAGTCCCGTTTTGCAGGGGCATTCCATGGCAACGCCCGGCCCGATGATCTCACACAGTCCGTAAATATCAAGCGCGGTCATGTTCCAGACTTTTTCGATCTCGGTGCGCATGTTGACGCTCCAGGGTTCGGCCCCGAAAATGCCGATCTGCCACGATGACTTGAACGGGTCGATCCCCGCTTCCCGCGCCGCCTCGGCCATGTACAGCGAATAGGACGGTGTGCAGGCCAGGATGCGCGGCTTGAAGTCGGTCATGATCTTGATTTGCCGCGGTGTCAGTCCTGATGAACAGGGGATGATGGAGAGCCCGAGCTTGAGCGCACCGTAATGAAAACCCAGTCCGCCGGTAAACAATCCGTAGCCGTAAGCGATCTGGATCATGTCGCCGGGCCTGGCGCCGGAGAGGCACAGGGATCGCGCCATGACCTCCGACCACAGGTCGATATCTTCAGCCGTGTAGCCGACGACTGTCGGATTACCGGTGGTGCCGCTGGAAACATGCGTTTCAATGATCTTGGAAAGAGGCACGGACAGCATGCCGTAAGGATAGTTGTTGCGCAGGTCGTCTTTGAGCGTTAAGGGAAATTTCTGGATATCGCTAAGGGATTTTATATCTTTGGCGTGCAGGCCGGCCTCAGCCAGGCGTTTTTGATAGAAGGGACAGTCCTTGTCGATATAAGCGGTAATGGCTTTGAGCCGTTCCAGCTGCAGGGCCTTGAGTTTTCCTGGCGGCATGCATTCAAACTTTTGATTAAAGATCATGCGCGTTTTCCCTCGATGAAGCCCTGGCGGAAGAAGGTTTTGTTTTCTTCGATATTGCGTTTAAAGACCTGCTCCATTGCTGTTTCCCAGGTTGACGGCAAAAAGGTCAGTTGCGCGGCCAGGACGCCCAGCATATAGGAGTTGATAAATTTCTTGTTTTCACCCACTGCAGCATCGGCTCGGGTCAGGAAAGGAGAAATGTCTTTGCCGCCGTCATTGAGCTTGCTGCTGAAACGCGCGTGTTCCTCGGCGTGCAGGCAGACAAGCACATCGGCTTTTCCGTCAACCGGCAGGGGTGAGTAGACGCTGGAGCCGAAGCGAACGAATGATTCCACCGAGCCGCCCCGCTGGGCCATGCCGTGGATCTCGGTCTTTTTAACGTCCTGCTGTTCAAGGAGAGCGGCCCGGGCGCAGATCTCGGCTGCGGTCAGGACTCCTTGTCCGCCGATGCCGTAAAACAGAATGGTCGTGATATTGGTCATATTAACAGGACAGTTTGCATGGGCGCCGGGTAATGATCACCGACAGTTTATCTTCGCTGACGCGCTGTTTCAGCAGTGCTTCGAATTCTTTAACATTGATCGGGTCGATCACATCCACTTCATCAGCGCCGGCGACGCGCGCGAGGTCTTCGATCTTGACTTGTTTGGTCTTCTGGCCGCGCAGGCCGGTACCGGTCGCCGGATGCGGCTGGCCGCCGGTCATGGCGGTGGTGCCGTTGTCAAGAATGATGATCACGCCTTTGGCGCCATTATAGGCGGCGCTCATCAGGCCGGTAACGCCCGAATGCATGAAGGTCGAATCGCCGATGACGCCGACAACGTTTTTCTTCAGGGCGTGCCACAGGCCTTCAAAAATGGTAATGCCGCCGCCCATACACAGACAGGTGTGCATGCTTTCAAAAGGCGCGATCGCTGACAGGGTATAACAGCCAATATCGCCGGCCACCGTAAGCCCCAGGGTGCGCAGGACGCCGAACACCAGCCGGTGTGGACAGCCCGCGCATAAAGCGGGTTTGCGGGCAGCGGCGAGCACAGTAGTCTTTTCCTTGCCATCAACAATAAGGGGGACGAATTCGGGTTTCAATTCGCCCATGGCGAATGAAGGATGTTTTCCCTGGACCGTGATGCCGGCCAGCCGGCACATGGTTTCAATAAAAGGTTCCAGTTCTTCAAGGACCACCACTTTTTCTACGCTTTGGGCAAAAGAGCGGGCCATGTCGGCAGGGAACGGATAGCTCATCCCCAGCTTAAGGAATGAGGCATTGGGATACATTTCTTTGGCGTGCAGGTAGGCCACACCGCTGACGATAAATCCCAGCTTGCGGTTGTTCAGTTCGACCGTGTTGAGCGGCCCGTGTTCGCTGTAGTCCTTGAGGTGAGCCAGTCTTTGGTCCATCCCGGTACGCCGGGCGCGCGCATTGGCGGGCAGCATGACGTATTTACGGATATCGGTGGCGAAAGGCTTGCGGACCATTGGCTGGGCAATGCCTGGCGTAATATTTTGTTTAGTATGGCAGACGCGCGTAGTCATGCGCAGCATGACGGGCGTGTCAAAATCTTCGCTGATCTGAAAAGCTTCTTTTACGAACGTATGCGCTTCGCCCGGTGACACAGGTTCAACCAGAGGAATCTTGGCCGCCTGGGCCAGCAGGCGGTTATCTTGCTCGTTTTGCGATGAGCCCATGCCGGGGTCATCACAGGAAACGACAACAAATCCGCCGTTGACGCCCGTGTAGGCCGCAGTCATCAAAGGGTCCATAGCCACGTTAATGCCCACATGTTTGGCGGTAAACAAAGACCGCAAACCGCCGATGGATGCGCCGTAAGCGACTTCAAAAGCGACTTTTTCATTGATCGCCCACTGACAATCAATGTCGGTCAGGCGGGCGAGGCTTTCGATGATCTCGGTTGAAGGTGTGCCAGGATAGCCGGAAGCAAAGCCCAGCCCGGCTTCGGCCGCGCCGAGCGCCACGGCTTCATTGCCGGAAAGTAGTTGAGTCGGTTTTTTTGCCATGGCGGGTATTATATTTACAGTGTTGTCAGACAGCAAGCGATAAATTAACTCCGTCAGGAGGTCAACCATTAGTTTATTTGTTATATTTTATACGTCTTTTACTCGATTAATGGTGGTTCGTCAAAACTAGCACGGAGAAGGTTATGCCAGCAAATTTCCTATTTCATATGTGCCGAAGAATGATTAGTCTTGTTCTAGTTATATCTTTGGCATTTTCACCCGCTTTTTGCTACGCCCAGAGTGCTTTTGTGGCAAATCTCCCAGAACCTGGACAGCTGGTCGGCATTTCGGAAACCTTCACGCCTATCCTTGTTAAAGGGTTAGTTGTTTATCCCGACAAACCGCTCAATTTTGACTTTATCGTTGATTCGGGCAATGACTCCGCTGAGCAGTCTGCCATTAAGGAACAAAGCGAGAAAATCGTAAAGTATTTCCTTGCTGCATTGACCGTTCCAGAAGATTCTCTGTGGGTCAACCTTTCGCCTTATGAAAAGGATAGAATTATAGATGATGGTTTGGGGCAAACCCTGCTTGGTCGGGATATGCTGGCGCAGGACTATGTTCTTAAGCAATTGACCGCCTCCATGATTTATCCGGAAAACCAGCTGGGGAAAGACTTTTGGTCGAGAATTTATAAGGAAGCGGAGGAGACGAACCCTATTGACGTCCTTTATTTGAATCAAAGCCCAAACGATATTTTAGATTCTTGGCGTATGGGAAACGGAGGGTCCTATCACACAGGTAAAACCCATCCATGGACTGTTTATGCTTATAGGATAGGTTTTGGGGCATCTTTATTTGGCGGGCTTATGTCTTTAGCACAAGAATCAATCAGAGCCTATTCTTTGATTAGTCAGGACAAGATTGATGCATTTTTTAACAGTGTTTCGGCAGAGATGGTAATAGAAAAAGGGACAGATCCTTGGGGAACCCCATATATTCGTTATTGGGGTGATAGCGGTGAAGGCTGGGGTGGATTAGCAGAAAAATATATAAGAATGCCTTTAGATGGGAATAACTCAGCTATGCAAACCAAAGAGGACGCCAAGAGTTCTAAAGACCTCGGAGGTATTGATATCAATGACTTCGGTGTTGAGAAGAAAGGAAGCGGAAAGATTCGGTTTAACGATGCAGCCATGAAGGCTATTTTTAATGGCGGATTTGGTGGTTTTACCCCCGTTCTCATCAACATTACCCCTGTCCAGAACCCGTTAATGATTTTGGGCAATCGAGTTTGAGTGTGCAGATCAAACGTGACGGGGCGGGTGTTCCGCTGCCGGTCAGTCAGCAGAATCTGGACAGTATTCATATCGACGGCCTGGTGCCGGTGATCTTAAAGATTCAATCTGCGGCCGATAGTTTGTTTTAATAAAAAGGGGCAAGTTATAAAATCAACTTGCCCCCGTGTTCCGGTAGCCATAACGCCTTTCCTTGACTGTTTTAAGTATATCTTTTTCTGGAGTGTATTCAAGAAAAAAATGGTCTTGAGGATGCCTTGACTCACCCTCAAGACCTATAACGCCCCGGGTGGGATTCGAACCCACAACCCTTTCGTAGTCAAGGAAAGGCTCTATCCATTGAGCTACCGGGGCGTTAACATTGCGTATAAATTAAATTTAATTTGATGATATGTCAATATATTATTTGGGGGATTTTAGTTTGTTTAAAATGAGAACATGGGACGCTTTGTCTAATGAAAGGAATAATATATTTCTTTGTTTAACCGATGAAGGCTGTATAATCGATGCGTAAAATATCTAATTCGTAAACAATACAGCTTATGTCCTTCGTCCATCTTCATCTTCATACACAATTCAGTCTGCTTGACGGGGCCTGCCGCACCAAGGATCTGATGAAAC
>PEAR01000145.1 GCA_002753745.1 Candidatus Omnitrophota bacterium | reverse complement strand
ACCAATACTTCCTCCACCTTGCTCAATTCAACGGCCGGCGACACCTGCGCGCGCGGCGGAGTGCCTTTCTCGCCGGGGAAGACTTCGCTGACCGTGCCCACGCGCAACCCCTCCGGGAACACCGAACTGAGCATGGAGGTCACGATCTCATCACCCACCCGGATATCAGCATCATCCGGCAGATAATACAACCGGCAATCCCCCGACAAAGAGCCTCCCAGCAAACTGCTTTCGCGCGAACGCTGATTGACCACCGCCACACTGAATCCTGAATCCGTGATTAGAATAACCTTGGACACATCCTTTGCCACTTCCGCCACTTTACCAACCACACCCGTCGCATTCACCACCGCCATCCCTGGATGGATCCCGCTGGATTTTCCCTTATTAATCATCAGCGATGAATTCCAGCTGGCCGGGTCCCGCGCCACAACCAGCGCGGCCTCGGTGGCATACCCCAGGCGATTGCGCAGGTCCAGAAGCCGGGAAAAACGCTTGTTCGCCGCACCATTCTCCTCGAGCGCCGCTAAGCGGGCCTTCAAGCCCCCCACTTCGCGCTTCATCTGCTGATAATCCTGATAGGTCTGCCGGTAAGAAAGAAGGCGCCCGGCCTCATCCACCGGCCAGCGCGCGACCGCCACCGATGAGGTGCCAAACGACATTAAACTCATTTTCACGCCATGCCAAAAAGGGGAATTAAAAAACAGAAGCCAGAAAGGAACAATAATGAGGACAGCATAAACCAGCTGTTTGTGCCATTGTCGCAACATTCATCAGAAATCCAGTTTGGCCTGTGCCACCAGACGCTTGCGGTACTTGGCAGGCATATTGACCATTTCGCCGGTGCCGCGCACGACCGCCGTGTTGGGATCTTCCGCCACGATCACCGGCAGGCCGGTTTCCTCGGCGATACGCTTATCGATCCCTCTTAACTGCGACCCGCCGCCGGCCATCACGATGCCGCGGTCAATAAGGTCGGCCGCCAGTTCCGGCGGGGTATGTTCCAGCGTGGATTTCGCCGCGTCAACGATCGCCTGGACCGTATCCGCCAGCGCTTCACGGATCTCAACGGAGGTAATCGAAATGGTTTTGGGCAACCCCGCGATCAGATCGCGGCCGCGGACGTCCATCGTCAATTCTTCTTCCAGCGGATAACCGGAGCCGATACGCACCTTGATCTCTTCCGAAGTGCGTTCCCCGATCATCAGGTTATATGATTTGCGCAGATATTCCATGATCGCCGTATCCATCTCATCACCCGCGACCCGGATCGACTTGGCGTAGACAATACCGCCCAGCGAAATAACCGCAAATTCCGTCGTACCGCCGCCGATATCAATGATCATGTTACCGCCCGGCTCATTAACCGGCAGGCCCACACCAATGGCCGCCGCTTTAGGCTCTTCGATCAGAAAAACATCGCGCGCGCCGGCATGGATCGCCGAATCAATGACCGCGCGCTTCTCAACTTCCGTAATTCCCGACGGGATAGCAATAACAACCGAAGGATGGATAAAAAACTTGCGCGGCTGGACCTTCTTGATGAAATACTTGAGCATCGCTTCGGTCACTTCGAAATCCGAGATGACCCCGTCTTTCATGGGACGGATCGCCACGATATTACCGGGCGTGCGCCCGAGCATTTTCTTGGCATCATCACCGACCGCGACTACCCGGTTGGTGCCTTTTTCAATCGCAACAACGGAAGGCTCACACAACACGACCCCTTCGCCTTTAACATAAACCAGCGTGGTGGCCGTACCCAAGTCAATGCCTAAATCTGTAGAAAAATAGCCGAGGAGATACTCTTTAATGTCTTGAAGAATTTTGAGTAACTTCTGGATCATAGTATCCCCTAAAAAGATGTTGTTTTTTGAATGGAACACATCTTATATTAAAAAATGTGTGAAGTCAAGGTTATGGGCCGGCAGTTATGGGCCGGCACGGGGGCCGGCCCGTACATACGCTTACGCATGTAGGGGCGGCCCCCCGTGGCCGCCCTCATACAAGGATCTAAGCGCCGTAACGAAGGCAGGATACGATTTTCTAGTGCATTCCATATCCTTCACCGTCACGCCCACTTTGAGCCCCAGAACCGCAAACGCCATGGCCAGCCGGTGATCGTGATGCGGATCCAAAACCGCGCCGCTTTGATAAACTGCTTTAGGCGTGATCAACAGTTCATCCGGCTTCTCTTGTATATCAGCCCCCACCTTAAGAAGTTCCTGGCGAAGATCACTGATCCGGTCGGACTCCTTAACCCTAGCATGACCAATATCTTTCAAGCGTGTCGGACCTTTGGCGAACATGGCAGCCACCGCCATAATCGGCACCAGATCCGGGCAATCTTTCAGTGAGAACACCCCGCCTTTAAGCTGACAGGGCCCCTTGATCCTGATCGCCTGCGCCGTGCGGAAAAACCGCAATCCCATTTTCGTCAACAACGGCACAATCGCGCCATCCGACTGGATCAACTCATCATCAAAACGCCCCTTGAGCGTTACATTACCAGGCACGAGCGCGGCAGCCACCATAAAAAACGCCGCCAGCCCCCAATCGGAAGGCACATGGAATTTTTTTAATCCCTGATACATCTGACCGCCAGGAATAAAGAACTCCCGCGAACCTTTGGGCGTCACCCGCACACCGGCTCGCTCAAGGATCTGACGGGTCATCACCACATACTCCCGGGAAACCAGTGTGCCTCCTGACATCATCAACCGCGTATCCGCCGCGGACATTGGCGCCGCGATCATCAAGGCCGAAATAAACTGCGAGCTGACCGAACCATCAACCGAGATCTTGCCACCCGGCAATGCGCCGCCCGCAAAATGCACCGGTACCGATTCAACAGCTCCATCACCCCGGATCTGCAATCCGCAGGCGCGAAGCGCCGCGCACAAATGATGATTCGGCCGGCCAACCAAGGTCCCCTTGCCGTTCACTTCAGCCGTTGAGCAGAAAAAAGGCAATAAAGGCAGCACAAAACGCAATGACGTCCCGGACTCACCGACGTTCACGCGCAAACGTCCAGAAGCACCCGAAGCCTTAACGAGAGACCTTGCCTCGATCTTCCACGCCGAATCGCCGTCAGCCGTAACACTGGCACCCAGGGCTTTGGCCACCTGTCGCGCCACCACGGCATCATCACAGTCGGAGGCGCCGACAATATGCGATCTTCCGCCGCAGGCTGCCACAATAAATGCTCGAATAGAATAAGATTTTGACGCGGGAAGATTGATGGCGCCCTTGAGGCGATCACAGGACTTGACGTTGAATATCATACGCACGTACGGGCGGACGGCCGTCCGCCCCTACCTCTTGGGGACAATGGAATCATTCTTGCGAACCTTACGACTGGAGAACGGCGGAATAAAATCAGCCGCTGACATCTCATCCTGCACGCGCGAGACTTTCACATCGCCCAGATACGTCTTGCCGCGGTAGACCGACATGACATCGCCCTGCTTGATCCCGTTCTTACCCCCCAGATCAAAAATCAGGAACTCCGTCTCGCTATCGACATTCAGGACCCGGCCTTCCTTGGCGGAATCAGGCGTGATCACAATGCGGTCGAGATTAACCTTTTCGTTCCCCCCCTGGCCAGGTACAGGAATGATCTCGGACTTTGGCCGCGCGACCGTTGACTGCTCCAGGTCTTTCAACTTGCCTTCAAGCTCACCGTTCTGCTTTTGCAGAGCATCAACCTTCTGCTGATAACCGGCGATCTCTTTGGCCCGGACCGCCGACATCGCCTCAAGGTCTTTCAGCTTTGCCTGAGAGGCTTCGATCTCCGTCGTAAGCTTCTGGCGCATCTCGACCTTTGACTTGCCT
The DNA here is from genome assembly GCA_002753745.1 of Candidatus Omnitrophota bacterium. Classification (GTDB taxonomy): domain Bacteria; phylum Omnitrophota; class Gorgyraeia; order Zapsychrales; family Fredricksoniimonadaceae. The sequence goes on along the minus strand of PEAR01000145.1, from coordinate 2,148 downwards.
TCAGCTTCCAGAAGGTCCTTAAGCTTTTTGTTCTCAGCCTTGATCTCATCCCGCAACGCCGCCTGGAGGTCGAGCTCTTCCATCAGGCTGTTGATCTTGTCATCCGCGTCCTTGCTTTTACCTTTTAAAACGTCAACCTGCTTTTCGGTTTCCTTCAGCGCCGCTTCCACCTTGGCATTGCGCACCCTGGCCTCTTCCAAAGACACCTCAGTAGCCCGGCGGGTCTGCGTTTCTTTCTGTAAAAGGAAAAGCGAGATCGCCACCCCGCACAACAGGATGATCACGATCAACGTCAAAAAAACAAAAACCGTTCGACCGCCCTTGCCATTAGAAGACATAAAACCTCTTAAATATTTTTATGATAATCCTATTATAAAAAATTAAAGTCAGAAGTAAAGGGTTGATGTATATTTTATCACTGCAAATATCCGCCACGGCAGAGGTGTTTAGAAATACGGCAGGAATTCAGAGGGCAGCGGAACCGAAATCTCCATCGGTTCCTTGCTTAGCGGATGTTCAAAAAAAATCGATTGCGCATGCAGCGCCAACCGGGAAAAGTTTCCCTTATTCCCGTATTTCTCATCCCCCAGGATCGCATGCCTTAAATGACGCATATGCAGCCTTAACTGATGCGTCCGGCCGGTTGTGGGAAAAAGAGCCACGGCTGTACAACCTTTGTGACGTTTGGCAACGTTATAATACGTCGTCGCCGGCCGACCTTCACCCTCCCGGGCGATGCAGCGCAGGTCGTGATAACGCGGGTGCTCGCCGATCGGCGCCTCAACGACGCCTTCATCAAACTGCACTTCCCCTTCAACCAGCGCCACGTATTTCTTTTCGATCGTATGGGCCTCGAATTGTTTAGCCAGACGGGCATGCGCCATGTTGTTCTTGGCAACCAAAAGAATCCCGGACGTTTCCTTATCCAAACGATGCACGATCCCCGGCCGCTTGGCGCCATTCATATCCGACAGCGACCCGAAATGATGTACCAGGGCATTCACCAGCGTCCCGCCGTAATGGCCGGCCGCCGGATGGACCGCAACCCCTACTGCCTTGTTCAGCGCGATCATGCACTCATCCTCATAGACGATATCCAGCGGCACATTCTCGGGCTTGATCCGCTCATCCGGATAATCCTCAACCCGGACATCGAGCACCACCTCATCGCCGACATGGACCTTGTAATGCTGCTTGACGACTTTACCGTTCACCAGCAAACGGCCTTCATCAAACAGGCGTTTAACAAACATTCGCGAAGGAATAACATCCGGCAGGGCGCGCGTGACAAAAACATCAACGCGCATATCCGCTTCATCCGATTCATTAACGATCAAAGTATGGGTCGACATATTTCTTTCCGTTAGGTGTGGCGCTCCCGGCGCATTAACAAAACCAGGGCAGCCACGAATAATGCCAGGCAAACATATTGAAAAATACTGAACGGCCCGTACAACACATGATCGGCCCGGAAAAACTCGATCGTAAAACGCTCGACAGAACTCAGCAGCAGGTACAGAATAAAAATCTGCCCGACCCGCATTTGCCGTCGCAGCCCGAGATAACGCAGGATCGCGAAGATCACCAGCTGTCCCAGCGACATAAAAAGCTGCGTGGGGATCAAGCGTTCCCCCCAGACAGGAAAATAAAGCCCCCAGTCAGCCGCCTTGCCGTAACAGCAACCGTTTAGAAGGCATCCGATCCGCCCGATCGCCTGGCCCAGCGCGATGTACGGAGCCGCGGCGTCCAGCAGCGGCCACAAGGGCAATCGCTGCCGGCGGATAAAAACGACCGCCCCCAGCATCCCGCCGGCAAAACTTCCCTGCCAGGCCAGACCGCCCTGCCAGAGTTTCACTATCTCGACCGGCGATGCCGCGTAAACATCCCAATTAAACGAAACGTAAAAAAGCCGCGCCCCGAGGATTCCGCTGACCACCACCCAAAACACAAGATCGTAGATCACGTCCGGCTTAATCCCGATCACCGCAGCATCGCGTGCCAGCAGATACGATGACGCCAATACAGCCAGAGCCAGCATGAGGCCATAGGAATATACAGGGAATGGACCGATATGACAAATTAATGGAAACATAGCAAAAAATTCCCGCACGCATGTACAGGCGGCCCCCCGTGGCCGCCCCCTGCATC
>PEAR01000144.1 GCA_002753745.1 Candidatus Omnitrophota bacterium | reverse complement strand
TCCAGTCATCTTACGATCTGGACATTGAAATTGAAGAAGTTGGTGCAAAAATTTCCAGAGAAGTTCATGTTTGCTGTATAGCGTAGATGGGGTTTTGTGAGAAAAAAAAAGTATAAACATTTTGATATGGAATGCCTGCAGGCATCCAAAAAAACAGGCGCTCCCTGCGGGGACGCCTTTTTTTGTCAGCGCACGGCGTATCATACGACCTTTATTGTAGCCGACGGGATCGGTTCGGGGATCAGGGCGCATATTGCTTCCCAGATGAATATTTCCCGTCTTGCCGAGCTGTTGTCCGGCGGGGCATCCTTGCGCAGTGCTTTTCTAAGCGTGGTCGGTACCATGAGCAAGTGGCGCGACCATTCGATGCCGTTTTGTGCCTTCCAGGTAGCCCGGGTGCTTAATGACGGGCTGATGACGATGTTGAGTTATGAAATGCCGGCGCCTGTTTTTATCGGGAATGCTGATATCCATGTTCTTAAAGCCGAGCCGCTGGTGATCGAGGCCGGCGTAGCCAATGAATACCGTTGCCGGCTGCAGCCCAAAGAGGGCGTGCTGATGGTTAGCGACGGCGTCACCCAGTCGGGATTGGGGCAGGACCTGGCCAATGGCTGGGGAGTGGCGGGCATCGAACATTTTGTGGCCGAAACGCTGGAAGGCCGTCGGGATTTGAGCCGGGCCGCTCGTGAGGTGATGCGCCAGGCCCAGGTTTACGACGGTGAAAGAAGCGGCGATGACAAGACGGTTATGATCGTGCATTGCCGCGAGGGCGCGGTGGTCAATATTCTAACCGGGCCGCCGCAGGACAAGGAAAATGACGATCAGGTGGTCAGTGATTTTCTGGAACAGGATGGACTTAAAGTGGTCTGCGGCGCGACCTCGGCGGATGTGGTAGCGCGGCATATCGGTGTTGAGATCGACGTTGAGCAGCGCCCGGCGTCATTGACCACGCCGCCGCGTTATTTTATCAAGGGCATTGACCTGGTGACCGAAGGCGCGGTGACGCTAAACCAGGTTTATAATATTCTCGATGAAGATCTGACGAAGAACGATGACAAAGGCGCCGCCGTCGATCTGGCCTGCCTGCTGCAGGCCTCCGACTGGCTGCGTTTTGTGGTAGGCCGCGCCCGGAATCCCGCCAATGCCGATTTGGTTTTCCTCAAACAGGGCATTTTACCCCGCGACAAGATCATCCCTCTTATTGCCGACAAGCTTGAGAAGATGGGCAAGCTGGTTGACGTCCAGTATGTTTAAATTCCGCCCCTTTGATTTTAAATCAAATAAATTTTGAACCTTCCCCCTCCCGGGGAGGGAGGAGGTTACATCAAATACGAACCTTTGGTGAAGGCCAGGGTGTAGAACGCCAGCAGCATCAGGGAGGCGAAGGTCAGGATGAAGTCGGTGATTTTGTTTTTTGACAGGACGCCCAGGATGATGAACAGCGGGAACAGCGTGGCGATATAGCGCGCGCCGCTGAGCAGCCAGGTGACCGAGAGGGTCAGGTAAAGGAACGCGGCCAGGTAGATCACATAGGACAGCCTGAGGCGTCCCGCAGCCAGGATCGTCAAGGTGGCGGCTGTAAATAGTGAGCATATCTGGGGGACCCACAAAGCGATGTTACCTGATGGTGTATAGATTGAAAGCTGGCGGAACTGATCAAGGAGGCAGTCACCCGGCCAGGTGAAGTGATGGAACCATTTTGTCTGCATGAAGGACAGGTAAGCCAGCCAGTTCCCCAAAACGATTTTATTGAGCAGCAAATACAGGAACATCCCCGATATGACGCCGAGAACGGCCGGGAGGCGGTCAACAATAAGCCTGGTAAAGCGCCGGGTGTTTTTCTGGCTGAGGGCTTCTTTGAGGTCCGGATTAACGGCGCTCTCAATAAATAAAATGATCAGGAGGAATGTCCCGGCGGATGGCCGTGCCAGGATCGTCAACAGGGCGCTGAGGCCGGCAGATCTCCAGTGCTGTTGTCGGAACAGATAGACCGAAAGGATAAAAAACATCAAGAATGTGCTTTCGCTGAACGGGCTGCTGAGAAAGAAAGAGAAGGGATAGATCAAAAGAAATTTGAGGGCTCGCCAGGCGGTGTCTTCATCATGATCAAGGCGGGTTAGTTTGAACAGGAAAAAACCGGCCGCGATCAGGCAGACGTTGGATACCAAAATCCCCGCCAGAAAGAAGTTATGCGTCAATCCATGCAAGATCCTGGTCAGGAGCGGAAAGAGCGGGCCGAAGACAATGGTAAAGTTGCCATCGGGTGAGGCCACATATCCGTTTTGGGCGATGGCTAAATAATGAACCGCATCCCAACGGGTCCAGAGAGTTTCAAAAGAGGCCCAAAATCCGGGCGCCGTATCCTGAAACAGGACGAGCCCACCGTAGGCAAGGCCGTAAATAATGGCTCTTGAGGCCAGGACCATCAGGGCGATCGCGCCGAGGAGTTGGACATTCTTTCCGCAGGCGTTGTCGAGTATCTTAATCAAGTGTTTTATATTCTGGTGCATGAGATATCGGTATTTTATGTTATGTAACGGGTCTCGGGTGAGGATTTCTAAGATTTTTTAAGTTGCGCGGGTTTTGAGGTATTGACTGTGATATCTTATGTATTGGTTAAAGTAATGTGTATTATCGGGAGGTAAATGAAGATATCGGTGGTGGTTCCTTTTTACAACGAAGAAGGGAATATCGATTTCGTCCTTGATGAGATCGCGCAGGTCCTGCAGGGGACGGGATATCCTTTTGAGATCATTGCGGTGGATGATGCCAGCCGTGACCAGACGCCGTTAAGGCTTCAGGCGGCCAGCGTGCGCATTGCCGAGCTGCGGGTCGTGACGCATGCCCGCAATGCCGGACAGTCCGCGGCTTTGTGGAGCGGTTTTGAAGCTGTAACCGGCGACGTGGTGGTGACAACGGACGGCGACCGGCAAAATGACTTTCATGATGTTCCCCGGATGCTGACGCTGTTGGGCGACCATGGCGCCGTGTTCGGCCAGCGCGCCCGGCGGCACGACCCTGTCTCCAAGCTGGTGGCGACACGCCTTGCTTATCATGTCCGGCATTTCTTTCTTCGTGACGGTGTGCGGGATACGGCGTGCGCACTGAAGGTGCTAAGAAAAGATGCCTTGAAATATCTGATCCCTGTCGACGGATTTTTGAGGTTCATCCCGTTTCTTCTCAAAGAGGCCGGCGTCTCTTTTGCAACTGTTGACGTGAACCACCGATCGCGCTCAGCCGGGGGGTCAAAATATTCCCTGCTTAAATTATATTTTATCCCGGTGATCGCGGACCTTTTGTTTATGATCTGGTACCGCCAGCGCAATGTATTTTGTCGACGAAAGAAACTTCTCTCCCGGGGATAGGTTTTAAGAAATCTATCATTATTGCATTGCTCATTTGTAGAGATATATGTAAAATAAGAAAAAGTGGACGAACGAAAAGAAAAGGCAGATTGTGTTCCTAGAGAGAATTGTTGTTGAGATTAAGGGACTGTTCAATAAGGATGAACGGCGGGTGCGCGAGGAGCGGTTCAAGGCCATCGCAACCAATACGCCGGATCATGTCCTGATCCAGGACCGGGAGCTGCGCTATACCTGGGTGCTGAATCCCCAGATGGGATTAAAGGTCGAGGACATGCTGGGCCGGACGGACCATGATGTTCTGTCGCCCGACGACGCCGAAAAGCTTGCCCGGATTAAGCGAGAGGTGATCGAGAGCGGCAAGGCGGTGAGGATGACGGTGCCTCTGGTGTCTGTGAACGGGGCGACCGAATATTTTGATGGCGCCTATGTTCCAAAGTATGATGCCAAGGGGAATGTCGACGGGTTGATCGGCTATTTCCGCAACGTGACCGACAGGGTCCGGGCCGAGGAGGAAATGAAGAAAAGTGAAGCGCGTTACCGCGACCTTTTCCTGGCGATGGTCAATGGCAGCGCGCTGCATGAGATCGTCCTGGACGATCGGGGTGTCCCGTGTGATTACCGTTTTCTGGCGGTGAACGCCGCTTTTGAGCAGTTAACGGGCTTGAAATCCGCGGATATCGTCGGCCGGACTGTTCTCGAGATCGCGCCGCAGACCGAACGGCACTGGGTAGAGACTTACGGCCGTGTTGCGTTAACGGGGGAGCCGTGCCATTTTGAGCAATTCTGGGGTTTTCAGGGAAAATATTATGAGGTGAATGCGTATTCACCGCAAAAGGGCCAGTTCGTCTGCGTCTTTGCGGATATCACGGGTCGCAAGCAGTCCGAAGAAGTTCTTAAAAAGGCCAAGGAAGATGCTGAATTGGCGTCGCAGGCCAAGAGCGAGTTCTTGAGCAGTATTTCCCATGATTTTCGCACGCCGATGCACGCGATCATGGGCTTCAGCTCTTTTTTGCAGTCGGAACAATTGACGGTGAAACAGAAAAAGTTCGCGGATATGATCAATGCCTGCAGCAAAAATCTTTTCGGCCTGCTGGATCAGATCCTGGAGGTTTCCCGTCTGGAATCGGGCCGCGTCCAGCTGCGCTTGATGGTATTCGACCTGAAAGAATGCGCCGAGACGGCTTTTCGGTCGGTTGAGACCGGGAAGAAGGATAATGTCAGGATGACCTGTTCCATCGATGATGGGATTCCCATGCTGATGGGAGAGCCGGTCCGGCTGGGGCAGGTCCTGAGCAATCTGTTGAGCAATGCGGTAAAATTTACTGACGATGGCGAAATATCGCTCACGGTTAATCAGGATAAGGATGCTTGCGTTCCGGGGAAATGCCGTGTAAGATTTGCCGTGAAAGACACGGGGATGGGGATCGCTGAAGGGGCTTTGGTAAGGATCTTCGACCCGTTCACCCAGTTCCATGAGCTGGAGACCGGCAAGGGCGGCGCCGGGTTGGGGCTTTACATTGCCAAAACACTTGTCGAGATGATGCACGGTGAGATACGGGTGACGTCAATGGTCGGGCAGGGCAGCGAGTTCGTTGTCACCTTGGATTTTGATATTGTTTAGGGGCGGTTGATTAACCGCTTAATAAAGGGGGATGTATGGAAGAGAATTTGCTGGTGGGCAAACGCATTCTTGTGGTCGAGGACAGTGAAGAGTGCCGTTTACTGCATGAAACGATTCTGGAGGGAATGGGCTGTCGTGTTGAGGTGGCTATTAACGGCCAGGAGGCGATCGACAAGGCGCGCCAGGGAACGTTTGATGCGGTGTTGATGGATGTGCTGATGCCGGTTATGAAAGGGTATGAGGCGATTGTTGAGATCCGCCGGATGTTTTCGGATCTTCCGATCATCGTGGTGACGGCGTACCGGATCGATCTGGTCGAGGAAAAATGTTATGCCTGCGGCGCGAATGATTATATTACCAAGCCTTTTCATGCCCAGCAGCTGGCTGAAAAGCTGGTCAAATGGATAGCTAAGGGCAAATCTTCAAAAACATCTTCGTAAGGCCTGCTATGCCGGGATGCTGCCAAAAGTGTCCCGGCAAATGATGTGATTATTTTCATTCCGGGCTCCTTGTTTTCCCCGTTTTTATAGTGCATACTTATCGGATAAATTAATCCTGTTAATAGATAGGCGGCGATATTTTCCGTAAACTGGTTTGTATTTTAACGCTGGCGGCTTTTGGGCTGTCGAACGTGGGTCTGTCTTTTGCCCAGGGATTGCCCGGCGGCTTGCCTTTACCGGCGCCGGCAGTTGCCTGGAATACGTCTGCCTTGCAGGGAGTAAAGACGTTTATCAATGAACCGTTCCGTTTTGAATTCCTGATGGATCGGGGTGCCGGGACGAAGGAGACAGCGCGCCTTGAAGCGGACCGTTTGGTTAAATATTTTCTGACCGCTTTGGCCTTGCCAGAAAAAGATTTGTGGGTCAATCTTTCCCCGAATGAGCCCGATCGTATATTGACCCCGGCGTTTGCCCGGACATTGATGGGCCGCGACTTGCTGGCGCAGGATCTGGTACTCAAGAAATTGACAGGATCATTAATGGCACCGGATAATGAGACCGGCCGTAAATTCTGGGATAAAGTTTATG
>PEAR01000143.1 GCA_002753745.1 Candidatus Omnitrophota bacterium | reverse complement strand
CCAATTCGGGCAAATTGGCAATGCTGTCCCCCCGTTGTTAGCTTGTGAGTTGGCAAAATCTATTATGAAACAGTTTTTTATTAAATAGCGGAGACATATGAATAATGCTCATGTCCGTAGGGCAAAAGATCTTGAAACAACTTACGAAGCAACAAGAGCTGGGTTTCTTGAATACGCCCTTCGTAAGAGTAAAGAATCTATCCCCTACATTGATAAAGCTAGGGCGTTACAATCCGTTGTGGAACGTGAGACAAAATCCCCAAAAGATTTATTAAAGATTACTAGAATCCGTGAGCCACTTTATGAGTCAGCTGGCGTCTCTGTTAAGGCAAGAAGTCATTTGCAAATAAAAGATTTAGATTCAATCCTGGCAGAATTTATTGAGAAATTTTTAATTCCAGCTGGCAAGTCATATGTTGATGAACTTGTTTATCGTTATCTTCTCACCGCAGGCGATGCTCTCGGTGGAAGGATGCGAAACCTGGTTGGAGCAATTGCAGGGGAGCGGTTTACAAGATTTATGATTGCTCATTTAGAAATAGCCAAGGATGACTATTATTTTTATAACAAGTCATCAGATAAATGGTTGCCTCGGAAGAAATATACAATAGATCAAGTTTCGGAGATAAGGTCTATTCAATGGCGTGGTGGTAAAAGGCAATTAATTTATAATCTTAATGTCCCATTGGTTGGTAAGAATATTGATTTAGTTGTTTTAAATCAAAAATCTGATGAGTTGTCTGGGGATCGGTTTAAGAAGATTATCAATGAGCCAAAGTATTATATTGCTATTGGGGAGTTGAAGGGCGGAATAGATCCCGCAGGTGCAGATGAACATTGGAAGACAGCGAATACTGCATTGCATCGTGCTAGAGAGGCTTTCCAAAGACAGCATATTGAACTGCCACTTTTTTTTATTGGGGCGGCTATAGAGCAAAGTATGGCGGAAGAAATCTTTGAGCAATATTCAAGAGGTCGCCTTGCAAATTGTGCAAACCATACGTTTGATCCACAATTGGCAAGTCTCTGTTCCTGGTTGGTAAATTTGTAGAAGGAAGGATGATTCTTCTTGAGGTAGATGTGAAGAAGATTTAGGTAGGGTATTGGGTTAAATTTTTTATTATTAAAGACCAGGCATGGACCTGGTCTTTTTTATGCCCAATTCATGGGGCTCTACGGACAGATCTCATTTTACGGGTTATCCTTGGCTAGGGAGAACAAAATAGCCAGGAGTGATGTATGGAAAACCAAAAACCAAAAGCAGTGATCTATGCCAGGTGTAGTACTGATGAAAGCAGGCAGGATGTAGAGGTTCAACTAAAAGAATTACGTAGGTATGCGGAAGCCTATGGCTGGCAACCTGGATCAGTGTACGTTATGGTTTAGTAGAGGTTGATAAAGGGTGCTACATTTCAGAGGAGTACATATGGGCAAAGAAGTGGTGCTGTATATCAGGACTTCAACAACTGATCAGAATACGGATACCCAGCTTGTGGCTTTGAAGGATTACTGCCAGAGAATGGATTTGAAGATCACTGATACCTATGTTGATAGTGGCTACAGTGGGAAGGACCAGCAGAGACCAGAGTTTGAACGGTTGTTGACGGACATACGATCAGGCAAGGTTAAGTGTTTGTGCGTTTGGAAGATAGATCGGATAGGTCGTAGCCTTCGCCATTTGTTAAATCTATTGGAAGAATTCCAGAACCTGGGTGTTGAGTTCATATCTGCTACCCAGAATATTAATTCAACCAGTCCTGAGGGGCGGATGTTCTGGCAGTTGCTTTGTGTTTTTGCTGACTATGAACGTTCCTTAATAGTATCAAGGGTGAAAGCAGGATTGTCTCGTGCTAAGCGTGAGGGGAAAACTTTGGGTCGTAAGCCAGGATCAAAGGATAAAGGAAGAAGAAAGAAGTCTGGCTACCTTAATAGGTGGCTGAAGGCTAGGAAGGGTAGTAAATAAGTGCCCCCTGGGAAATGGGGTTATTTTTGTGTGTGGTTGTTGGTAATGAATAAACATTTGATTGTTTACTGGGGCAGTTATGGATAAACGGCATTCGGTTTCAGATGTGATTAAAGTCCTGGCGATATCCAGGAAGACCTTATACCTCTGGGAAAATGCCAAAAAGATCCCAAAGGCAAAACGGGACGCAATGAGCAGATATCGTTTCTGGACAGAAAAGGAACTTGTGAAGCTGAAGATGATAACAGGAAGAGGTTAATTAACCAGGAGGTGCCTTATGATTTCTGTCGCAATTCAGAGAGCAAATTATGTCGATGTCCGAGATGAAAATAATCATCAGATTGCGTACATTCCGTGTGATTTTGATTCACGGCATGGTCTTCAGGGTTATACAGCATCGACTTTCTCCGTCAGGATGGGCGATAGCCTGCAGGTTTATAACGATAGAGGAATGCAGATAAATCAAATTCCGCTGTGATGAACGGAAAGTTCGGAGACGAGTGACGAACATGACAACAAATCCATTCTGGGGCAGTATTAACGACCAGGAATCGAAAGAAGAATATCGGAGGGAATGCGAATATTTATTAAGAACTTCCAGGATGCATATCCGGGTATTCCGTCTGATAATTCGTAAAGATCTTCTTACTGATCATGAGAATGCGGTGTTGAACCGAATTAAATCTGATCTTGAAATCATTTCGACAGGACCTGGTCGAAGACAGGATAAATATGCCACCTAAAGAAGATATTTTTATGGGTGCTGATGACGATGAATGCAAATCCAGAAAAAGATTTCAGGCTTTGCTTTTCCTGGGTGGAGCCAGGATGCGGATACGGATCGCCAGAAGACGAATAGGGATTTCCAGACTAACGGATCGGGAAATCAAGTTGCTGAATTATTTACTTAACGAAGTTGGCGATTTGCTTAAGTCCAGAAGTCCCTTATGAAGGAAAGGACAGTATGGAGGATATCAGTAACATTTTGATAGGAACAAAATGTCTTTTGGAAGCAAGCCTGGCTCGCATACTTGTTCGGTATGAGAATGTGCGGTTCGGAATCCTGACTTCCTGGCGGGAAAATGTAAACGGAAAGCCAGCAACAATAGAGCAGAAGAATGAAAGTTTTGAAAGATTGAAGGAAGATGTTCATGCGGCTGGGTTCAAGTTCATTCCCTTAAATGAAGCTGCGAATGAGGAAGAATGCCGCTTGTTCGTTATAAATCAAACAACGGTCAAGTGGAGTGGTCCTCGTCCTGCGGAAGCATTTCGCTGGTTGGTAATAAACCTTGGAGTGCGATATCACCAGGATTGCGTGATCGTTGCGACCCCTGATATAGGTGTTGACCTTATCGGTTTGAAACCTACCATTCATATTGAACGGCATAGCCGTAAGACTAGACCTAATATTCTTGCCCAGTTTTACAATCAGCTGAGGCCCGACAGAAAAGCTGAGTTTGATGCAGTCTTCACGGCTGAGTCCCCTAAGAGTTGGGCAGAAGGTATGTGCCGTCAGGCTTCAGGCGAGACCTTTGTAGCTGCTTGCTTCAAGGAACGGCAGATTCTTGAAATCATGGAATATCTGTTGAAGGGGAAGAGGTAGTTATGCCGAAAGATGTGAAAGTACCCAACAGTATCGCCAGGCATTGGGATATCGACCATTCAAGGATCATGCAAGCAAGGTATAAGTATGGTGGTCAGCCGATATTCAAATTTTGTTACGATCCTGTATGCACAGAACTGCTTTTTGATATTCCAGGTTTTGAACACTACACGATAATACTAAATAATTCGAAGCGGCAGTTCAATGATTTTGTAAGAGGCATCTGCTTCTGGAACCTAAAGGTCGTGTACCTGCGTTGGCACTCCCGCCAAGACTGGCTTCAAGCTACAATGATGATGCTGCGAAAAAATGGTATTCCTGGCAGTTATCGTATTATCTGGGGTGAAAAAGCTGCTTTTGAACTCAGGGATCGCTTGAAGGGGCTATGATTTCAGCTTTTGGAAATCCTGAGTGGCAATCCTGATCCTATAGCAGATGCATATAATGTAGGTAGGGGTAATGCTGGTCATTATTGGTATTGATTTCAGGATTGTCTGGGGTATTCGGGCTACCAGTGCTATCTGGGGTATCGTAAGGGTTTTAAAAATATTTTGACTATTTTCTGCACGTCAGCTTTTCCATCTAAACTTCAGTATATAATCCCAAGTAGGTAGTCAAGAATGATCTGGGCAATGTCGGTGACGCCCGGAAGCGATTATTAACCTACTATAGATTGAGCTCATTGTGAAAAACTCAAGAAAGCAGCTAATCGCAGCAGCGGAGGCGGAAACGGAATACCAGTCATTAGCCCCACCATGGTAGCGGTTGCTGCGTTCTCCAATAAAATCTAAACAGATCGTGTCCCCGAATGGCACCGGGGATCACTTATAGGGAGAGGTGCGTCCAAAAAGTGGATCCAGACAGAAAATCACCAGACAGCCAAAGAAGAATACGTTAGAACAATACCGAGAAAGGACCAATGAATAATTTCTTAACTCCAAAACAAGTGTGCCAAAGATACGGTATGAGCAGGTGGACGCTTTATAAATGGTCTTCTGAAGGTTATATTCCGCACATTAAGATCCGGGGTTTGCTGAGATTCCTGGAGTCAGAGCTAAATAGCTGGGAAGAATCGTTCAGGAACAAGAAGGTGGAACTGATCTGATATGCGAAAGCGGTATCGTGTTCCAACAGTCATTAAAAAGCGAGGGAAGTGGTGGTGCTTTCGGATAACGGACTCGTTTGGCAGGAGGAAAGTCATCAAGTCCCCGACCAAGGAAGATGCTCTTGCCAAACTTCGCATTATGCCCCAGCAGATCATGAGTGATATGAGCGAAGCTGTGAGTTATCGCATTACTGTTGAACAGGGCATTGAATTTTGGTTGGAGCACAAGAGGGATACGATCCAGAGCAGATCACTTGATCGCTACCGTACAGATTGTCATCACCTGTTGGATTTTATGAAAGTTCAGTATCCTGGGTTTAAGTATTTTGACGAGACGCAGAAGGGTGACGACTTCGCCTTGCAGTATCGCAGGTATCGGCTGGAAAAGGGCAGGGCGACAAAGACCGTGCAGGATGAGGAGGATACGCTGTCTAATCTTTACAAATTCTTAGCAAAGAAAAAGAAGATTTATCCAAGGAATCCTTTTAGCGAGCTGGATCCCATAGCGATTGAGCCTGTGCAAAAGAGGCGAGCCTTGTCGAAGGACGAACTGAAAAAGTTCTTCATTGGAGCTGCAGAAGTGAATGATGGCACGGACTGGTATGGTTTGTATTTGACCAATTATTTGACTTCCATGCGAAGAAATGAGCTTCGGTTCATGTTAAAAAGTCAGGTTAATTTTGAGACAGGTCATTTTGAAATCCCCAAGGCAAAGAACAAGAAGGGGAAGGTCATTTCAAAGACCATCCCGATACACCCGCAGCTAATGAAGGTATTGAAGGAAGCCGTGACAAAGTCACCGGGGCAGTATCTATTCCCGGATTTGGATGGGGAGCCAATGCCGCAGAACAAAATGCGGGATATGATGCAAACCATTTGCCGGAAGGTCGGCATCCCGATGGCGACTTTGAATGATCTCCGGCATACCTGGGCATCCAAGACCAGGCTGGCTGGAATGTCGAATGAAGCTCGCAGGGATGTTGGCGGCTGGTGTTCAGATGAAGTTATGAATAGTGTCTACACGCACTATCCCGAGGCGAAGAAGCAGGAGGAATATTTCAGTGTTAATTTTATGGATTTCCAGGATGAACCAAAACCTTAAAGGCACGTTAAAGGTACAGACAGGAAGTGAAAATGTCAGATTCATATAGGAATACGCAGCTTTATCAGCGATTTGTATTTAAGCCCGGGTCTCGGCATGTTTTGAAGAATCCTTCAAAACATGTCCCGATGGCTACGAGAGACCCTTACGGGGTCTCCGAGCCGTCGGGACATTCCATTTATAGGGGTTTCGTAACCTCCTCTTTTTCATCTACTTATGCCGTAACTGTATTCTTTTGAATATGG
>PEAR01000142.1 GCA_002753745.1 Candidatus Omnitrophota bacterium | reverse complement strand
ACGCAAAAAAAGATGATACGTATTTGACAGCTCCACCTCGGAGCCGATGGCCCGCAGATCTTCCTGAGAAAGGGTCTTGACAGTCGCCTTGGTCCCCACAGGCATAAAGAACGGCGCCTGAATATCTCCATGCGCCGCGTGAACCACGCCCCTGCGAGCGCTTGTGTCAGGACTGGATTTAATAAATGAATAAAAAGACATCAGCAGTGCATCCTATGATTCAAAAACCATCAAAAATATTGATTAATCGTCAATTTTACATTGAACCTTCCCCCTCCCGGGGAGGGAGGAGGTTATACGTTAATACCAAACACCTGATGCACCATCAGGCCGACGCCGAAATTCAGGGCGGCGACGATGACGCTAAGGATCGTCATTTCCGCGAAACGCTTCCAGAAGGAGACATTTTTGGCCACCGCGATATAAAAAGTGGCGCCCCAGATAATCAGAATCGAATCCACGATCGCAATCGCGAGAGCGGCATACATATTGCTCAGCACCAGATACGGCCAGATCAAAAAGACGACGGTTAAAATATACGCCACACCGGTGTAGAGCGCAGATTTAAGCGGATCTTTGCCGTCATCATCCTGCCGGCAGGCCAGATATGCGGCCACAGCCATGGATAATGATGCCGCGATCCCCGTGATCAATCCTGCCACCACGATGAGTTTCATGTTCTGCAGCGCCAGCGTCAACCCTGCCAGCACGCCAACCAACTCAACGAGGGCATCATTCAATCCCAAAACTACCGCCCCGATATATTTCAGGCGCTCCTCGTCAATCATGTCCAACAGAGTCTTCTCATGCGACTGTTCATCGGCATAAAGCTGCTCAACGCCGGGATGTTCGGTTTTCAACGCTTCATAAACCCCCTGCGCCAGATCTTCCTGGTTTTCCATCAGGCGCAATCCAAAATTAAGCCCGAAGATCCGGCTGATCGAAACATACCAGAAAACACGCCCCTGGTCGGCCGTCACCTCCTGGCCCGTGATCCCTTTTAACACCAGCGCATGCGCCTCTTCTTCCCGGGCAATACGCAATAAAATCTCCCGATGAGCCGGCAACTTCACAATATTTGCCAACTCTTTGTAAATGACCGCTTCCGTTAACTCATTAACCTGGGCGGCAAGAACTTTAGGATTGATCGTTTTATTCATATTATCCTCCTGATTGAGGCCTACTATACCACAAACACATCTAAAAATAATAAACGAAATTTGATCCAAGTTGCAAGAAGACGCTGGCAAGGGTATCCGCGAGCAATAAGAAGATTTTCGGCAAAAGCGACCGAGGATTTAGGGCTTTGCGAAGGGTCCGAGTTTTGACCGCCACCCCATCAACCGTTCTTTTGTTACAAAACACCAAACGAAAAACAAATCACCGGTCCATTGACCCGAGAGCAAAGACCTAAACCGAAGGGCGCGGCGAAAATCTTCGCGAGTGGATACCCTTGCCGGCGTCGCACAGGACGCACAATCTAAAAGCGCGAATACCATTTGCCATCGACCAGCAAGCTCACACGATCAGCATCGCGTCGCCGTAACTGTAAAAGCGGTATTTTTCGCTAACAGCTTCGGCATAGGCGCGGCGGATCAGCTCAAGGCCGCCAAAGGCAGAAACCAGCATGAGGAGCGTGCTTTTAGGAAGATGAAAATTCGTAATCAGCGCATCCACTATCTTGAACTCAGCGCCGGGATACATGAACAACCGGGTTGAGGCTTTCACTTCGCCCGTGCGGGCATACGACTCAAGCACGCGGCAGCTGGTAGTGCCAACCGCGACCACCGGACGACATTGTTCTTTCGCAAGGCACAATGACTTTATCGTCGCGGCAGACATCACATAATCTTCCGAATGCATCGGATGAGAGACCACATCCTCGGCCTCCACCGGCTTAAAGGTGCCGTAATTAACATGCAAGGTCACCCGCGAAAAAGCGTGCCCGCTCTTTTTGAGGGCAACCATTAACGGCTTGGTAAAATGCAATCCAGCCGTCGGAGCGGCCACGGATCCGGCCGGACGGGCGTAGACCGTTTGATAGTTGATCCGGTCGGACGATTCATCCGGCCTTTTGATATACGGCGGCAGCGGGATATGACCTGCTATCTCGAGCGCGCCCAGCACATCGTCGCAGTCAAATTCAACCACCCGGGCAGCGCGGTCAACCAGACGAGCGGTAACCCCGCCGTCGAACTGTAAAATTTCCCCCTCATTAACCTTCTTCAGCGGACGGATCATAGCCTCATACCGGCGTCCGCCGAGAGATTTAAGCAAAAAGATTTCCACCTGCCCGCCGGAGCGCGGCTTATGCCCCAGCAGGCGCGCCGGAATAACCTTGCTGTCATTGACAACGATCAGACTTTTTAAGGGAAGATACCGGCCGACATTACAAAAAATATCATGACGAATGGTGGAGGTCCTGCGGTCAACAACCAAAAGCCGGGCCCCATCGCGCCGCACGGACGGATACTGGGCGATCAATCCGTCGGGAAGATGATAATCAAAATCCGACAGGGTCATGGAAGGATATCGCCGGTGATCCCGAGGACCTGGCGGATCTTAGCCTCGATCAGGGGCGGATTGATCGGTTTCACGAAATAGCCTTTAACGCCTTCAGAAAAAAAGATATCCTGCATATTCTCGTTAGCCGTCAGCATAATAACCGGGATATTGGCACCGCCTGGAAGGCTTTTGAGCTCGCTCATAAACTCGAACCCGCTCATGTTGGGCATCTGAACGTCGAGGATGATCAGATCCGGTCTTTCTGCCGCGACCGCCTGCAGCCCCTCAATGCCGTCACCCGCGGTTGTGACCTCAAACCGCTTTTCCTTAAGTGAGAACTTAAGAAGCGTGATATTCAAACGATCGTCATCGATGATCAGGATCCTGGGGCTCATTTATCCTTTTAAATTCGAAATCAATTGAAGTCCGGGATCAAAACACTTAAAATACTTTTATGAATTTTAATTCCTTCATGAACTCGGTACGCCAGTGGGACAACCGCTCCAGCCAGTGGTTCATCCGGCATTTTTATGTGCTTTTCTTCGAAATGATCCTGATCGGGGCTTTCGTGGTCTTCTTCATCCTCACCATCAACACGATCAACATCACCGCCGACATCCAGCGAAACTCGATCGGCGAAAGGCTTTTGGTCAACCAGAACTACCTCGGCCTGCTGCTCGTCTTTCTGATGCTGGTCAATTCTTTCTGGATGCTCTTCATGTTCGCCGGCATGCTCAAGATCCGCAATGTGCTTAAGAACATGGATTTCAACCTGTCACGCCGCAACAACGACCGCCGTCCCAACGTTTCAGAATAATTTAAAAATATTCGTTACACATTTCCCTGGCTTTGGAGGCCAGTGCATCCCACCAATCTTTTGGCCTGCGGGTATCAAAGACATACCTGACACTGCCCTTATACCCCATTTCCGCGATGCTGGTGGAAACAGCATAAAGAGACGCCTGGTTAAGCCCCGGAATACTGCGCGCCATCGTCACGGGAAGACCAAGCTCACCCTCTACGTATTCCATCAACCCCGGCATTAAAGCGCCGCCGCCGGCCATGACCACGCCGGAACGGATATTCCCTTCATAGCCGGAAGCCGCAATACTATCCCGAATATGCTCAACAAGCTCTTTAACTTCCTGTTCAATCGGCACCCGCACCGTTTCCTGCTTCACGGGCACAAACCCCTGATCTTTCTTAATAATAATATCATCCGATCCGTGCCTGACCTTGTCCCCCAGACGGCCGTAACTTTTCTTGATATCTTCCGCCAGCGCAAAAGAAATATTAAGATCTTTCGCCAGCCGTTGCGTGATCCGGTCCCCGCCGAACAATGCAAAATTAAAATGTTTCAGGAGGCCTTCCTTGAAAATGGAGACCTCGGTCTTTTTTGCCCCGACGTCGACCAGGACACAGCCGTCATGCCGACGCTCTCGGTCAAGGACCGCTTCGCTCAAAGCCGCGCCATTAAAAAAAACATTATTCACATCATACCCGGCCTGTTTGACCGCTTTATGGATATTTCGCAAACGTGTCGTGCTCATAACCACCAGCAACACCTCAACCTCGAGCTTGCGGCCGTATAGCCCGACAGGATTCAAGGCCACATTTACATCATCAACACGAAACTGTCGCACAAAATCCTCGATCACCTCTTCCTCAAGCCTGACCCCCAGCAAACGCGCCTGCTGACGCGAATGTTTCACGTCGCTAGGCACGATCACCTTATTGCCACGTTCAGTGAGTGGAATGATCGCCCGACTCATCCGAGTTTCCACCAAGTCTCCGCCAACCCCCAGATAAACATCCCTGATCCGGGATTTGGTTTTCTTGGCCAGACCTTCAATGGCGGCACTGATCGCGCCGGAAAACTCCCCGATATCATTGACCGAGGCGTCCTTGAACCCGCGGGTATCAACTTCGTAAACCCCCAGCAGTTGAAAATTCTCCGCATCCACCACCCGGGAAAGGCTGACCTTGATCTTCTGCGACCCGATGTCCATCCCGCAAAAAAGACGCTCCCGGAATAACTGCCCAACAAGATCCCTGACTTGTTTCATTTTTTTACCTTCTTCTTGCCGATCACCGGAGGATCGAACCTGAGGTCAATATATTTGACCTCATTCAACGCCAGTTCTGTTTTAGCCACCATGACGGAAAGCGTTTTTAACTTTGCCGAACAGTTGTCTCTGTCCACGACTACATCGAAACGCGCTGCATCTTCCAGTGCCGCCAGCTGTCGGGCGCCTTTAAGACGCGCCGTTGACGGCTTATCGCTGCCTTTAACTGCTGCCACGGCCGTTTTATCCGCCGGAGGAACCGTCAAGCCGGCAAAGAAAAAAGTGATTTTGTTCGGGTCGCTCACGTCCAAAGCCCGCAAATGCAGCGCCGTTAACGCAGGATCATTCTGCACCTGTTCGATCGCCCGAAAAGCGATGTCCATGACGGGATCGGCACCTGGAGTCCCCGACGAAGTACTTTGACGCTGCAATCCCCTGATCAACGGAAGGTCAGCGTCAGCCTTAACACTGGGCCCCAAAAAATACCCGTCACGCGACAAGCCTACATTCTTCCCGTCAACCAGCGCCGTTGAAAAGACACGCCGCAGTTTTCCCGACACCAGGATTTCATCCGGAAAACGCCGCAAGACCTCAAGCTGCGCGATCTGCGGATACCGGGCTGCGATCCTGGATTGGATCTTTTCCAGGTCAACAGAGAAAATGTTCTGTCCCTTAAGTTTTATCAATTCCGGAACATTGACCTCTTCGAGCCCACCGGCCATCGCAATTTCCTTGACGACAAAAAGACCGGAATGACGGACAAACGAAGACAGCGCCGCCGCTGATATGATGACCGCCGCCACTGTCAGCGCAGCAATGATCCCAACGCGCGCCGCATCAATATTGATGGGAAATGGATTCTGCCTTCTTTTTACCATACGCCATTTCTACCAGTGTCAGGCATAACTGCTGAAAATCAAGCCCCGCGGCACGAGCCGCTTTCGGAAGAAGGCTGGTCGCTGTAAACCCGGGAATCGTATTGATCTCGAGAACGAACGGGATATTGTTCGCATCCAAAAGCACGTCTACCCGACCAAATCCTTCACAATGAAGGGCCCGATATGCCTTGAGCGCCTCGGCCTGAACCGCGCCGCCAACCGCTTCGACGATCATTGCCGGAACAATATACTGGGTTGTATTCTTTTCATATTTCGCCGAAATATCAAACATCGGCGAAGATTCCACGCGAATCTCGACGATAGGCAGAGCACTTTGGCCGATGATGCCGACGGTTAACTCCCGACCCCGAATAAATTCCTGAATAATGATATCCCGGCCAAAGGCCTCCGCCTTCACCACCGCCTCGCGCAGCGCCTGTTCATTCTCAGCCAGGCTGACCCCGATGCTCGACCCTTCACAGGCCGGCTTGACCACCATGGGAAATAAGCCGATCGCCTTGACCACATCATCCACGGACAGCTCAGCTGATCCCTTGATGGCCAGGGTCCTGGGCGTACGAACGCCTTTATCCTCAAATTGTTTTTGGGCCACGGCCTTGTTGAACG
>PEAR01000141.1 GCA_002753745.1 Candidatus Omnitrophota bacterium | reverse complement strand
CCGCGTACGCTCGTGATAATCCGGCGTCATTTCATATCCCAGCGCAAGCCACGGGATCGAGTAACAGGCAAAAGCTAAAACGAACAAACACTGAAACCCTAAAACCCACCAGAAATAAAAACTTTCGGTATTCCCCTGGCGGAGTTGGAACATTAAGGCCAGTAAAATCCCTGAAAACAAAGCTCCGGCCAGGATCCAGGGCTTGCGGCGCCCCCAACGGGTGCGGGTATTGTCTGAACTATAACCGATCAGGGGATCGGAAAAAGCATCCAGAAAACGCGGAATAGCGCCGATGGCCCCAACGGTAACGGGATTCACGCCCAACCCGAGGTTCAGCACCAGAATAAGCTGGCCCATGGCGGCACCGGCAAACTGATTAACGAATGAACCAATGCCGTAAACGGCCTTCTGAAAAAAAGGAATCCGATCCGCGGCAGCTGTCACATGGTGATGAGTTGACTGATCCGTTCCTTGCGCCATTAACAGCCTCCAGGGTAAACTTGAAATTTAAGTGGGTTAGATGCTTATTTTAATCAGAATCATACGACGTGCAAATAAAACTTCACTTCTTGTCACGGCCGCGGGAAAAGGTGATCAGCTTCGCAATCCGGTCCTTCATTTCTTTGCGGGGCACGATCATGTCCAGCATCCCGTGCGCCAGCATAAATTCAGAAGTCTGAAACCCTTTGGGAAGCTTTTGGCGAACCGTCTGTTCGATCACGCGCGGGCCGGCAAAACCCAATAACGCTTTGGGCTCGGCCATAATGATATCACCAACACCGGCAAACGACGCCATGATGCCGCCCATGGTGGGATTGGTCAACACGGAAATATAAAGCTGTTTAGCTTCGGCATGACGTTGCAGGGCCGCGCAGGTCTTGGCCATCTGCATCAGGGAAATACATCCCTCATACATGCGCGCGCCGCCGCCCGAACCGGAAACGATGATCACCGGAATCTTGTTCCTGGTGGCATATTCCACCGCCCGGGAGATTTTCTCACCGACCACAGACCCCATCGACCCCATAATAAATTGCGAATCCGTTACCGCCAGCGCCACCGGTAAACCGGAAATTTTGCAGGCGCCGGTAATGGCCGCATCCACCAGGCCCGTAATCTTCTGGTCAGCCGCCAATTTATCTTTATACGTTTTAACACCCTTGAAATCCAAGGGGTCAAGCGAAAGCATATTCGCGTCGAATTCCTCAAAGGTCCCTTCATCCGCCAGCATCTCAACGCGCTTGCGAGCGTTCAACGTCATGTGATACCCGCACTTGGGGCACACATTAACATTGGCCTCAACTTCTTTGGTATAAGAAGGCTGATCGCATTCCGGGCACTTGAGCCAGACCCCGTCGGGAATAGCCTTGCGCTTGTTGGAAACACGGACGAACGTATTGATGCTTTTACCAAAAAGACTCATGATAATCTCTTAATTAAGTTGATACAAAGCGATCCCTGAAAGCGCCTTGGGATAAAAATAAGTGCTCTTCGGCGGCATTTTCTCGCCATTGAGCGCGATGGCCCGCAATTGTTCAATGCGCACCGGATTTAAAATGAACGCCGCCTCTCCCGCGCCGTTATCCACGGCGTTAAAACAACCCTCAAGGTCCATATTGCAATACGTGATATCTTCCGACTTGATATCCAGCTTGTCGAGAATGAAGGCCTTAAGAATAAGAGAATCCAGCCCGCGATAATCCCTGGAGCCTTCTTTAATATACTGATCGATCTGCATTTTATTCTTCAGCCGCAGCAGGTAGGCACCCTTTTTGGTATACAGGCCGAAAGCATGTTCATTACGGCCGGCTTTGGCCATCATCACGGCCAGATCCTTGCGGTTCTTGATATAGTCCATGCGAAAGATCTCTTCCAGGAACGCCAGGTCTTTGGGAAACGTCTTAATAATCCGGTGGATCGGGAAGATCTGCAGTTCTTTGGAATCGATATTGGTAAAATAGGTCATCACATAATTCCACGGTTCTTCACCCGTGGCATCAGGATGCTGCTCGAGCATCATCGCGCGATAACGCTTGGAAACTTCATAACGGTGATGGCCATCGGCGATAAAAAGATTCTGGTCATGGAAGGCATTGGTGACATCTTCGATCAGCGCCGGATCCTCCAGGCGCCAGGCCTGGGTACGGGTGCCGTCAGCCTCGGTGACATCCACAAAAGATTTGGTCGAGGCAACTTTGCGCTGAAAGGTCCCTTCGACTTTTTTCTGGGCATCGGAAAAACAAACAAAGATCGGGCTGCAGGCCGCCTTAAGCGCACACCAGAGCTTGAAGCGGTCTTCCTTGGCACCTGCGTGCGTTTTTTCATGCGGATAGATCTTGGCTTTTTCATCCTCGATCTTCATTGCCGCCAGGAACCCCATACGGCTGAACTTCTGGCCGACGATCTTGTACTCCTGCTTAATATAATAGATGCACGGCTTCTTGTCCTGAACAATGATCCCGCTCTTGATCCATTGGCGCAGTGTTTCACCGGCCTTGTCGTAGCGAACATCATCGGCCGCCTGCCTGGCATCAGCCTTGGCCAGCATCACGTGAATGAAATTGTAAGGACTGCGCTTTTGCAGTTTGACCTCTTCTTCAGGCGAGATCACATCATAAGGCGGGCAGACCACCTTGGTCATATCCGCGATTTTGGCAAGGTCGTAAACCAGCCCCTGGAAGGGTTTTATCAGTGACATTCTTTACCTTTTCTTTAAGAATTAATGACAATCGTACAAACCAGCGAGCAAGCTTCGCAACCTTTAAAAACATTCAGAAAAGCGAAGCTTTCTTGCGGACGACGACACATAATTTTATACTTTCCCATAGAGCAAGAAATTTGATTCAATAAGTATACATAAATTAATATTTTTGCCAAGCGGGGATTTACTAAATACAGTCTTTGACAATTAATCAAATAAACTTTGAACCTTCCCCCTCCCGGGGAGGGAGGAGGTTACCGCATCAATGAAGATATACTGGCTACAGGCGTAACGCTTAAAGCTACCGGGGTTAAGCCTGCGAAATCGCCTGACCGCAGCTGCTGAGCCATGGCTGGATCGAAGCTGAAACCTTCGGCCGCGCCGTTTTGGGTTAGCGTCATCTTGCCAGCGTCAAGATTGATACCGCCGTTAGCATTTGCCGCAGCATCAAATTTCAGGTCAAACTGCGCAAGCGCCCCCGAAAACACCTCACGAGTCGAGGGCTTCGGAACTAAAACAGTGTTAGCAATGGTTCCAACGTTTTCTATCAAGTCCAGAATCCGAGCACCAGCGCTGGTAAACATGATCGGAAGCGTCTTATCCTGCGTTCGCACAGCGGCGATGAACTCTAACCCGCTCATTACCGGCATATCATCATCAGTAATAATGAGCCGAACAAACTTTGAATTATTTCTATAAACCGCTAAGGCAGCCTGACCATTTTTTTCCCAAACCACATTTGCTTCTGGATATAACCTCTTAAGCGTCAAAATGACCGCCTTGGCAACCAATTCATTATCTTCCGCCAGCAAAATCGTTGCGCTTGTAATAACATGTGCAGAGGCATCAGTTGTGGCCCGCTCGGCAGCGTCAACAGCCTGAAGGATATTCCGGGCACGCAGTCGGATTGTGCTATCGTGAAGCCCCTGGTGCTTCTGATCATCAATGAACATCATATCCATCAGCTTGTCAGCATCTTTATTTGTTGAACGCAGGAAGATAGCAAACCTTATCGGCTTGCTCTTCAATAATCCCAACGGCGGCCTTACACCGGGCGCTTTCTCATGATACAAGGCTCTTAACGTGGCAAACGCCGTATTATTCTCAGAGCTGGCCAGCCCGGTATTCTTCCACTGACCAGCCACCATCTCATCTGCCTGATTACTGCTGACCAAATCCCAGGCCTCCTTGAATTCACCGTTATTACCCGGGAAATTAAACATGCGCCCGGCCCGTTCTTTAAGATTGTCCTCAAATGACAAAGCCTTATTCGGCGCCCAGGTGTCAATCTCCCTGACCACCGGCGCGGCCGATTTTACCTCGGAAGCAGTACCATCCACGGCAGGCTTATCCTTCTCAGGAACTTTTACTGTATAGGTTCCCGCCAAAGGGGTAGCGCCAAACTGTTCACGAACAAGACCCGCATACTCTAAAATAGGCGTAGTTAAGAATACTTTTACGTTTCCTAACAATAAACCCGAGCCGAATCTTTTAATATTCTCCTCATTCCCGTTTTTCAAAAGGTCCATCATCAGGCCTTTCACTTTACCAAAGAACACCGAATTGATGCCGGTGATAGCCGGAAATTGTTCCCCGGTACGCTGATCAACCGTTGGCGACTGACGCGCCAGCACGATCGTCGCTGCCAGAACCGCCATCCGCTCCGTCCGGTCAAGCATAGGATCAATCTGGGTATCTTGTCCTGCGGGCTTTTGTTGAGGTGCCGGCAAAATCTTGCCTTCATTCCCACGCCACTGATCCGCGGATAAGCTTCCATCAACAGCTGCCCAGAAAAACTTCGGGTCAGCGCCATTGATCATAGACGCAACCACTTTCTTTAATTCTTCGTGATAAACCTTATACGCTTTCGTTTCAAGAAATTCAGCTACAGGTTGTTCACTAAAGACAGGTCCGGTTGCCAGAGTAACAGCCTCCGGAGCGCTGGTTACTGACTCAACTGCGACCGAAATCTTTTTCTCGACCGGAGGCACCGCCACTCTTGCCATCTCGGCTTTTGGCTTTATTTTCGGCCCAACCTTTACATCGGGCACAGCAACAAATACAGTAGACAAAACCCCGTATTGCGTTCTGAACCACTCCAGAAAAGTCTGCGCGTCCTCAAGTTTTGAGTTCGTTTGACGCGAGAAGGCTTCAGCCTTTCCGTTAAGATCTTCCCTGGAAGTAAGCGCTTCATAAATTATATCTTCAACCGCCCCCACACGCTTAAGCTCCAGCTCATCCTTGGATTTGGGACCATAGTAATAATAGGCCGCCCACATCGCGAACAAAACCGCCGCGCTTTTCAGTTTATTCTCCATGGGAGAACGCTTGACTGTCTCGATCAGATCGCCGCCGTTAACAAGAAAATTAACCGCATGCTGGTCTCCCGAGCCAAATTGATAGTGGTTATTCCAACGAATTCTAATCGTGTCACTGCGACTGCCAATGCCCTGAACAGGCGGCAATTCGATTCTCACTTCGGGATTCGCAGCTGAAGTCTGCTCAGCAAAAGAGCCGCTTCTTGACACGGGCAAATGATTCAATACCTTCAATCCGGCAGGAAATGTGGGCGGTTCCTGCACACTCTGCCCCTCTTCAATCGCCAAAACCTGATTAAGATAATCTGATAAAACATTCAGCCGAGCCGTAAGTCTTACATACTCATCATCCAGCTTATGAGGATCGGCATCATCAATGGCAGCAACGTCAAGAATTTGTTCCCAATTCGTAAGGATCAATGAATCAAATTCTTCCAAACCAGAAAGAACATCCTTGGGTAAATCGGCGCCTTTCCCAAACACCAAATCAACTCTTTCGCTCAGCTTTCTCACTTTCGGCGCCAGCACCTGCTTGTATTCTGACAACCGATAGAGCCTGTCAAGATATTGCTGTCCCTTGCGTATTAACTTGTTAACAAATGCCTGATGCTCGTTAATCCAGTCCTGGCGTTTCCGGCCCAGGAAACCATGAGGAACAGCTTCTCCAAGAGTTAGAAGATCTGCTCCTTTTCTGGAAACAGAAAACGGCGTGTGCTGATGTTTCCTGTTCTGTTGAATCTCATTGCTATACAACTGAAATAAATAACTTTTTAAACCGTTCAACCGGGCGTTAGCATCCGCAAAAGAAGTGCCGGATAATGAAACATCATAAAACCCGTCCATCCCATCCCCCTGGGGATCACCAAGAACAATGTGGCTGTTTCCTAAACTGTTACCGTTGCCGTTCGCCGACAAAGCTTGAATCTGAACTCGCGCCAATTGACCTCTGGTCTCAGGTTTCTCTGAAAAATTAGAGACTTCTTGAGCATGACTCGCCAACCCCGACACACCACCCGAAAAATACTTGCGCGGGATAATATCACCCGTGGTCGGATCAGTCTCTTCTTTAATATAGTTGAAAACGACTTTTTTTAACGCCGTGTCGT
>PEAR01000013.1 GCA_002753745.1 Candidatus Omnitrophota bacterium | reverse complement strand
GTTGGGTGAACTTAGAATTTGTTCTCGCAAACACATTCTACGTCGGAGGCTTTCTTTTTTATTCTCTTTTTTAATCTTTTAATTCGGGGCTAGGGCAGCCATTTCTAATATAATTCAAGCGGCCACATGGCAGGGTCATTGTCTTTCTCAGGCTGAGGCATTGTGCCGGCCAGACGGGCCTGCTCGCAGATATCAATCACGCGCTGGGCCCTGTCCCGGCCACGCGCATACTGATCGAACAGAAATTTCTGCATTCCATCCGGCTGAAGGACCAGAAAAGGCAGGTAAACATGCTTGGACTGCGTGATAAAAAGAATGGACAACATATAATTCATGCGCAAGGCCTCACGCATATTCTTCTCGGCATTAACGAAATCATGCTCCTGATAGTACAAAAGACCACGATTATAAGAAAACCAGAAAAAAATCGGGTTTTTAAGGCTGGCACGCTCATAAGCCCGAATTGCGTCGCCCCTATTCCCCTTCAGGTATGAAAAATATCCATAAATTCCCTGCGCGTCGGGATCATTAGGCATCATCCCTGCAACTTTCTTGAAAAACCGGTACCCCTCTTCTGTTTCTTTCTCTGTCGCCGTTCCTTTTACAAAAACGTCAAGATTGGCAGGGCGCAACCGGTTGAGGACCGAACGATTAATATTCAAAAAGATCCCGACGTCGCAACAGAGAAAAGCGCCAACAGTCAATGTAACAACTACAAAATAAACAGAAAAATAGTACGGCTTAACCTGGTTAACAATAGCTGGAAGAACCTTCACCTGAGGAAAGCGCCACATAATCCATTTGACCGGCAGAAAAAGAAATTCTTTCAATACCTGAAGACTATTTTTCACTGGCGAGATCTCCTGCGGTCGATCCAGCTCAAAATAACAAAACCAATCACAGCCGAATAAGTTAATATCAAAATAAAATAGTTCATCACGTAAGAAAGATCTGTACCAAAACGCATTGTAAGCACATGCTCGCCGGCCGGCACCCAGGTTCCGAGATACCCCAGATTCGCGCGCCGCGGCTGCGTTCGCCGGCCGTCAATACGGATCTGCCAGTCAGCATGATAAGTCCGCTGCACAACCAGAAACATCGGAGCAGAGAAAAAAGTCTTGAGATGCAGTGTGTTAACGTCCTGGCCGAGAATTGTTATCAGCCCTGACTCTCGGCTAATGATCTCAGTCTCCCGGGCTTTATTGCCCGTAAGCGAATACAAGACATCATCCTTTAAGATCTCACCAACCAACGCCGGCCCCTGGATCTGATCAAAAATCTCCTTCATCCGCTGATCGCTTAATTTAACAGGCTGAGCCTCAACCGCAGCATAAGCAACAAAAGGAAAGAGCTCATACCTGTTCAGGCACTTGCCTTCCATCATTTGTATCATCGATGAATGAACTGCCAGATCATAATAAGTACTGGTGGCCGCAACCTCACCCAGCGACTTATCAGTCCTGACCATTGTTTTATCTATTTCAAAGCGCGTAGGCAACAAGGTGACGTTCTTTGCATAGGAGAAGAATGTCCGTGCCGACTGATTGTACTGGCATCCGGTGTTTTTGTACAAATATCCATAAACCTGGTAAGCCTGAATAAATGTCAAAATAACAATTCCCCAAGCTAGAAAAGACCGGACATCGGACAACCGCAACTCATTTAAAACAAGGAAGAGGAAAAAGCCGCCGCTAGTCAAAATAACCAGCACATTCCCTGCAATAACGTGACCACTCATCAGAAGAAAAAAGTAATAACCCGCATGGATCAGGATAACACTAATGGCCGCGATCATGCGTGAACGGCGGTCGGCATAAACAGTATGAAGCAAACTACCAAATTGCTCCGCAATCAACAGGATAAACAGCGGGATAATAAGAAACCATAGATAGAAATGTAAATTTCGAAAATATTTAAAGAAGAATACATATTTGTAAAACAACCCGTGCAAAAAGAAACGATGAGAAAAGAACAATAACGAGAATGCAATCAAGGATATAAGCATCATTCCCAGACGTGACGTGCGCCCAAAAAAGCCTAATACAAAGAATAAAACACCCAACAGAGGGATGTAGACCACGGCAAAAGAAAAATACCTCATATCAGAAAACGCCATGGAGAAACCAAGATCCTCCTCTATTCCCCAGGAATTAACGGTTTTTTTCCCGACCTCAAGAAAGATAGGCTTCTCTTTATTCCCAGAAATATCCGCAGATTGAACGGCCACTTGCGCAGCGCGCTCACTCATAACAACAGCCTGACTGTTATCTTTAAGAAAAAGAACCCCCGGCACGACACATACTAGGATTGCGACAGCGCAGCACCCTGTCAACAGTCTGTTCACCAGAAAGAACGCCCATGCCTGCCTTAAAGAAATAGCCCATTGCTGACGATAAAACACCCAGCAGCCCCCCGCCAGCAATGCCAGGATGAACATGAAATAAAAAGGCAAATACGTCGACATCAGGATCATCAAGCACAATGTCAAAGCAAGAAGATTGTTCCTGGACATCCGGCGGCCAAGGACCAAAAAGAAATAAATCGACCAGATCAAAGGAATAAAAACCAAATGAATATAACTGTCGAAAAGCCGCGTTGCCCACGAGGAATACATCAAAAATACAGCAGCCGTAAACGCCAGCAACCGACTGCCCAGCAACAAGCGACCGATCCGGTAAAAACCGATCACCCCGAACAGAAAATAAGACGCCAGAAAAAGGCTATACGCCTGAAAATAAGGCAAAAAGTTCTTTAAGAAAAGAAGAACAACATAAATCGGATTAAAAGATCCCAGCCGCCGGCAAAAAAACTCAAACGGAACTCCGGCGGCGCCCTCCATCAGCCATTGCGGGTAAACACCTTTAGATAAATTCCAGGAAAAATAATTCGTCATGAAAGCATAGGAAGAAGCGTCCGAAATAAAGGTAACGCCCTTGATCAGAAAACCAGGAAAACAAACAAACCACAACAGGAAGGATACAGCAAAAAGCCAGAGGACAGTAGAACGGTCAAGGTCTTTTGTATCACATCGTTTGTTCACAAAGAATCCTGCCTTAAACCGTTGGTAACAAATATTAATCTGAAGAATTTGCTAAGTTTAGAAAGAAAGATGCGGCAAGTCAACAAAAAGTTACGTGATAATACACTTACTAAAACCAAAAAGAAGATCCCTCAAAGATAGAACTGGTTGCAATAAATGACCAACCGTTCGGCAAGGCTATTCACAAGAATCCTTTAGCCTTAGAATTGCCTGCATAACCTGTTCAGCAGCTTGATTGGAAGGGCTTTCAGGTTGAATAATAAACGGTTTGCCAAAAATGACTTTAACTTGAGTACGCCTGGGGGTTTTGGCGCCTTTAGGTAAAACTTTATCTGTGCCTTCTATAAAGATCGGCACAACAGGCACGCCGGACTTGCCTGCCAGAAAGCCAACACCCGCCTGAGGCCTTTCACCGCCGCGAGTCCCTTGAGGAAAAATAAGCACCGGCCAGCCGTCCTTTAAACTCTGCAGGGCCTCGGTCAGAGCGCCACGGTCAGCCGTGCCGCGTTTTAGAGGAATGCCGCCGCCAAAGCGGATCATAGTGCCCAACACAGGATGTTTGAACAAAGAATCCTTGGCCAGAAACCTCATCCGCCGGAATGAAACGACAGGCAGCAGGATCGGATCAATGTTGCTTTCGTGATTGGAGGCAAAAATACAGCCGCCCTTTTTAGGAATGTTCTCTCGCCCATAAACCCGAACCGGATAAAAACAAAAGCTGACGACCCCCGCAACGGAGGTCATCAGCCAGTAATACATGTACTTGAAAAAATTTAGCATGTTGAGATCCCTCGTCGCTTTGCTCCTCGGGATGACAATTAAAGGGTTTTCGCCAGCTCCAGCGCGAAGTCCAGAAGCTCTTTGGTGCGCTTCGGGCTCTTGGACTCGGCATAAGCACGCAAAATAGGCTCTGTGCCGGAAGCGCGTACCATGATCCAGGAATCATCAGCCAGTTCCAGCTTCACACCGTCGTAATCCTTGACGCCGACGACTTTCTTGCCAAGCACCGTTTCCAGCCTCTTGACTGGTTCAAGGGTTTTAACAACTCCCTTCAGCTGAATACTGGTCTTTTCATAATAGTATTTACCGTACTTCTTTTCCATTTCCTCAAGAATTTTGACCATGTTCTTCTTTTCATACACCATCATCTCGAGAAGAAGAAGGCCTGCCAGAATACCGTCACGCTCAGGTATATAATTCGGCATCCCCATACCGCCCGCTTCCTCACCACCGACAATGATCTCCTTGGTCAGCATCAGGTCGGAAATATATTTGAACCCAACAGGTGTCTCGTAAAGCGTGATGCCGTTAGCCTTGCACATATTATCAATCATGGTGGTACCGCAAATGGTCTTGACCACACCGCCCTTGATCCCGCGATTCTTCCATAAATGAAGCGCCAGTAAGGCCAGGATTTTCTGAGGCGAAACGAAAACACCATTTAAAACAACCGCAATACGGTCAGCGTCACCATCAAGAACAAGCCCAAGATCGTATTTTCCTTTTTTGGTAATGGCAATCAGCTCGCCCAAATACTGTGCCAGAGGCTCAGGGCGCGTACCGCCAAACCCGGGGTTCACGTCAGCATGGATCAATTCCAGGCGGATGGCTGTGCCTTTTAATGCATCCTCGAGCAAGCGGCCGCCGGAACCGTACATGACATCCTGAATGACCTTGAACCTTGCCGTCTTGATCTTTCTTAAATTCACATACGCACGGATAAACTTCAGGTAATCTCTTTTGAAATCCAGAACTTTGATCTTGCCTTCAGCCACGGCCTTCTTGTAATCAAGTGCAATAACCGCTTCAAGACCGAGATAACCTTCGACAGCGTCAGTGATATTCTTCCCCGCGCCGCCGCCTTCAGCGGTCTTGATCTTAAATCCGTTATACTCCGGCGGATTATGGCTCGCTGTAATCACGACACCGGCCACACACTTGTGCTCGCGCGCCGCAAGACTAAGCGCGGGCGTTGGCAACGATGCGCTCGAGAGCAAAACCTCGATGCCGTTAGCTGCTAAAACAGAAGATACAGTCTCGGAGAAGTCTTTAGACAAAAAGCGATTGTCGTAACCGACCGCCAAACGCAGCGGCTCACCGGCGATCCTTTTCGCGTCTCTTTTCACCCACACGGCCAATGCCTGGGACAAAATGGCCACATTCTCAAATGTAAACGTATCCGCGATGATCGCACGCCAGCCGTCGGTTCCGAATTTAATGACATCCTTTGGGTTTTTACACATATCATTACCTTTCTGAATAATTCTGCGATCCCTCGGACTTCGTCCTCGGGATGACCGTTTATTATAAATGATGCCGTTTAATATAACTTAAAACTGCATCCGGAACAAGGAACTGGATCGATTTTCCGGATAAAATGCGTTTGCGAATTTCGGTCGACGACATTTCAATTCCGTTCATCGTGACCGCGTGATACTTAAGCTTCTCGTTACCGCGCGGATAGCCCGGACGGTTGACTGAGACAAACGAACACATGGATTTCAGAATACCCACATCTTTCCAGGTATCCAGCTGCGTGATCGCATCCCCGCCGACAATAAAATACAACTTGTCCGCGGAATCGGACAACTCCCGAAAATGCCGCACGGTATCCACGGAATACGATTTGCCGCCCTTGCTGATCTCGAAATCCGATACCTCAAACTCAGGAATACCCTTAATGGCAGTAAGGATCATCTTCAAGCGGTCCGGCGCAGTAAACAGTGTGGCAGCCTTCTTGTGCGGAGGCACGCAGGATGGGATAAAAATAACCTTATCCAGCCCCATCTGCTCCATCGCAGCGCGCGCCATCAACAAATGCCCCAAGTGAACCGGATCAAACGTTCCGCCGAAAAGTCCGATCTTTTTCATCCGCGGACCTGCCCATTACCGTAGATCTGATATTTATACGACGTTAATCCTTCCAAACCCATCGGGCCGCGCACATGGATCTTATCGGTTGAAATGCCGACCTCGGCGCCCAGACCAAACTCGTAGCCGTCGGTAAAACGCGTCGAAGCGTTCACATAAACGCAAGCGGCATCGACCCCTGTTAGGAACACACCCGCTTCCTTTTCATCTTTCGTGACGATCGCATCCGAATGCCTGGAACCGAACTTATTGATATGTTCGACCGCCTCGTCGACACCCCGCACGACTTTAACCGTCAGGATAAGATCCAAATATTCTTCATACCAATCCTGCGCGACAGCTTTTTTCATATCGTCAACGATCCGGCGCGCCGCATCATCGCCGCGCAGCTCAACTCCAGCCGCCCGCAAACGCCTGGCCACCGCCGGCAGGAACTTCCCGGCGATCTTTTCATCAACCAGCATCTTTTCCATCGCATTGCAAACACCTGGGCGCTGCACCTTGGCATTAAAACAAATCTCCTCGGCCATTTCAAGATCAGCTTTGGCACTTACGTACACATGGCATACACCCTTGTAATGCTTAACCACCGGGATCAGGGAGTTCTCGGCCACGAAACGGATCAGGCTTTCGCCGCCGCGGGGAACAATAATATCGATCAGGCCATCAAGCTGCAATAATTCAACCACAGCCTGACGATCAGTGACGCTAATAAACTGCAAAGACTCGGAAAGCACCTTAGTCCCGGCCAAAGCGCCTTTAAGTACTTTATAAATAGCCACATTTGAATGAATAGCTTCTTTGCCGCCGCGCAAAATGACCGCATTACCAGACTTAATGCAAAGCGCCGCGCAATCCGCCGTCACATTAGGGCGTGATTCGTAAATGATCCCCACTACCCCGATCGGCACCCGCACTTTATCAATGCGCAAGCCGTTAGGCCGGATACGCGTGTCCATCACCGCTCCGACAGGATCCTTCAGCTTAACGATATCCAGAATGCCATCAGCCATGGCCTTGACACGCTTCTCGTTCAGGGTCAGGCGATCAACCATCGCCGCAGGCAGTCCGGCTTTAACGCCCGCCGCCACATCCAGCGCATTCGCCTTGATGATCGCCGCCATGTTCTTAAGCAACGCCGCCGCCATCAACTTCAGCGCTCCGTCTTTTTCTTTCGTCGAAACAAGGGCCAGCTGAAGCGCACCGCGCCGGGCTTCTTTTGCCTGTTTGAGGATCAGATCTTTTAACAACATATTATTCTCCCGGGAAATACGTTCCCAACGGCTCATGATCGATCACAATACGGCGGATCACATCCCTGGTCTGTCCATTGGCAATAACACAAAGTACCCCTGCCTGAGAAGCGATCTCAACGGCATTTACTTTAGTGACCATTCCTCCCTTGGAAAGATTCTGGTCGCGAGCGCCGCCTGCGAACTTCTTTATCTCATCGGTAATTTCAGGAACGACGTTAAGCTTTTCCGTTAACTTGCCGGCTTCCTTTTTATATAGACCATCCACGTCCGAAAGCATGATCAACAGGTCCGCCCGCACCATCGCCGCGACCATGGCCGAAAGCTTATCATTATCGCCAAACTTGATTTCTTCGGTCGATATTGTGTCATTCTCATTGATGACCGGAACGACGCCACGGCTTAGCAGTTTATGCATTGTATTCTTGGCATTCGTCTGCCTGAGCTCGCTTTTAAAGTCATCCCACGTCAGCAGGATCTGGGCCCCGATACGGCCGCGCTTTTTAAAAAGATCGCCGTAAAGACGCATTAACAGCGCCTGACCAACAGCCGCGGCTGCCTGCAGGGAAGGGGTATCAGACGGACGAACATGTTCGCCCATTTCGCCCAACCCCAGCGCGATCGCGCCGGAGCTGACCAGAACCACCTCAATACCCTTATCGCGCAAGTCGCAGATCTGCCCGACCAAAGATTTAAGCGATACTTCATGCGGCTTCATCAGGTGCGTGGCCAGAAGGCTCGAGCCAACCTTGATGACAACCCGTTTGATCTTTCGGGGGAATTTGCGTTCCATAGAGTTTTATCTCTCAAAGCGCGCTGACTGCTTAAGAATGATCACGATCTCGCTGATCAAATCTTCCAACCCTTTTTTATCAAGCGCGGATATAGGAAAAATTTTAACACCGCTGAAACGTTTTTTAAAGCGCTTCAGCTGTTTTTTAGCTTCGGGCAAATCCATTTTATTGGCGACAACAATGCGGTGCTTGTGTGCCAGGTCCTCGCTATACTGTTCCAGCTCGGAAATGATCAACTCATAATCGTCCAGCGGATCACGATCCTCGCTGCCCGACATATCTACCACCTGAACCAAAATCTTGGTGCGCTCGGCATGTTTGAGGAACTTGATCCCCAGCCCCTTGCCCAAATGCGCGCCTTCGATCAAGCCGGGAAGGTCGGCCGCGACAAAACTACACTCATCCGTCTCGACGATGCCGAGAATAGGCTGTTTGGTTGTAAAAGGATAATTCGCGATCTTGGAGCGTACCTTGGAAATAGCCGAGATCAAGGTCGACTTGCCGGCATTGGGGAATCCAACTAACCCAACGTCGGCGATCACTTTCAACTCAAGGCGCAGGGTCTTGGTGTCGCCCCGCTCGGGAGGGACCGCCGTCTTACGATGCATGTTCCCGATACCAGCACGGCCTCCGGGTACCACCACAACAGTTTCACCGGGCGTACTGAAATCACGGATCAACAGCCCTGTCACATCATCCCACAGAACCGTGCCCACGGGAACACGCAACACACAATCATCTCCGCAACGACCCGTCGCACCCTTGCTGGACCCGCAATCACCCTTTTTACCTTGATAATGCTGTTTGAAACGAAAATCCAGCAAGGTCTGAATATGCGGATCAGCCACAAAAATAATGCTGCCGCCATCACCCCCATTGCCGCCGTCGGCGCGGGGATAACGCATCCACAGGTCGCGGTAATGGCTTTCACACCCTTTGCCGCCATCACCGGCCTTGACTACTATTCGTGCAGAATCTACGAACGCCATATGAATAAAAAGAAATCGGGACACATTGTATTTTCCTTAAAACGCAACGTGTCCCGATCTGATTTCCTTTGATCTCGATTAAATTTACGCAGAAATCTTCGCAACCTTAAGGGCAGTCAAATCCTGACGGTGCCCGATGGTCTTGCGAACGTCCTTGCGCTTACGGAAAAAGAACGAAATGTCCTTGTCATCGCGCAAATGCCGGACGACTTCAAACGAAACCTTGGCACCGGCCAAATAAGGTGTACCGATCTTGACATCGTCGCCATTAGCGATCAAAAGGACCTTGTCAATATCAAGCTTTTCCCCAGGTTCGATATCGATGCTGGGCGCGTCTATAATATCGCCTTCCGCGACCTTAAACTGGAAAGAACCTACATCAATAACTGCGTACATACTACCTCCTTGAAAATTTTGCTACGAAAAATTTTTAACTCCCGAACGCCACGACAGGCCAACAGCCTGACGGGCGGAAGGGAGATTCCTCTTAAAATAACTAAAGTCCAGCTATTATATGCATTTTGTTGTTTTAGTCAATTTTTACTTTTCCCCGGCCCTGACAATAGGGACACGGCGCGAACTTGATCGACTCCAGCGTTTTTCCCGCGCGCTCACGTGTCATCTCTACCAGGCCCAGGCTTGAGATCTTGTTCACTTCGGTTTTGGACATATCTTTGGAAAGCTCAGCCCTCAGAACATCCAAAACCTTACGCTTATGCTCTTCACGCATCATATCAATAAAATCAATCACGATGATCCCGCCCAGGTCTCGCAGGCGAAGCTGTCGGGCGATCTCGGGCGCCGCCTCCATGTTCACATTGAAGGCCGCTTCTTCCGGCGATGCCTGGGTCTTGTAGCGGCCGCTGTTAACATCCACGACCGTCACGCCTTCCGTGGGCTCAATGACCACATAAGCGCCTGACTTTAAGCCGACTTTAATATCGTAAATTTCCTCGAGCGCTTCGGAAATCTTATGCGCGTCAAAAATGTTTGTCTCGCTGCGATGTAAGTGGATCTTTTTCAACGCCTTTTGGCCCACCAAAGTTTCAACATACTTCAAAAGTTTTTCATGCTCTTCTTTGGAATCGATATGGATCGAGGCCACATCCTCACGCAAATGGTCCCGCACGACTTTCCAGATAATATCGCCTTCCTGATAAACCAGAAACGGCGACTTTTTCTCGCGGGCCAGTTTTAACACCTGCTGCCACTTCTCGTAGACAAATTTGGCGTCATTAAGAAGCTCGGCCTTATCCTGGCCCATGGAAACTGTCCGGATAATAAAACCGCCTTCTTTTATGTCACATTCTTTAATGATCTCGCGGAGACGATGGCGTTCCTCGGGAGATTCGATCTTCTGGGAAACACCCAGGTGATTATCGTAAGGCATGTAAACCACAAACCGGCCGGGGATCGAAACATGCGTTGTCAGGCGAGGACCTTTGGTACCGAAAGGATCCTTTTCAACCTGGACTAACACTTCCTGACCGACCTTAAGGGGCGACGATGCTTTACCGCCGCCGCTGCCATGACGGCCGCCGCGGCCGTGGCCATGGCCATGACCATGGCCTTTATCTGAAGCGCCGTCATTGACCACAGCTTCCGGCGATTTGGTCGGTTCCGCCGCTTTCGCCTTCCGGTTCAATAAACGGTCCAGCAGGCTCGGCTGAGCAACAGCGGCCTCTTGTTTCTTGTGGATAAAATCTTCCAGATTGGAATGGTCAGCGTCGGTGAGATACAGAAAGCCGTTCTTTTCCTGCCCCACATTAACGAAGGCGCCGTTAATGGACGGCAGAATGGATTCGACCTTTCCTTTGTAAATGTTGCCGAGAAAAGATTCGTAGCGGTCGAGCTCGATATAGAAATCATCCAGCTTTTTATTATCAACGACCGCCACCCGCCGTTCTCCGTCGGCGACGTGGATCAAAATGTCTTTTGGCACAAGTTCCCCTTAAAATGTATAAATGTTTAAATCAAAAATTTTACCGCCCCGAGCCGGTTATTTCTCGGTCCCAGTCGGCTTGGGTGTCGATGCGGCAATTGCCTCGGCCATCTCGACAGATACCGTTGGCACAGGCAGCGCTGCTGTACTTGCCGTCGGTGTAATAATATGCGGTGTTAAGAAAATCACCAGATCTTTCTTTGTGTGAACATCTGTCGTGTGCTGAAAAGGCCAACCAAGCACAGGAATATATCCCAGCAGAGGAACTCGCGTCTGCTCCTTGGATACAGTATCCGTTACCAATCCCGCAATAACCAGCGTCTCCCCATCCCTGATCATCACTTTGGTTGTAATTGACTCATTGCTCAACACCGGCATACTTGCACTGGAAGAAGCACTGATCCCGCCGGCCGGGATGGTAGACAAGACACCCGTAATCTTAGGTGCAATGTCCAGCGTTACCAAATGTGCGTTGTTAATATGAGGCGTGACATCAAAAACAATGCCGACATCCATATACGACCAGCCAGAAATCTGAAGCACACCTGTATTCTGATTCGATGTGTACTGAGGCATGGGGATCTGCTGTCCAACCTGAACTTTGGCCGGCTGATTGTCCAGCGTCACAATCTGAGGATTTGAAAGAACCTTCGAATTATTCCGGCTTTTCAATAAATCCAGTGCCGCAGATAAACCCGAAGCGTTAAGAGTACCATACAAAGGCGCTGGAGCCGGGGCCGCCGGATCGATCTGCGATGTTTGCTCTGAAGGAGTTTGTACAGAATCTTTTACAACATGATACGGAAATATTTTACTTCTCGAATCAACACTCCAGGGAAGCGTCGTTGAGCGGATCGAACCAGAAGCGGATGCAGACAATCCCCAATTAATACCTAAAGTATCATTCTTCCCCAAAGTCGTCTCAATGATCCTGGCTTCAATCAGGACCTGCGGCGTTACTGTATCAAGCTGTTTAACAACCATCTTCATCAGTTCCAGATTACTCCCCACATCGCTGATAATAACCGAGTTGGTGCGCACATCAAAATTAATGCTCCCGCGAGCGGTTTTCATCTTATCCAACGACTTCACCACATCTTCGGCCTTGCTAAAATTCAGGATAATCGTTTCCGTTGCCACCGGCTCCTGATCGGCCAGTGCTTTGGCATCTTCGCGGCGTTTCTTGAGATTCTCGACCGTGGTCACCATGATGACCGTGCCCTTTTGCTCATAGCTGTAACCGTACGTCGAAAGGATCACGTCCAGCGCTTTCTGCCACGGCACATCTTTCAACTGGATATTCACCATTCCCACCACTTCAGGACCGGCGATAATATTGATTCCGCTTTTATAGGCTAGCACCTTAAGAACATTCTTAATATCCGCCTCGCGAAAATCCAGCGACACATTACCGGACTTGGACATCTTGAATTCCAGAACAGGCTCCGGCGCCACCGCCGCATTTGCCGCAGCGACCGTCGGCTTGACCGCCGGCGAAGCCGCCGAAACAGCAACAGGAACCGTTTTATCCTGGGCAAAACCAACGGACATCCCTAATACTAAAACCAGCAACGCGAGGCACCATATCCTCACCATTTATTCCTCCTTCTTTATTCGAAGTTCCGACGTCTGTCCATCTTTGACCAGAATAACTTTATCCGGATCGATCTTCTCCACCGTATACATCCCGTACTGCTTGCCCTGTTCCACAACGGTACCGTTAATGATAGCAATACCGCCGTCCCCGTCGCTAACAATTCCTTCGAGGACCATTTCCGTCACCGCGAAGTTTGTTTCGTAGGTAACGATCGCGCCGCCTGCAGTTACCAGCGGCCAGAAGGGATCGCGCTGGCCGTGATCATCGTACACAAAATCCGGCTCCAAAGCCGGCAGATCCGCCTTGACCGGCATCTCCGGCACACTCGGCGCCGTCGCAACAGCAGCCCCCGCCGCTGGAGGAAGCGCTGACAGCACCACAAAAATAATAAAAAGAAAAACAGCACGGATCACGTTACTTCTCCAGAATAAGGATCTTCATGTTCATCTTGATGTCCTGACGCTGGACATCCTTCGGATCCCCGGTGATATCAAGATCTTCCAGCTGCCAGAACAGCCGGTCATGTTCCAGGCGGTTTAAAAACTTGCCGAACTGGTGAAAGCCACAGCTCACCCGGACAGCGATATTCATCGTTAAATACTTTCCATCCTCGTTCTTAACCAGAGGCGCCGCACTGACCGCCTGCGGAGCCAGCTGATCGATCTTAACGCCGTACTCATTGGCAATGCTCGAAACATTCTTTAATACCACCGGGACATCATTTTTATGATGGATCATCGCCTCAAAATTATTACGCGCCTGCTTGGCGATCTCAAGCTGAGCATTAAACTGAGCTCGACGCTGCTTATTGGTCGCCAGATCCGTGATGTCTTTCTTCAACTGAACAGTCCGGGTATTAAGCGCCCCGACCAAACCCATTTGGGAGCGCATCACCAGCGCGTAATCCGCCACCGCCACCACCGCAATGATCCCCAGCAGGATCATGTACAAAAACTTGGCTTCAAGCTCTTTAAGTTTCTCGATAGCCGGGTTCATGGGACCACCCTTTTCGCTTTCAGGGAGAAATCCGCGATCGACAGCGCCGTATTTTCCCGGCGCTGAATGGAATCCACATCTATCCCGGAGAAACTTTTCTTCAATTGCGGCTGCGCCTTAAGCGTATCCACAAAATTATTCACAACGATCATTTCATTCTTAACCTTGGAGACCGCGCTGCCGCTGATCGTTAACTGACCCTTGTCAAATTTTATTTCCCGGATCCACAGCCCCTTGGGCACACTGTCCGAGACTTCATTCATCAACCTGGCCCAGACCACCCCTTGCGCCGAGGTAATAACCTTGACTGAATTCATTCGTGTCTGCAGGGCTTTTGTCTCATTGGTAATACTATCCAGAACTCTCTTCTCCGGTCCCAGCGACGACCAGCGCGCCTGGAGCATCGCGTGTTCGGCCACCTTACCGAGCGCCATCCCGCCAAGAATCAAATGAAGGAACAAAAGCACCCCGGCCGCAGCCACGAGAATGCCGATAATGACCTCCCGCGACAGGGCCCCGAACCCCTCCGCCCAAAGGTCTCCGCGATCCTTACGCAACTCCTGGGGAATAAAATTAACCCTGATCATATTCGTTCAATGCCATTCCCAAAGCGCCAATAAGACTTGAGCCGTGCGGTTTCAATCCCTCTTTGACCGCAGGCGACGCTGCCGCCATTTTTTCAAAAGGATCCCAAACAGCCACCGGGATGTCGATCCCCTGCCGGAAAGCAGGCTCAACGCCAGCGATACAGGCGCCATCCCCCGTCAAAAAGATCTGTGTTACCGCCAGATTCTTTTCTGTAATAAAATAATCGAACGACAAACGTATCTCGCTGATAAGATCGGCCATCACCGCGGAAACACCCTTCTGAAGGGTTTCATTGACCGGCTTGCCATAGGCGAGAAGTCCGCGCACCTCATCCTGAGGAACACCCAAAAGATTTGCTGCACGTTTATAAATTTCTTGAGCGCCAATAAAAATATCCCGGTTAAACCGCGGGCTGCCGGCAAAAATAATCATCAAATTCGTCCCGGTCTCGCCAATATCAACCACAGCGCAGGCTTTAAACGATTGGGCCTCAGCGCCGCCCAGAAACCCATCCGGCGGAAATGTGGCAAAAGCATTGGCCACCGCCACAGGGTTGAGCGTGACCGTCGAAGAATCCAGTCCGGCCTCTTTAAGGACCTTCATCCTCGACTCCACAAGGTCTTTCTTGACCGCCGCCACCAGCACAGACATTTTGCGATTACCGTCAAACGTCGAAAGGATGTGACAATCCGTATAAACAGTATCCCTCGGGAAAGGAAAATATTTATCTGATTCGATCGCAAAAGCCCGGCGAAGGTCCATCTGGGACATCTTGGGCATATCAACATAACGGATCAGCGTCCCTTTACCGCTGACAGACGTGATCAAGGGGCGGGCTTTAGCCTGCAAACCGAAGGCCGACAGGACCTTGCCCAATGCCGCCGACAGAGCCTTATCATCAGTCCCGACAACAGGTTCCACCATCCAGCGCAATAACTCATAACCGCCGTTGCGGCAGACCAGCTCAACAGCCTTACACGACGAAGGCCCGATATCCAGACCCACAACGCTGCTCTTCGCATTGACGGGGAAAACTTTTCTGATGATCTTAAGGTAATTGTTGACAATATTGCTCATAGGGTAGTCATAATATAACAAAAGAAGAACGATGATTAAATATAATTAATCAATTATTTTTTCGAACGCTCTACCCAACACCTAAAAATAAAGAGGGAGCCAAAAGGCTCCCTCTTTATCATTCAAACCATCTTAACCTATTAATTCAGGATGCCACCCGTGGTCATCGTAAAAACGGTGGTTCCCGTCGTTCCCGGAGTTACCGGTGTCGCCGTGAACGTATAACCGCCCGTTCCAAAACTGCAAGTAAATTCAAAGCCTGACACTGTTGTCTGGCAATAGTTCTGGTTAACATAAGGAGGTGTCGCACCAGTCAGCGCCGCCTGGTTGGCAGGATAGTTTCCATTATTCGCGGTGGCGAAAGTCTCAGAAGCCGTTGACAGCGTACGCAGAGTCCCCTTGGCAAGAGCATCATTAGCGGAAACCTTGGCCCTTAACAGGTTGGGGATCGCGATCGCAGCCAACAGGGCGATGATCGCAACAACGATCATGATTTCAACGAGTGTAAAACCTTTTTTATTAGACATACATCCTCCTAGTGTTGTGTAGTGGGTGTGCCTTAAGGAGGGGTAACGGATAGGTATTATAATAACAGATCACCTGACCTCGCCCTGACAGCACCCGTTTATTTTCTCTAGACCGCCGCCTCCTTTCCTAAGCTCTATTTCTTTTTACGGTACCGAAGGACTTTGGTATTGTATATATGGCCCCGCGAACCGTTCAAAGATCCAGACTCCTAAGTAAAAGATACCACATAAAACGAATTTTGTCAAAAAATCAATAATTTCCGCTCTTGTCTAGATCTTTTTCAAGATCAGACTTTTTCTTGTCCAGGGAGACCATTTTCCGTTGTAGATTGCCCAAGCCCATCTTAAGGTCTTTATTTTGCACAAGAAGCTCCTTAAAACGAGCCTCATCTTTTTTAAGCTTGGAATCCGGTGTTGCCGGGGTCTGAACAGCTCGGGCCGTTTTTTCCAGATCGGAGGTATCTTTATCGAGAGCCTGCGCCTGAACCTCAAGAGCTTGGACCTCTTTTTCCGTTTGCTCCATATTTTGCGGAGAATAGATAGTTTCGGATAATTGAACGTCCTTAGCTGCCGCATCTATCTTCTGACGAAGCCCGTCGATCTGACTCTGGCGGGCCGCAAGATCACTTTTTAAAGCCACCTGTTCCTTGGAAAACTGCTCGACCTGGAGCGGTCCAGCATTAATGGCAACCGTCAGATCTTTCCATTCCTGACGCACCTTATCAAGATCAGCCGTTGAACGGTCAAGTTCCTTTTGCAAGGAAGCCTGCCGATCCCGTAACGGGACTAACTCCGCCGTATGATCTTCACCCGGCACCAGACCGGAACGGATATCGGCCAGCTCCCGTGACAAGGCGCCAACCTGAACAACAAGCGCATCATCTTCCATTTCCTTGAGCTTATAGGCTTTTTCAGCCGCCAACCGATCTACATTGAACGCATCCTGGCGGTTAGCCGCTTCTTTTAACTGACCCTCCCATAAAGACTGATCCCCGATCCTTTTCTGATACCGGGGCTCCAGGGACTGCAGCTGAGCAGCGATCTTTGTGCCCTGATCCTGATCGGCCTTTAATTGATCATTGAGCATCCGCAACTTGCCTCTGATCTGTTCGTTCGCCGCCAGCATATTCCGATTCTCTTCGCTTAAACGGCCCACACTTTCTTTTAGCGTATTAAGCGTGTATTCGAAATTGTTCTGCGTATCCGGCGCGATCGACGAAGGCGAGGAAACCGCCGGACCCGGCGACAACGCATCAGACGCCATGGCAAAAGCTCCGCCATTGATCGCTAAAGCAAGAACCAAGAACGAAACATTAATACGCCCCATGACTTTTCTCCCCGTTAATTGATCATCTGCGTCATACTGATGATCGGCATAAAAAGCGCGATGACGATAAAGCCGATAACGATCCCCAGAAAACCGATGATGAACGGCTCGATCAAACTGGTGAGCGTTTCCACCGCCGCATCCACCTGCTCGTCAAAAAAGTCAGCAACCTTGACCAGCATCTTGTCCAGCTGGCCCGATTGCTCGCCGACAGAGATCATCTTGGTCACCATCGATGGAAAAACCTCGCTGCGTCCCAACGGCTCGGCAATACTTTCGCCTTCCCGCACACTGGCAACAACCTTTTCGATCACGCCCTCCAACACCCTGTTACCGATCGTTTTGCGCACAATGTCCAGCCCTTCAAGAATAGGAACACCGCTTTGAAGCAGCACGGAAAGCGTGCGGCAAAAACGGCTCACGGCGACTTTCTTAAGAAGCTCGCCGAATACAGGCGCTTTGAGTTTTAGACCATCAATCCGGTACGCACCCTTTTCCGTCCGCTGATACGCCACGAACGCCGCCACGATCGCGCCGATGACCACCATGATCACCAGGAAATTATTCTTCAGCGCATCGCTGATATTAACCAGGACCTGGGTCATGGCCGGCAATTTCCTGTTAAAAGAGGCGTAGATCCCGGAAAAAGTCGGGACCACCTTGATCAGAAGGATGACGGTGATGATCATCGCCATGGAAACAATGACACTCGGATAAATAAGCGCGCCGCTGATCTTGCGCTTGAGACGATCAGACTTTTCCATATACGACGAAAGCCGCTCCAGGACCGTCGTCAACACGCCGCCGCTCTCGCCGACCCGGATCATGTTGACAAAAAGGCCGTCAAAGACTTTCGGGTATTTGGCGAAAGAAGCAGAAAGGCTGCTGCCGAGCCGGATATCGTCCCTTACGGCGGCCAGGATCTTTTTAAATGACGGGTTGACCATCTGTTCCTGAAGCGCGTCGACAGTCTGCAGGATCGGGATCCCCGCATCGACCATGGTCGCCATCTGCCGGGTAAAAAGAATAACGTCCTCGACTTTAATCGGCGCTGTCTGCTCAACAGACGGCATGAAGGTTGCCGCCTTCTCCTCTTCAATGCTGATGATAATAAGCTTCCGCTTGCGCAGCTCATCGACCACCGCCAGCTGATCCGTCGCGGTGATCTTGCCGGTGAACGTGTGCGCCTCAAAATCTTTAGCCGTATAACGAAAAATAGCCATTACACATCCTTTACTGACGATGATCCCGCTCGAGCTGACAGCGTATTCGTCGGGAACTCGGGATAAAAACGTTTCAACGCCGTCTCAATCTCGGAGCAAGTCGAAATGAACAGGGCGATCTGGCAACCCGTCATCTGCTCCA
The DNA here is from genome assembly GCA_002753745.1 of Candidatus Omnitrophota bacterium. Lineage (GTDB taxonomy): Bacteria > Omnitrophota > Gorgyraeia > Zapsychrales > Fredricksoniimonadaceae. The sequence continues at coordinate 9,270 of PEAR01000013.1, read as the reverse complement.
CTTCAGACCTAAGCTGATCGCCGATGGGGCTGACAATGACAATACTAAGGACATTACCAATGCGGTCAAGCGGGATAAGCCGATGGCCATGGGCAAACTCAGCCGGAATCAACCGGATGACCGCTTCATCCACCAGATGCTTGCTGATGGCGATAAACGGAAGGTTGCACTGCACAACGAGGGCTGTCACGATATCAATCTCCGTCAACAGACCCAGCCGAATAAGAACCTCGCCGATATAAACACCAGGCAGTTTCTTCTGATATTCGAGTGCTTGATCCAGCGCTTCCGCGGTCACCAGCCCGCGCTCGACGAGAATCTCACCGATCAGTTTACGCTCCAGGCAGCATTTCGCCATCGCAGCTCCTTAACCTATTATCGACGAAAAACTTTTTCTTCATAAATGCTGGAAATAAATGTCTGCACCTTATTATATCCCGACATTTCAACCGTAAAAGGCAAATTCAGCTTATTCATCCGACACGATCCGCAAAACCTCCTCAATGGTCGTCTGCCCCTGGGTGAGACGTTCCAGCGCATCATCCCACAAAATATGCAACCCCTGATTCTTGCGGGCATACGCCTTGATATCATCCGATGACTTTCCCTGCAAAAGCATCTCCCGGATCGGATCATCCATAACCAGAATCTCGGTCACCGCAAAACGGCCGCGGTATCCCGTATGCCGACAGTGGTCGCAGCCCTTACCGGCATAAAAGGTTGTTTTAGGATCAATCTGTCCCGCGAACCTTTTGAGAGCTTCCAGCGGAACATCGATCTGCTGTTTGCAGTGCGGACATATTTTGCGGGCCAGGCGCTGGGCACATACCAGGACCAGGCTGGACGCCACCAGAAACGGCTCGACGTCCATATCCACCAGACGCGTTAACGCCCCAGCAGCATCATTTGTGTGCAGCGTGGAAAAGACCAACTGACCGGTCAACGACGCCTTGATCGCGATATCCGCGGTCTCATTATCACGGATCTCACCGACCATTACAATATCCGGACTCTGACGCAGGATCGACCGCAGCGCAGCGGCAAAAGATAACCCGATATCGCTTCGCACCTCGATCTGGGTTAATCCCTCGACGAGATATTCCACGGGATCTTCAACGGTAATAATATTCTTGTCAGAACTGTTAAGCTTGTTGATGATCGAATACAAGGTGGTGGATTTACCACTACCCGTCGGACCCGTGATCAGGATCATCCCAAAAGGCTTGATAATCCCCTCCTCAAGAAGCGCCAGCGAACGGTCCGACAACCCCAGCTGGCCCAGGCCTACCGACAAATTGGCCTTGTCCAGCACCCGCATAACCACCTTGGAACCGTGACTGATCGGCAAGACCGAAACGCGAAAATCGACTTCCTTGCCCGAGGTCCGCATTTTAAAACGCCCATCCTGCGGGATCTGATTGATCGTGATATCCATCCGCGACATGATCTTGATCCTGACAATGACCGCGCTCTGGCTTTCACGCGGGATCTCAAGGACATCCACCAGAACGCCATCAACGCGGTAACGGACCCGCATATTCCCGGCCGTGGGCTCCATATGAATATCCGAAGCCCGCTGACGCAATGCCTCCTTGATGACCAGGTTCACCATCCGGATCACCGGAGCTTCTTCGCTGCCGTCGACATCGGCGCTTTCATCACCCTTGGATTCCGTAATGACCTCGAAATCACCCACATCGATATTCTTGCTTAACTCCGAAACAGTCCCCTGGTCGGCCTCGCCGTAAAAACGCTCGATCGCTTCCTTGATCTGCGTGGGCGTCGCCATTACCGCTTCAATCTTCTTGCCGGTAATATCGCGCAGGTCATCCAGCGCAAAAACATTAAGCGGATCACCTAAAGCAACCGTCAGGCTTGTCCCGAGTGTCGCGATAGGAATGAGATTATACTGCCGCGCCAGACGCTCCGGGACCGCTTCCTTCAGACGAGAATCCAGCTTGAACCGCCGCAGGTCAACGGAAGGGATCTTCAGCTCGCGTACCAGAAGCAGGACAAGGTCTTTCTCGGAAATAATATCTTTTTTGACCAGGGCTTCAGAAAAAGAAATATTGCTTTCGTGCTGAATCAGCAGGGCCTCTTCTACCAGGTTGCGGTCGACGCCGGGAATCTGAAGAAGAGCATCAATGATCCGTTCACGAATGATCGCCATACCTTTACGCCGCCTCCTGTTCGTCACCCGCCGTTACGCGAACAACTTCTTCGAGAGACGTCAAGCCCTTGGCAGCCTTGGCAAGCGCGTCTTCACGCATCGTGCGCATCCCCTCGGCCCTGCCGGCAGCTTTGATCTGGATCTCACCAGCACGTTCCAGGATCAGCTTTTTAACTTCCGGCGAGAACGCCAGGACCTCGTGGATGCCGACTCTCCCGGCGTAGCCCGACTTCAGGCACTGCGGGCAACCCCGGCCGCGAAAGAAAACCGGGTCTTTCCCGGGGAGGATCTTCCCGATGTTCAGTTTATTATAAAGAGTCTCGGATACGCGCAGCTCTTCCTTGCAGTGCGGACAAATGCGCCGCAGCAGGCGCTGTGCCACGATGCAGTTGACGGCCGAACAGATCAGGAAAGGCTCAATACCCATGTTGACCATACGGATGATCGATCCGGCCGCTGTCGTCGTATGAAGCGAGGTTACCACCAAATGTCCGGTCAACGCCGCCTTAACGCCGACGTCCAGTGTTTCAGAATCACGCACCTCCCCGATCATGATCACGTCCGGGTCCTGCCGCAGGATCGAGCGTAAAGTCGCGGTGAACGTTAAACCCACGTCGTAACGAATATTCACCTGGTTTAGGCCCTTCATCTGATATTCCACCGGGTCTTCGACAGTAACAATATTCTTGCCGGGGGAATCAATAAAACGCAGCACAGAATACAGCGTGGTCGTTTTGCCGCTGCCCGTCGGACCGCAGACCAGGATCATCCCGTGCGGACGGGTACAGGCTTCCTTCAGGCGTTTCAATGGGCTGGGCTCGAACCCCAGCTGTTCGATATCGACGCGGCCCTGGTTCTTGTCCAACACGCGCAGCACCAGTTTTTCGCCGTAAACAGTAGGCAGAACGCTTACGCGAAAATCAACTTCCTTGCCGGCATCAAAAACCGAGCGAAAACGTCCGTCCTGGGGCAGCCGGTGCTCCGAAATATCCAGATTCGAAATAACCTTGATGCGCGACACGATCGGAAAATGCAGGGCCTTTGACATCCGGTCAATCTCCCGCAAGACCCCGTCGACACGATAGCGGATGCGCAAATGCTTTTCCATCGGCTCAACAAAAACATCGCTCGCTTTGGCCACCACCGCCTGGCGGATGATCGTATTCGTCAGCCGGATGATCGGCGCTTCCTGAGTGATATTCTCAATCTCTTTGGTATCCAGCCGGTCGACCCCTTCGTGGACCAGCTCGACTTCTTCCGCATCCTTGATGTCCTTGAGGATCTTGTCAAATGATTCGGCAGACTTCGGCGCCGTATAATGATCGATCGCTTCCTGAATATCCCCGGGCCGGCCGATGATCGGCGTGATCGTAAGACCCGTAAAAGCCTTGATATTATCAATAGCAAAAATATTCAGCGGATCGGCCATCGCCAGAGCCAGATTCTCCCCGATGCGAGAAATGGGCAGAACCATATATTTCTTGAGGATATCCGCCGGCAAAAGAGTGGCGACTGCTGGATCGATCTTAAGGCGGGAGATATTGATCACGGGCAAATGCAGGCCTTCACTCAGCAAGAATGCCAGCTGCTCTTCATCGATCATGCCCATGCGGATAAGGATCTTGCTCAACTCCCCGCCGACCGTTTCCTGCTCCTCGACCGCGCGCGCCAAGTCATCGGCGCTGAGGATCTCGTCGCGCAGCAAAATCGCCTTGATCCGATCCTTGAATGTCGGCATCAATCCCCGCTGTAATATTTTTTGATCGCGTTACGGACGTCGGTTGTCGTGCTGACAAAAGCCTGAACCGTACAACCGGTCAACAGCTCGACGTCATCGACAGCTTTCATGTTCAGTGGATTAGACATGGCCAAGGTAAGACTCTTGCCGATCTTGTCGATCGGGATAAGGCAGAACTGTTGACAGACATTGCCGGGAACAGAACGGACAACATCGGGATCAATCTCGTAATTCGACAACGGCAGAAACGGGAACCCGTATTGGCAGGTAAGCGCCTGGGCAATATCCTCCTCAGAGGCCAACCCGAGCTTGATCAAAGCTTCGCCGAAAAGGACCCCTTCATTCACCCGCTGGTAATCCAGGGCTTTCTGAAGATGGTCGCGGGCAATGATCCCGCGCTCAACCAGCAATTCACCCAGATGTTTATTTGAAGACCGTTCGTATCTCATGTAAATCCGCAAGTTGCCGGTGTATAATAATTTCTAACTGAACTAACATAAAGCGCGCGCCATGACCTTCCATATTGCCACTACTTTACTTAATTTAATAACATATGTCAATTCAAGGCAGGAAATTCATGTTTCACGCAGAACGCTTGGAGCTCAAATTCAATAAAATGCCGATCAACAGCGCAAAAACCATGAAAGAAGTGCGCCCGTAACTGATCATCGGCAGCGTAATTCCAACAACCGGACTTAATCCCATGGTCATGCTGATATTTATAACCACCTGTAATGCCAGGATACTGACCACGCCGACCGCCATCATATGGCCGAACCGGTCCTTAACGCGCTCCGCGATCTGCAAACCGGTCCAGATCAGCATGGCATAGCATACCAGAAGAAACAGCGCCCCCAGAAATCCCCACTCCTCGCCGATCACAGAAAAAATAAAATCTGTATGCCGTTCAGGCAGGAAATTCAGCTGATTCTGGGTCCCCCCGAGCCAACCCTTACCGAACATCTGGCCGGAACCAACCGCGATCCGTGATTGAATGATCGTATACCCCGCCCCGAGAGGGTCAGCGTTCGGATTCATAAAAACAAGGATTCGGTCCTTTTGGTAATCTTTCAGAAAATGCCAACCGACGGGAACAAGCGCGACGCATGCTCCCATAAAAATAGCGAACGGCTTCATCTCCTCACCCGAGGCATACACCATCACAATGAAAATCCCCAAAACCAGAAGAGCCGTTCCCAGATCGGGCTGCTTGAAAATCAACGCAAAACTGATCAGGACTAAAATAAACGGAAAAAGCAAATCTTCATAAGCCGCCCGAAACGCACTGCGCACATTGAATGACAAACGCTGATTGCTGGAACTGAAATACCGCGCCAGCATCACGATCACCGCGAATTTCGACAGTTCAGACGGCTGGAAAGAAAAGAATCCCAAATTAAACCAGCGCGTGGCACCCAGGGCCGAACGGCCGGAAAAAAGGACTGCCAGCAACAGCAAAACGCTAATGCCATAAACGATATATGCCGTGTCATAAAACAAGCGGTAATTAACCCGGCTGAGAAAAAACATAACTACCAGCGCGAGAACCGAAAAGCCAAGCTGATCCACAAAAACCTGACGTGACACGCGCACATTCTCAAACGTCGCACTATATAGCGCAATCAACCCGACCGCTATAATGAGGCCCGTAAAAACCCATATCGTCCGGGCTTCAGAGTTTCCCATACGGTCATTTATTCCTTTCCCACGGCCAGGGGCATTGATACTTGCAAGCGATCTCGGGGTAAGGAGTTTTTACACGCTTAAGACAACTGGCTTTACAGCGGAAATTATCAACGATCGGCACCAGGACAACCATCGCCAGGATAACGATCAGAAATACTTTCCGCTGACGATCCGAAAGAAACGGCTTTTTGTCTTCTGCTTTCTGGTCACGCTTGCTGTTGTTCTTTTTTCCCATATTTCTCCTAAAAGGTTAAAGCTATTTTTTCTCGCCGAACACATCGGCCGTAAAAACCTCGATCCGGGTATCCGCCCTCTTCCAGCAATCCGGCGGCAAACCGGCCTTCTGCGCGCAAAGCTCAGACAAGAACTTTTCTTTTGACCACCCGGTCTCGGTCGCCACCTGGGGCAGAAAAACACCCCGGTTCGAATACCCGCGCGACACGATCACGCCGTGCTTTCCCATCTCAATGTCATCCGGACTTTTCACCGCCACCGGCGTGGAAAGGACCGAGATCTCAAGGTCAATGCTGCCCAGCTCATCCGCCGTAACCGGCGAAAACCGCGGATCCTGCGAGGCCGCAGCAACACTCATGTCGCGCACCGTCTTATACAGCGGCCCCTGGCCGATGATATTCCCGATGCATCCGCGCAGCTGGCCGTCTTTATGCAGAGTCACAAAAGCGCCTTCTTCTGCCAGAAGGCGGGGGTCATGTTCAGCGATTTCAGATGTCTTCCCGGTACGCACGAACGCCTCCAGTGTGCTGCGCGCGATTGCCAACAAGCGGGCCTTCTGCCCCACACTCAGCGACGCAACTTTACCCGCCGGCTTGTCTTTATAAAAAACAACTGATGCATAGCCAACAACACGGCTTTTATCTCCGGTCGCATCGGCAGAAGTGGCATATTTCAGTACCCTTGCCTTGTTAAAGCCCATCTTCTCGGCGTAAAGCATGCCGGCGATCACAACATGGAAACCATCCACTTCCATCGAGCCGTCACGATGCCCCTGCCAGAGAGCCTTTACATCCCTCTGTTCGATCGCCGTAAGGCCGCGCGCGTCAATCGCCCGAGCTTCGGCATCCACGTGAAAATGGGACTGGTCAACGCTCACATCCACCAGCACATCATCCCGACCGGCAACAGCGGCAGCCAGGGCATCAGCCACCGTCCGCAGCATATCAGGGTCAGGTGGAAACCCGACAATAACCGGAACGATCCTGGCTGAAGGGAACGCCCGCTGAATATAAGGGACCTGCGTCTCGACAGAGTTTTCCGGCCGACCTGCCAGGCCTTCAAAAACATCACGTCGCGTTGTGAAACGCTTGTCAAAAGCAAGAATCTTCGCCGCCAGGTCCTGATCGATCTCAACCCTGCCGAGCGGCGTTTCAAATGCGCCTTGAGGCCAAACAGCAGCACCGGCGAAACTAAAATGATGGCTCGGGGCAAGAATAATGACCGTTGATATCTTTCTCGTCTGTGCCGCCTTGAACCCCCAGGCAGCCACCGGCGCCGAAAAAACATAACCCGCATGCGGCGAGATCACCAGCCCCACATCGGCAATCTCCGAGAGAAGATCAACTCCAGTCGAAAGACCGTCGAGCATCTTCCCCAACTCGGCTGCCGTACCCGGATACCAGTCGCCGGCCAAACGAGCGGGCTTAATATTATCATCAGCAAACACAGCACGGCTCATGGCACATAATCCCAATAAAAAAATGAAGACTCTAAACCTTTTCTTGACCGGCATAAAAGCCATCCAGGGAGAACCGGGCGGTTTTCCTGATATTAAACAAACACAAGAGAGCCAATACAAAAACAGAAAGATCAACCAGAATAACGCCCCGCAACGGCAAATGGATCAGCTCGCCAAAACAGCCGCAATTGTCCAACGGCAATTTCCGCACGATCGCCTGTCCGACGATCACCATCAAAGAGGCCGATATTAATAACAGCGTTGCCAGCGCCTGCCGAAGCCACAGCCCCGAAAGGATAAAAACGCCCGTCATCACTTCAAGCCAGGGGAAAACCACTGCCACAGCCTGTTCCAACGGACGCGGCAGCATTTGATAACTGTCGATCACATAAAGAAAATTCTCCGTCGGGCTTAACAGCTTCTCGCCGCCGGAGATCACAAACAAAAGGCCCAGCACACAACGGATCACCACGAACATATCATTTCTTCCCCAAAATCCGTTCGACCTCCTGCTCCAGAAATGCGCCGCCGACAAACCTCTTGCCGTTAACAAAGAACGTCGGTGTCGATTTCACCTCAAGAGCAACCCCCTCCTGCATATCCTTCTTGACCCGGCTGCCCGCATCAGCACTGTTAACGCAAGCGGTTAAACGAGCGCCGTTAATCCCCATCGATACCGCCAGTTCAGAGTAATAATTATCCACCGACAACATCTTCTCCCAGGTGTCCTGACTTTTGAACAAAACATCATGAAAAGGCCAGAATTTCCCCTGGTCGGCCGCGCACTCGGCAAATACCGACGCCCGAAACGCATGCTCGTGGCGAGACAACGGAAAATGTTTATGCTCCACCGATATCTGTCCCGGATACGTGCTCAACAGCTTTTCAACAACCCCGTTGGCGTGGGCACACGCCGGACACTGAAAATCAGTGTACTCGACCACTTTAACCGGTGCTGAAGGATCCCCCTTGAGCCGCCCAAAGGCCCTGATGTCCACCGGAACCGGGCGCAGCGTCCTGGCAAGAAACAGCTTATAAACACTAAAACCGCCAACAACGACAGCGACAAGAACGATCGTTAAGACCTGACGGGATACTTTCACGAATATCTCCTCGGATTCTTTTCTGCTTGGATTCAAATATATTTCCGGATCTTCTCCAGAAGTTCTTTCTGCGGAAACGGCTTGATCAAATATTCCTGCACGCCTTCCGCCTTGAAGATCCCGGCGAGTTCGGGCTTGCAGGTCAGAACGATCACAGGAGTCTTCCCGGCACCGTCGATCCTGCGCATCGCAAAAAGGAACGCGTAGCCGTTGGTCTTGGGCATCACCACATCCAAAACAACCAGGTCCGGCCGCTCCTGCTCCAGTTTCTCCAACGCTTCGTCGCCGTCAGCCGCCGTGATCACCTGATACCCATGATCCATCAAATAGCTTTCCAGGAGGCGTGTTAACGTCGGATCATCATCAGCAACAAGGATTTTCTTAACCATATCAATACCTCTTTAACGGCTTCATCGTCAATTCGAGCACCATCCTCTTCTCTTCCCGGATAAAAACCTCGATCTCGTGTTTGACATCCTCATCGGAAAAAAAGTCGATTCCGTTGAGAGGGGTATTGATATACGTTTCAAAATGCGACATCTGCAGATGAATATAACCGTGGGCCGAAAGTTCTTTGACGAAATATCCGGCCAGAAGGTTCGCCACCGTCCCGCACGCATCCGACATCTCCGCTTCATTATCTTCATCGATGCGCCCGTAATCCAGCAGCCACAACAAACGTGCGACATAATCTTCGGGAATATAAACCAGCAGGGCTCCGACGGATTTCTCCAGGCCCATCTGCTCTTTATCAACATAAAAATTAACCGAAGCAATAAAGGTACATCGCCCGAACTTTTCCAACCCGTCGACCCTCATACGCCGGGCGAACTGAACGATCTCTTTCTCGCGCACAACAGGATCCTGGGAAAGGTAAATG